>NZ_FOCS01000016.1:0-146958 GCF_900110155.1 Methylobacterium sp. UNC300MFChir4.1 | reverse complement strand
GTCGGCCGCCTTGATCAGGCTCTCGCCGAACACCCGCGTGTAGGCCGGCGCGTTCGGCTTGGCCTTGGCCTGGACCCCTGAGACCACGTCGAACTTGACCACGCCGTGGTAGCGGTCGGCCGAGGCCTCGGCCGGCGCGTAGCCCTTGCCCTTCTGGGTGACGACGTGGAGCAGGATCGGGCCGTGCTCGGCGTCGCGGACGTTCTTGAGGACCGGCAGCAGGTGGTCGAGGTTGTGCCCGTCGACCGGGCCGACGTAGTGGAAGCCCATCTCCTCGAACATGGTGCCGCCGCCGACCACCAGCGAGCGGGCGTACTCCTCGGCCGCGGCCGCGCGCTGGTAGAGCGCCTTGGGCAGGAGCTTGCCGAGCTGCTTGGCGGTCTCGCGCAGGGACTGGTAGGCGCCGCCCGAGGCGAGGCGGGCGAGGTAGGCCGACATGGCGCCGACGGGGGGCGCGATCGACATGTCGTTGTCGTTGAGGATGACGATCAGGCGCGAGTGCAGGGCGCCGGCGTTGTTGAGGGCCTCGTAGGCCATGCCGGCCGACATCGAGCCGTCGCCGATGACCGCGATGGCGTTGCGGCGCTTGAGCGGGCGGTTCTTCGCCTTGGCGGCGGCGTTGTCGAGGTCGCGGGCGACCGCCATGCCCAGCGCGGCCGAGATCGAGGTCGAGGAGTGGGCGGCGCCGAAGGGGTCGTAGACGCTCTCGGAGCGCTTGGTGAAGCCGGACAGGCCGCCGCCCTGGCGCAGGGTCCGGATGCGGTCGCGGCGCTCGGTGAGGATCTTGTGCGGGTAGCACTGGTGTCCGACGTCCCAGACGATGCGGTCGTCGGGGGTGTCGAACACGTGGTGGAGCGCCACGGTCAGCTCGACCACGCCGAGCCCCGAGCCGAGATGGCCGCCGGTGATCGAGACCGCGTCGATCATCTCGGCGCGCACCGCGTCCGCCACCGCCTGCAGCTCCGACTCCGGAAGGCGCCGCAGCGCCGAAGGCGACGGAACGCGGTCGAGAAGTGCACTCTGCTCGGGGGTAATCGCCACGGCATCAACCTCTAACGGATGGGATCGGTTCGACCGCCGAGCCTCAGGACATGTCGAGCGGGGCGACGCCCTCGGGCCGCCCGTCGGAGCCCAGCGTGATCCGCTGGATCCGCGCCTCGGCCCGCTTCAGCAGCGCCTCGCAATGCTTCTTCAGCACCTCGCCGCGCTCGTAGATCGCCACCGACTCGTCGAGCGGCACGTCGCCGCGCTCGAGCCGGCGGACGATTTCCTCGAGCTGTTCCAGCGCCTTCTCGAAGGGCAGGTCGCCGGCGGCGGGGGCCACCTCGGGTCTGCTCGCACTCATCCCAGATACTTCCTTTGGGGGTGTTTGTACGGCGCGATCCCCGGTCGCCACAACCCTGGGGGCCAGTCCGCCGGCCAGGTCCGCACCGTTTTGGCCGGCCGCGGCGGCGTTTGCGCCACACTTCGCACCTGCGTTCGGTTCACGCCAGCGCGAGGGTGAACGGCGTGCCCTCGAAGGCGTCGGCGCCGCGCCCGATGCGGGCGATCGCCGCGATCATGCGGCCGTCGCGTTCGAGCATTCGGTCGGCGATCGCCACGAACAGGGCGTTGGGCGTCGCCGAGGGCGAGGCGGACCGCAGGGCGTCGGCGATCGCCGCCTCGTCGCGCTCAGGCGCCAGCGCGCAGGCCGCGATGTAGGCGGCCGCCGTCGAGCGGCTGATCCCGGCGTAGCAGTGGATCACCAGCGGCTTCTCCCGCGGCCAGGTCCGGACGAAGTCGAGAAGCCGGGCCACGTGTTCTTCAGCCGGCAAAACGTGTCCGTCCCGGGCCGCCGCGATGTCGCTGACCCAGATGATGGCGTGGTTCGCGGCGTCGATCACGGCCGGCCGCTCCAGCGGCGTGCCGACATTGATCAGCGTGAGCACGTGGCTCGCGCCCGTGGCGGCGACGGTCTCGGGCAGGCGCGAGAGCGGACAGACGTGGAGGGTCGGCATGGTGGGGCGCCAGTGACCTGCGATCGTGACGGATCGAGGGCGAAGATCCGTCAGGGCGGGGACAGGGCGGTGAAGCGCGCGAGGAATCGCGCCTCGGCCTCGGCGGTCGGCCACGGCCCGGCCAGGGCCGACACCGGCTCGGGCAGGTCGACCGAGGGGCCGAAATAGCGCTCGGCCTCCTCCGGCGCGAAGCCGGCGAGGCGCACCGCCTCGGCGTGGGCGGCGATCCGGTCGGCCCGCTTAACGAGCCGGGCGAGGGCGGGCGAGGGGGCGGCCAGCTCGAAGCGGCGGCGCACCGCCGCGAGCAGGCGCAGCTCGACGCCGCGATAGGCGTCGCCGATGGCGGCCTTGAGCGGCGAGATGATGTCCCCGACCACGTATTCCGGCGCGTCGTGCAGGAGCAGCTCGAGCCCGTCCCGGTCGGTGCAGCCGGGGGCGAGGTGGCGGCCCACCGCCTCGACCAGCAGGCTGTGCTGGGCCACCGAGAAGACGTGCGGCCCGCGGGTCTGGCCGTTCCAGCGCGCGACCCGGGCGAGGCCGTGGGCGATGTCGGCGATCTCGATGTCCCCCGGCGCCGGGTCGAGGAGGTCGAGGCGGCGGCCAGAGAGCATGCGCTGCCACGCGCGCGGCGGCGCGCTCACCAGGACCCGCCGAGCGCAGCGCAGGGCCCGTGCCGGTGGCAGCCGACGAGGTGATCGTTGACCATGCCCACCGCCTGCATGAACGCGTGCACGATGGTCGGCCCGCAGAAGGAGAAGCCCTCGGCCTTCAGGGCCTTCCCGATCGCCCGGGAGACCGGCGTCTCGGTGGCGATCTCCGCGCGGGTCCGGGCCGTGCCCTGGACCGGCCGGCCGTCGACGAAGTCCCACAGGAAGTGCGCGAAGCCGGGGCCGCGCTCCTCGATCCGCAGCCACGCCCGGGCGCCCGCGACGGTGCCCTGGATCTTGGCGCGGTTGCGGATGATGCGGGTGTCGGCCATCAGCCGCGCGACGTCCGCCTCGGTGAAGCGGGCGATCCGCTCGGGATCGAAAGCCGCGAAGGCGTCGCGGAACCCGTCCCGGCGGCGCAGGATGGTGATCCACGACAGGCCAGCCTGGAAGCCGTCGAGGATCAGCTTCTCGTAGAGAGCGCGGCCGTCATGCTCGGGCACGCCCCACTCGGTGTCGTGATAGGCGACGTAGAGCGGGTCGAGCCCGGCCCACCAGCAGCGTGGGCAGCCGTCGGGATGGGCGATGAGGCCGGTCTCGGACATACGGCGATGGTAACGAGAACAGGAGCGGAACGCCACCGTCGCGGCGGCGGCCGCACGGCCACCTCGACGGTCCTTTCCGCCGGGGCAAGACGAGCCGCGGTCACGCGGACCGATCCCGCGCGTCGCGATCCTACCCGGCCGCGCTCGCCGCCGCGTCCGGCATGGCGAAGGTCGCGCAGGCGGGGCGCGTCAGCGTCACGGGCTGGTCGCCCGCGCGCGGGGTCTCGCCGGAGGCGAGCGCGTCGCCCAGTCGGTCGAGGCGGACCGTGGCGAGGCCGCGGTTCCCCGCGGCGCTGCCCGTGGTGCCGAGCACCTTGCCGCCCGCGGTGATCTCGGTGCCGGGCGCGGGCGCGGCGTCCGCGTAGGCGGCCGCCAGGATGCGGGTTCGGGCCGTGCCGCGGTGCTGCATCCGCGAGACCACCTCCTGGCCGACGTAGCAGCCCTTGCGGAAGTCGACGCCGCCGAGCTGATCCATCAGCGCCTCGTGCGGGAAGGCGTCGCCGAAGGCGAAGTCGCGTCCGCCCTCGGGCACGCCGAGGGCGATCCGGTGCGCGTGGTAGTCGGCCTCGGTGGCGTCCGCCGAGAAGGCGCCCGCTTCGGCGTAGAGACGGGCGCCGAGATCGGCCGCGCGGGAATCGGCCAGCGCCTCCGCGGCGGGCGGGGCCGCGCCGGCCCAGGCCGCCGCGACCGCGACGGTCGGGTCGGCCGCGATGGTCGCCTGCGCGCGCAGGCGATAGAGCGTCAGGCGCTTGGCGAGGTCCGCGGCCCTGTCGGCCAGCACGTCGAACCGGAAGCCGTCGGGGATCCGCGAGACCAGGAAATCGAAGAGGATCTTGCCCTGCGGCGTGAGCAGGGCGCCGAGGCGCGCCTCGCCGGGCTGGAGCGTCTCGACGTTGCAGGTCAGGACGCCCTGGAGCAGCGTCGTGGCGTCCGGTCCGGTGACGGTGACTAGGGCGCGGTCCGGCAGCAGGGCGACGGGCATGGGTGGCGATTCCTCGGGGCGCGAACGGTCCGGCTGACCGGACCGCGGACCCGGGACGTAGTCGCTGACCGCCCGCGCCTCAACCGTCCGCGCTCACCTGCTCAATGCTGGAGCGTCGTGGTGAACGCGCCCCCGCGGATGCGCTCCGGGAATCCCTCCGCGTAACGGGCCGTGGCTTCTTCGCCGTACGTCGTCACGAGTTCCTGAAAAGCCGCGAACAGGGCGGCCTGGGCCATGCAGTCACCGTCGAGACCATCGAGGCAGCCTTCCGCGAACGCTTCCGAGACGTAACTCAGCGCGACGCGTTTCTCCTCGACATCGACCTCGATGGGGGCGGTGTGAGAGCTGTGCTGCATGGCCGGATACTTCCATTGCGCCGGACACGGGGCCCGGCGGACGCAATGGATGATAAGCAGGTCCCGGCGGCTCGGCCAGCCGAGAATTTCGGATCGGTTAACGCGAGCGCTCAAATCCGATGTTTCGCCGGCATCGCCGGTATGTGTGCTGTACCTGCATCACCCCCCGAAACGCCCGGCCAGAGCGTGCGACAGCCGGTCGCCCTCCGCGACGTACCGTGCGGCCGCCTCGTGGGCCGCGGGCGTGCAGACCCGGTAGGTCAGCGCGTAGCCGCGATAGCCGCGGTTGTAGGCGCCGGCCAGCCGGTCGCGGCGGGCCGGTGTCACGCCCTCGGAGTCGATCAGCGCCTTCATGCGGGCCGGCCAGTCGGCCGCGTCCGGGGCCGCGCAGAGGTTCCGCAGGAACGCCAGGGCCCCGATGATCTCGGACATGCGCAGCAGGTCGCGGTCGTAGGGCGCGGGCACGTCCGCGGGGGCGGGCGCCTCCTTGGACGGCTCCTTCGCGGCTTCCTTGGCGGGCGCGCCGCTCCGGCCGGAGCGCTGCTGCGCCAGCGCCGGCGCGGAGACCGGGCCTGCCAGGAGCGCCAGCAGGCACAGGAGGGTCGCGGGGCGCCTCACGCCGTCGGCTCCCCGCCCGGCATTCCCGCGCGATTCACGCGCCGATCCGCGCTCCCGTCCGTGGTTCCATCCATGCCCTGGGCCGCCACCCGCGCGAAGGCCTCGCGCAGGGTGTCGACCAAGCCGGGGGTGGTCGGAAGGGTCGCGACCTCCGCGAGCGTCGCCCACCGGGTGCCCAGGGCTTCGGGCCCGGCCACCGGCTCGCCGCCGCACCACAGGGCGGCGTGCGGGTGGACGACGTAGTGGTGGCGGGCCCGGCCGGCCTCGTCCCGGACGATGATCTCCGTGGGCGAGAGCACGCCGATCACCTCGGCGGGCAGGCCGACCTCCTCGGACAGTTCGCGCAGGGCCGCCTCGGCCAGGGACTCGCCCGCCTCCACGAGGCCGCCCGGCAGGGTCCAGACGCCGCGCATCGGCTCGTTGGCCCGCGCCGCCAGCAGGACCCGCTCGCCGCGGATCACCGCGATCGACGCGCCCACGAAGGGCCGGGCCGGGAACAGCCGGCTGTCGGGATCCGGCGCGCCCGCGGTCACGGCTTTCCCCCGTCCGGTGCCACGACGGCCACCCGGCCGTCGGCGAGGCCGACGAGCAGCCGCGCCGCCGCGCCCTCGCCGAGGACGACGATGCCGGTCTCCGCGGGGGCCGGCAGCGGCACGCGCGCCCGCTCGCGCAGGCCGCCCTTGGCCGCCACGAAGGCGATCTCCGGCCGGCCCGCCACCGGCAGGACGAGCTCGGGGCTGCCGCCGGCCGGAACGGTCACGGCGAGATCCGAATCGCCGTCGCCGGCCGCGTAGCCCGCGGCCTCGCCGGCGGGCTCGATCGCGTCGGGACGCAGCGTCCAGAGCTGGAGCCGGCCCTTGGCGCTGACCGTCGCGGCCTGGGTGGCGCCCGATCCGGAGAAATCCGCGATGCCGGCGATCTTGAGGGGTGGGCCCGGCTGGGCGGGCGTGCGGGCGGCGACGGCCCAGGCCGCGCCCGGATCGCCGGCGGGCCGGTCGATCAGCACGAGGCCACCGGCATCCGCGCCGGACAGCGTCGCCGCCAGCAGCGCCGGGCGGTCCCCGAGGCGCAGCAGGCGCGGCCGCAGCGGCGCGAACACGGCCTCGCCCCCCGCCGGCACTGTCACGGTGGCCACGGGGACGGGCTTCGGATCGGTGCTCACCGCCATCGGCTGGCGCTCGCGGATCGTCAGCACCGCGGCGGCCGCGCCGCCGTCGGGGGCGCGGGTGCGCCCGGTGAGATAGGCGCTCAGGGGGCCCGAGAGGGCCCGGCGCGAGCCCCGCAGGGCCCCGCGCGGCGTCTCGGCGGCGGTCAGCCCCTCGACCGCGTCCCGACCGATCGGCCGCACGGTGACGCCGCCCTCCGCGAGGGCGAGCACGGCGCCGCCGTCGTCGCCCCAGACCACGGCGATCGGCGCGCTCTCCTCGTCGCCGGTCTGCTGGCCACCGCCCTGCGCGCCGGCTTTTGCCCCTGCCATGCCGCCGGTGATCGGCAGGAGCCCGGAGGTCGCCACCGAGACCGCGGCCTCGCTGCGCGAGCCGCGCAGCGCCCGCACCTTGAAGGGCAGGTCGAGGATCCGGATTCCGGGCTCGGCCCGCGCCCCCGCGACGGGCGCGACGCACGCGAGGAGGCCCAGGACGAGCGAGACCCGCCCGCGGCGCGCCGCCGGGTGCCGGCGCGGTAACGCCGTGCGCGCGGAAGCGCCCCAGGAAGCGACCGATCTGGTCAAACGTGCTGGCCGCCGTTGATGTGGAGCTCGGCGCCGTTCACGTAGGAGGAGGCCTCGGTGCACAGGAAGTAGATCGCCTTGGCGACCTCGTCCGGCGTGCCGAGCCGGCGCTGCGGGATCTGCTCGACGAGCTTCTCGGTGCCGGGCGACAGGATCGACGTGTCGATCTCGCCCGGCGAGATCGCGTTCACCCGCACGCCGAGCGGCCCGAAATCGGCGGCCATCTCGCGGGTCAGGCCCGCCAGCGCCGCCTTGGAGGTGCCGTACGCCGCCCCCGCGAAGGGGTGGACGCGCGAGCCGGCGATCGACGTCACGTTGACGACCGAGCCCTTGGCCCGGGCCAGTTCCTCGCGCAGGCCCCGGGCCAGCAGGATCGTGGCGAAGAGGTTGACCTGGAAGACCCGCTGCCACGTGTCGAACTCGGTGGCCAGCGCGCCGAGGCGCTCGCCCTCCGGCCCCTTCGGCGAGATCCCGGCATTGTTGACCAGCGCGTGCAGCACCCCGCCCTCGGCGGCGAGCCGGCCCCGCACCTCCTCGACGGCGCGGACCGTGTCCTGCGCGTCGGCGAGGTCGACCTGCAGGTGGTCCTCGGGCCCCATCTCCCAGGGGCAGTTCTCCGGGAAGGCGTGGCGCGAGCAGGTGATCACGCGCCAGCCCGCGGCCGAGAAGCGCTTGACGGTGGCGTGGCCGATGCCCCGGCTCGCGCCCGTGAGCAGCATGATGCGCCGGCGTTCGTTGACGGGGAGGGCCAAAGCCGTAAGCCTCGCTGGCGTTCAGGGATCGCCGCCCGGTCGGGCGCGGTGCGTGCCGGTGAGCCCCAATGGTCTAGGCGCACGGGCACCGGAAATCCAGAGCGGGCCGCGCGTCGGCGCCGGAGCACGGAGGGGAAACGCATGGCCAGCGGGCAGACCAGCGCGGAGCGCATGCCGGAGATTCCGGCCGGCGGCCTGTCCCCGGCGCAGGAAGAGGCGGCGGCCGCGTTCCGGGCCGAGCGCGGCGTCCCGGTCTTCGGGCCGTTCGTGCCACTCCTGCGCAGCCCCGAGCTGATGCTGTGCGCGAGCCGGATGGGCCAGTACCTGCGCTACGGCAGCGTCCTGCCGCTGCGGATCAGCGAGTTCGCGATCCTGGTGGTCGCGCGGGAGTGGAGCCAGCCGGTCGAGTGGGCGATCCATCACCCGATCGCCCTCGAGGCCGGAGTCGCCCCCGAGACCGCGCGGGCGCTGGCCGAGGGGCGCCGCCCCGACACGATGAGCGCCGACGAGGCCCTCGCCTACGCGTTCTCGACCGAGCTGATGCGCAACCGCGCGGTGAGCGACGCGACCTACGCGGCCCTGGTCGCGCGCTTCGGCGAGCAGGGGGCGATCGATCTGACCGGCATCAACGGCTACTACGCGCTGCTCGCCATGACGATGAACGTCGCCCGCACGGCCCTGCCGGAGGGCGGCCCCGCGGCCCCGCCGCTGCCGCCGCTGGTCGGGTAGGGCGCGCCGCCGCGGCCGCGGCGCGGGCCGGGGGCGATCCCGCGCGGCTTGTGGCGCCGGCCGCTTCGGTCTAACCGTCCTCCCCCGTGCGGGTGCCCGACGTGCCGCCCGCCCGTTCCCGAAAACCCGGCCGGACGAGAGCCATGGTCGCCCATACCCGCGCCGATTCGGCGCCCAAGCCCACCGACCCGGCGCTCGCCGGCGCCCGGATCCTCGTGGTCGAGGCGCGCTACTACGACGCGATCGCCGACGAACTCCTGGCCGGCGCCCTGGCGGCGATCGCGGCCGCCGACGCGCAGGCCACCGTGGTCACCGTGCCGGGGGCCCTGGAGATCCCCGCCGCCGTGGCGATCCTGCTCGACACGGGCGCCTACGACGCCGTGGTGGCGCTCGGCTGCGTGATCCGCGGCGAGACCGGCCACTACGACATCGTCGCCGGCGAGAGCGCCCGGGCGCTGATGGACCTGTCGGTGCAGCGCCGCGTGCCGCTCGGCAACGGCATCCTCACGGTCGAGACCGAGGCGCAGGCGCTCGCCCGCGCCCGGGTCGCCGAGATGAACAAGGGCGGCGGCGCCGCCGAGGCGTCGCTCGGCGTGCTCGCCCTGAAGCGTGCGGCCGAAGGCGCGCGCCCGCGATGACGGATACACCCATGACCGGGACCCCCGAGACCCAGCCGGAGACCGGCGCGGAGAATGGCACCGGCACCGCCGGCGCCCCCGCCAAGATCAGCCTGCGCAGCGGCGCCCGCCTCGCGGTGGTGCAGGCGCTCTACGAGATGGACGTCTCCGGCAAGGGCGTGCTCGACGCCCTCGCCGAGTTCGAGGCGTTCTGGATCGGCCAGGAGGTCGACGGGATCGCCCATCCCCCGGCCGAGACCGCGTTCTTCCGCGACCTGCTGCGCGGCACGGTCGAGGAGCAGCGCGCCATCGACCCCAAGCTCGACCAGGCCCTCGCGCAGGGCTGGCCGCTGCGCCGCATCGAGATCGTGCTCCGGGCGATCCTGCGGGCGGGCGCCTACGAGCTGATGTTCCGCCGCGACGTGCCGGCGGCCGCGGCGATCTCGGAATACGTCGACGTCGCCCACAGCTTCTACACGGCCGACGAGCCGGGCCTCGTCAACGCCGTCCTCGACCGGGTCGCCCGGGAGGTCCGGCCGGGCGAGGTCGGGGCCCCGAAGGCCTCGGGCAAGCCGGGCTCGTCCAAGCCGCTCCCCGGCAAAGCTGCGGCTGGGAAACCGTCGGCCGGGAAGGCCTGAGTCTTGGCCGGGCCGGCCCGCGCCTCCGAGGAGGGGCTGATCGCCCGCTACTTCGCCCCGCTCGCGGGGCCGGGCGCCGACGGGCTCCGGGACGACGCCGCCACGCTGACGCCCGCGCCGGGCCACGACCTCGTCCTCACCGCCGACGCCGTGGTGGCGGGCGTTCACTACTTCGCGGAGGATCCGCCGGCCTCGATCGCCCGCAAGGCGCTCGGCGTGAACCTCTCCGACATCGCCGCCAAGGGCGCGGTCCCGCGCGGCTTCCTGCTGACCCTGGCGCTGCCCGACGACTGGACGGAGTCCTGGCTCGCCGGATTCGCGCAGGGGCTCGGCGCGGCGGCCGAGGCGGCCGGCTGCCCGCTGCTGGGCGGCGACACGGTGCGCTCCGGCGGCCCCGCGCTGATCTCGGTGAGCGTGTTCGGCGAGGTGCCGACCGGCACCATCGTGCGGCGCACCACCGCGCGGGTCGGCGACCGGATCTGCGTTACCGGCACGATCGGCGACGCCGCCCTCGGCCTGCGGATGCGCCTGGAGGGCGACGCCCCCTGGGCGGCCGGCCTCGATCCGGCGCTGCGGGCCGAACTCGCCGACCGCTACCTGCACCCGCGCCCGCGGCTCGCCGCCGCGCCGGCCATCCGCCGCCACGCCTCGGCGGCCATGGACGTGTCCGACGGCCTCGCGGGCGATCTCGCCAAGATGCTGGGCGCGGGCCGCACCGCCCGGGTGGCGACGGCGGACGTGCCGCTCTCGGAGGCGGCCCGGTGCGCCTGCGCGGCGGACCCCGCCCTGATCGAGGCGGTCCTGACCGGCGGCGACGATTACGAGATCCTCTGCACCGTCGCGCCAGAGCGCCTGGCGGATTTCCAGGCCGAGGCCGCGGCGGCCGGGATCGCCGTCGCCGCCATCGGCACCGTCACCTCAGGCGACGGCCCGCCGCGCTTCGAAATGCGCGATGGCGCCGAGCGCGTGTTCGCGGCCGGAGCCTTCAGCCACTTCTGACGCCCAGATCGCGTCCGGTCCCGAGATCATCGGGCCGGCGGAATCCCCGGCCGGGTGGCCGATCTGGCGCCGGACCTCGCCGATCATCGCGGCGGCGACCACCGGGATCCAGCGGCCGGCCGGGTCCCCGCCCGCGCCCGGCGCCCGGGACAGGGCGCGCTGAAGCACGCAGAGCAGGTCGTCCTGGATCGTGACCGGCTGCGCCGCGACCCGCTCTGCGATCAGGAAGCCGACCGCGCCGCTCAACACCTCGATGGTCGCCGCCAACCTGGCGGCCTGGTCGCTGCTCATGGCGAGTTCCTCGTCCGAATACAACCAAAAATAGAATATTGGTTGGTTAAGACGACGTTAACGGCCGCTCGAGCCGCTCGCGTTCGTGATGCCCCGGTTCGGGGGACGGGCATCTCAGCTCGCGGGAGCCGCGCTCGGCCCCCTCTCCCGCACGGAAGAGGGGGCTCGCGCCCATGGAACCGGGTGCAGCGGCCGGCGGGAAACCAGATCTGCAACATAATGCAGCATTGCGGGTTCGAGGGCTTTTTAGCCCCCGGGTCGTGAGACCCGATTCCCGGCGTCGCCCGCCGACGCGGCGTTTGCGCTCCCCGGCGAAGTTTGGCAATCAAGGCATTGTTCTGGGAAGGAAAGCCCCGAATCCGAGCGCCGCGTCCCATGGCCGTCGTCCGGCGGCCAAGCTCGACAATCACAAGCCCACGCCAGGCACGATAATAACAAGGACGGTCGAATGATTCCCTTGGTCCTGATCATCGCGGGCGGGCTCTGCGCCGTCGCCTACGGCATCGTCACGATCCTCGACGTGATGCGGCGCGACGCCGGCACGCAGCGCATGCAGGAGATCGCCGCCGCCATCGCCGAGGGCGCGCAGGCCTATCTCCGGCGGCAATACACGACGATCGGCCTCGTCGGCGTCGTCCTGTTCGTCCTCCTCGCCGTCTTCCTCGGGATCAAGGTCGCGGTCGGCTTCCTGATCGGCGCCGTTCTGTCGGGCGCGGCCGGCTTCATCGGCATGAACGTCTCGGTCCGGGCCAACGTCCGCACGGCCCAGGCCGCCTCGACCTCGCTGGGCGGCGGCCTCGACGTCGCCTTCAAGTCGGGGGCGGTGACCGGCATGCTGGTGGCGGGCCTCGCGCTGCTGGGCGTGGCCCTCTACTACCTGTTCCTCACCCGCGCCGCCCATCTCGAGCCGTCGAGCCGCGAGGTGATCGACGCCCTCGTGGCGCTCGGCTTCGGCGCCTCGCTGATCTCGATCTTCGCCCGCCTCGGCGGCGGCATCTTCACCAAGGGCGCCGATGTCGGCGGCGACCTCGTCGGCAAGGTCGAGGCCGGTATCCCGGAGGACGATCCGCGCAACCCCGCCACCATCGCCGACAACGTCGGCGACAATGTCGGCGACTGCGCCGGCATGGCGGCCGACCTGTTCGAGACCTACGCGGTCACGGTCGTCGCCACGATGGTGCTGGCCGCGATCTTCTTCTCCGGCGCGGGCGGGAGCAACCGCGACGTCCTCGAGCCGATGATGCTGTACCCGCTCGCCATCGGGTCGGCCTGCATCCTCACCTCCATCGCCGGCACCTACGCGGTGCGGCTCGGCGCGAACCAGTCGATCATGGGGGCGCTCTACAAGGGGCTGATCGCCGCCGGCGTGCTCTCCATCGCGGCGATCGCGGCGGTCAACATGACCCTGCTCGGCGGCTTCTCGACGAGCTTCACCACCTCGACCGGCCTGACCTTCACGTCGGCCGCGCTGTTCGGCTGCGCGGTGATCGGGCTCGCCATCACGGCGCTGATCGTCGTGATCACCGAGTACTACACGGGCACCAACTTCCGCCCGGTGAAGTCGATCGCCGACGCGTCGGTGACCGGCCACGGCACCAACGTGATCCAGGGGCTGGCGATCTCGCTCGAATCGACCGCGCTGCCGGCCATCGTGATCGTGGCAGGCATCATCAGCACCTACGCGCTCGCCGGCCTGTTCGGCATCGCCATCGCGGTCACCGCCATGCTGGCGCTCGCGGGCTTCATCGTGGCGCTGGACGCCTTCGGGCCGGTCACCGACAATGCCGGCGGCATCGCCGAGATGGCGGGCCTGCCCTCGGAGGTGCGCAAGTCGACCGACGCCCTCGACGCGGTCGGCAACACCACCAAGGCGGTGACGAAGGGCTACGCGATCGGCTCGGCGGGTCTCGGCGCGCTGGTGCTGTTTGCCGCCTACACGTCGGACCTGAACTACTTCATCGCCCATGCGAGCCCGACGCAGTACCGCTTCTTCCAGGGCGTCAGCGTCGATTTCTCGCTCTCCAACCCCTACGTCGTGGTCGGGCTGCTGCTCGGCGGCCTGATCCCGTTCCTGTTCGCCGGCATCGCCATGACGGCGGTCGGGCGCGCGGCGGGCGCGGTGGTCGAGGAGGTCCGGCGCCAGTTCCGGGCCAAGCCCGGCATCATGCAGGGCACGGACCGGCCGGATTACGGGCGGGCGGTGGACATGCTCACCCGCGCGGCGATCAAGGAGATGATCATCCCGTCGCTGCTGCCGGTCCTGTCGCCGATAGTGCTGTTCTTCGTGATCCAGTTCATCGCCGGGAAGAGCCAGGCCTTCGCCACCGTGGGCGCGAGCCTGCTCGGCGTGATCCTCACCGGCCTCTACGTGGCGATCTCGATGACCTCGGGCGGCGGCGCCTGGGACAACGCCAAGAAGTACATCGAGGACGGCCACCACGGCGGCAAGGGCTCCGACGCCCACAAGGCGGCGGTGACCGGTGACACGGTCGGCGACCCCTACAAGGACACCGCCGGTCCGGCGGTGAACCCGGCGATCAAGATCACCAACATCATCGCCCTGCTGCTGCTCGCCGTGCTGGCGCACAGCTGAGTTCCGCGAAGACCGGATCGGCCGACGGGGCCGGGCTCTCCGCGAGCCCGGCCCTTCCCGTTTCGCCGTGTGCGCCCCCGCACGCGACGGCCAGTCCCGCGGCGCAGCACCTTGGCATCGCGGCGCCGCAGCGCCACCTCGGCGCCGGATTAAAACCCGGACGCGGCCCCCGCCGCACCAGCACGAGGTAACCCATGCCGTCCCTGCTCGACCCGATCCGCATCGGCGCCATCGAGGCGAAGAACCGGATCTTCATGGCGCCGCTGACCCGCGGCCGCGGCACCCGCGAGCACGTGCCCACCCCGATCATGGCCGAGTACTACGCGCAGCGCGCCGGTGCCGGCCTGATCCTCACCGAGGCCACCGGTATCAGCCAGGAGGGGCTCGGCTGGCCCTACGCGCCCGGCATCTGGTCCGACGCCCAGGTCGACGCGTGGCGGCCGATCGTGAAGGCCGTGCACGACAAGGGCGGCAAGATCGTCTGTCAGATCTGGCACATGGGCCGGATGGTCCATTCGGACTTCCTCGGCGGCGCCAAGCCGGTCTCGTCCTCGGCCACGACGGCGCCCGACCAGGCCCACACCTATTCCGGCAAGAAGCCCTACAGCGAGGCCCGCGCCCTGGAGGTGTCCGAGATCCCGCGCCTGCTCGGCGATTACGAGCGGGCCACCGCCAACGCCCTGGCTGCCGGGTTCGACGGGGTGCAGATCCACGCCGCGAACGGCTACCTGATCGACGAGTTCCTCCGCGACGGCACCAACCACCGCACCGACCAGTATGGCGGGTCCGTCGAGAACCGCGTGCGGCTCCTGCGCGAGGTGACCGAGGCGGTGGCGAAGGTCGCCGGGCCGGAGCGCACCGGCGTGCGCCTCTCGCCGAACGGCGCGATCCAGGGCTGCAACGACTCGAACCCGGAGCCGCTGTTCGTCGCCGCCGCCCAGGCGCTCGCCGATGCC
Source organism: Methylobacterium sp. UNC300MFChir4.1 (assembly GCF_900110155.1). Lineage (NCBI taxonomy): Bacteria > Pseudomonadati > Pseudomonadota > Alphaproteobacteria > Hyphomicrobiales > Methylobacteriaceae > Methylobacterium > Methylobacterium sp. UNC300MFChir4.1. The sequence continues at coordinate 132,449 of NZ_FOCS01000016.1, read as the reverse complement.
GGGATCGCCTTCCTGGAGATGCGCGAGCCGGGGCCGAACGGCACCTTCGGCAAGGCCGACCACCCGCCGATCGCCCCGGCGATGCGGCGCGTGTTCCGCAACCCGATGATCCTGAACGCCGACTACGACGGGGTCAGCGGCCAGAAGGCGCTGGATGCCGGCGAGGCCGACGCCATCGCGTTCGGCCGGACCTTCATCGCCAACCCGGACCTCGCCGAGCGGATCGCCAGGAAGGCGCCGCTCGCCAAGGACGACGCCGCGACGTGGTACAGCCAGGGCCCCGAGGGCTACGTCGACTACCCGACCCTGACCGAGTCCCGCGCCGCTTGACGCGCCGCCGTCGCGCGCCCTGCCGCGGCCCGGAGGGCTGCGGCAGGAAACCGCGGCAATTCCTTGGCAGCGGGCCGTCGCGCGCCTATGTGAGGGCAGGACCATGAATGTGCCTGCACCTCACGCGCTCGCGGAAGCCGGACCGACCGACGGGCGCTGGCGCGCCGCCGACCGGATCGCCGAACTGCGCGACCTCGCGATCCTCGATTCCGAGCCCGAGCCGCTCTACGACGACCTCGTGCGGGTCGCCGCTTACGTCTGCCGGGCGCCGGTCGCGCTCGTCAGCCTCGTCGATGCCGAGCGGCAGTGGTTCAAGTCGGAGGTGGGCCTCGGCAAGCGCGAGCTGCCGATCAATTGCTCGGTCTGCGCCCACACGATCGAGGCCGGCGACCTTCTCGTCATCCCGGACCTGACCGCGGACCCCCGGACCACCGAGAATCCCCTCGTGACCGGGGCGCCGGCCTTCCGGTTCTACGCGGGTGCGGTGATCCGCGGCAGCCACGGCATCCCGCTCGGCGCGCTGTGCGTGCTGGACCGCGTCCCGCGGCCGGAGGCGCTCGATTCGGAGCAGACCGCGACCCTGCTGGCGCTGGCGCGCCAGATCTCCAGCCTGCTGGAGCACCGCAGGACGCTGGCGCAGGTCGCCGCCCGCGAGGCGGAGATCGCCGCGAGCGAGCGCCGCTTCCGCGTGATGACCTCGGCGATGCCCCAGATGGTCTGGACCACGCGGCCGGACGGGTTCCACGACTACTACAACGACCGCTGGTACGAGTTCACCGGTGTCCCCTACGGCTCCACCGACGGCGAGGGCTGGAACGGTGTGTTCCACGCCGAGGACCAGGACAGGGCCTGGGCGCGGTGGCGCCACTGCCTCGCGACCGGCGAGCCCTACGAGATCGAGTATCGCCTGCGCCACCACAGCGGCGACTACCGCTGGACCCTGGGGCGGGCCATGCCGATCCGGGACGCCGAGGGGCGGATCGAGCGGTGGTTCGGGACCTGCACTGACATCGACGATTTGAAGCGCGCCGAGGCCGAGGCCCGCAAGCTCGCGGCGATCGTCGAGACGTCCAAGGACTTCATCGGGCTCAGCACCCTCGAGGGCGCGATCACCCATCTCAACGAGGCGGCCATGGCCCTGGTCGGCCTGCCCGATCTCGCCGCCGCCCGCGCCAAGAAGGTACCCGACTTCTTCACCGACGACAGCCGCCGGATCCTGGCCGAGACCGTGATGCCGGCGGTGCGCCGGGACGGGTTCTGGGAGGGCGAACTCGCCTTCCGACACTTCGTCACCGGCGAGCCCCTGGCCGTGCTCTACAACATCTTCCCGGTGCGCGACCCGACCGGGACCGAGCTCGGCTACGCCACCGTCACCCGCGACCTGCGCGAGGCCAAGCGCGCCGAGGAGGCCCGCGACCTGCTGATCCGCGAGCTGTCGCACCGGATCAAGAACATCTTCGCGGTGGTGGGCGGCCTCGCCGCCCTGACCGCGCGGACCGACCCCGCGGCCAAGCCCTTCGTGGCCGCGTTCCGCGAGCGGCTCGGCGCCCTGGCCCGGGCCCACGAATACGTCCGCCCGCACTCCCCCGACAGCGCCCCGCCGGTCGCTGGCCAGACGGTGCTCGGGCTGATGCGCCTGATCATGGCCGCCTACGAGGAGAACGGACGCGCCCGCGTGGTGATCTCGGGGGACGATGCCGAGATCGGCGAGCGCACCGCCACGGCCCTCGCGCTGATCATGCACGAGCAGGCGACGAACGCGGTCAAGTACGGCGGCCTGTCGACGCGGGAGGGCGGCGTCTCGCTGAGCGGGACCCGCGAGGCGGGCCGCTACACGCTGACCTGGCGCGAGGAGGGCGGCCCGCAGATCGCCGGCGCGCCGTCCCGGAAGGGATTCGGCACGGTGCTGGCCGAGCGCAGCGTCGCCGGCCAGCTCGACGGGGCGCTGGAGCACGACTGGGCGCCGGGCGGTCTCCTGATGCGGCTCAGCGTCCCGCTCGAGAACCTGCGGACCTGACGTGGCTCGGATGCCGGCCCGGATGCCGGCCGCGCCCGGGCCGGGTCTCGTCGTCCTCGACTTCGACGGCACGCTGGCCGACAGTTTCGGGTGGTTCTGCTCGGTGCTGAACGGCGTCGCCGACCGCTACCGCTTCCGCCGGGTCGAGGCCCACGAGGTGGAGGAGCTCCGGCTCCAGGGCGCCCGGGCGATCGTCGCCCATCTCGGCATCCCGCGCTGGAAGCTGCCGCTTATCGCCCGCCACATGCACGCGCTGGCCGCCCGCGACGCCGCGCAGATCGCCCTGTTTCCCGGCGTCCCGGCGATGCTGGCCGCGATCGCGGCGGCGGGCGTGCCGCTGGCGATCCTGTCGTCGAATCGCGCCGACACGGTGCGGCGGGTGCTCGGACCGGACAATGCCGCCCGCATCGGCAGCTACGCCTGCGGGGCGTCGATCTTCGGGAAGGCGCGCCGGCTGCGGGCGTTGCTCGCGCGGACCGGGGTTCCGCCGCACCGGGCCCTCTGCGTCGGCGACGAGATCCGGGACATCGAGGCGGCGCGGGCGCTGGGCTGCCCGTTCGGCGCCGTGGCCTGGGGCTACACCGACCCACGGGCCCTCGTGTCCCACGGCCCCGAGCACCTGTTCCCGGAGCCCGGGGCGATCGCCCGCCTCGTGGCGGGCGAAGCCGGTCACATGCCGCGATTCGCGCCCGGCACGACGCTGGTGCCGCTGCCGCTGCCGAACGGCTCGTAGCGGGTCAGGCCGCGGAACAGCTGGCTGAGGAAGGCGCGGTCGGCGCCGCTCGTCGGCGTGGTGCGCTCGATGAAGTCGAAGATCCGGCCGTCCTGCAGGCCGTAGAGCGCCACGCGCTCGACCTTGAAGGCGGGGGTGAAGTACACGGCCGTGACCTTCTGGTCCTCGACCTGCTCGCCCAGGAACATGATCGTCCGGCGGGTGTTCTGCGAGATGTAGTACCAGGACTTGTTGCCCACCGTGGACACGGTCGAGGGCGTGCCGAGGATCTGCAGCACCTGCTCGGGGCCCATGCCGGGCTTGATCGTGGCGAGCGCCGCCTGATCGACCTGGTAGCCGTGGCGCAGCTCCTCGCCGATGCAGCCGGACAGGCCGCTTGCCGCGAGGCCGAGCAGGGCGAGGCGCGCGAAGGACTGGACGAGACGGCGCCGCATCGGGCCCCCAGAGAGCGTGTTGACGGACGGGGCGCGACCGTCGCCGCCTGCACGGGGCTCCGACGGCGCTTGCGCCCTGGGCGTGGGTTGCCGTACCGCGGGGTTATGGCTTTGACAAGGCAAGCTTGGCCACAGTGGGCCGGGGTTCCGCACCGATGATCGCCGGGTTGTTCCGCCGCGCGAGCGCCCGGCGCCGCGCCGTCGAGGGGCTGCATCTCGTCCTGAGCCAGGCCGCGCGCCGGCCGGGCCTGTACACGGATCTCGGCGTCCCCGACACGGTCGAGGGCCGGTTCGAGTCCCTGTGCCTGCACGCGATCCTGGTCCTGCGCCGGCTGAACCGGCTGCCGCCGCCGGCCGCCGAGGTGGCGCAGGATCTCGTGAATTCCGTCTTCACCCAGCTCGACGCCGCGCTGCGCGAGCTCGGCGTCGGCGACATGGGCGTGTCCAAGCGGATGAAGAAGCTCGGCGCCGCCTTCTACGGCCGGGCCGAGGGCTACGACGCGGCCCTGGAGGCCGGCGACGCCGCGGCCCTGGCGGCCGCCCTCGTCCGCAACGTGCTCGGCGGCGAGGGGGACGGGCGCGGTCTCGCCGCCTACGTGCGGGCGGCCGACGCCGCCCTCGCCGGGGCCGATCTCGACGGGCTGCTCGCGGCCGGGCCGCCCTTCCCGGAGCCCGACGGCTTCGCGCCGGTACCGGCCGGCCCTGACCACGGAGGACGCGCATGAGCCGCGATGCCAGCAGCCGCGATGCCGGCCAGGACGCTTTCCCGCTCGCGCGCTGGGTCAATGTCGAGCGCCTGCCCCAGGGGCGCGGCGCCGTCACCGTCGAGGCGAGCCCGGCCGAGTGCGCCGCGCTGGCCGCCGATTTCGGCATCCCGGGGATCCGCGACCTCGTCGGGCGCTTCGCCATCGAGGGGGCGACCAGCCGCCTCACCGTGACCGGCACCGTGGAGGCCCTGGTGACCCAGGTCTGCACCGTCAGCCTCGAACCCTTCGAGGCGCCGGTCCGGGAGCCGGTCGAGGTGGTGTTCACCGACACCGACCGGCTCGCCGGCACCGATGCCGAGGACGCCGACATCCCCGACCCCCTGGTCGGCGGCCGCATCGATTTCGGCGCGCTCACCGCCGAGTTCCTGGCGCTGGGCCTCGACCCGTACCCGCGCAAGCCCGGCATCGCCTTCGAGCCGGTCGTGGCGGGCGACGAGGCCGGACCCCTCGACGGCCTGCGCAAGCTCCGCGACCGCGACGGCTGAGGCCGCCGCGTCCGGCCGGAACCGCCGGCCGCCCGATTTCATTTGCCCGCCGGGCCGGTATCGCTATGGTCCGCCGCGCCCGGCGGGCCCCGTCCCGCCGCCGTCCGACCCCTTTCCCGCCGAGACCCGCGACCCGCTACCGACATGTCCCAACGCGTGTGCATCTCGCTCGACGCCATGGGTGGCGACCACGGGCCCACCACGGTCGTGCCCGGCGCGGCGCTGGCCCGGGAGCGCCATCCCGGCACCACCTTCCTGATGTTCGGCGACGAGGGCGTGATCGCGCCTCTGGTCGCCAAGGAGCCCCGGCTCAAGGACTGCGTGGAGATCCGCCACACCAGCGTGGCCGTGGCCATGGACGACAAGCCGAGCCAGGCGGTGCGCCAGGGCCGGGGCAAGTCGTCCATGTGGCAGGCGATCCAGGCGGTCCGCGACGGGCAGGCCGATGCCTGCGTGTCGGCCGGCAACACCGGCGCGCTGATGGCGATGTCGAAGATCTGCCTGAAGACCATGTCGGGCATCGAGCGCCCGGCCATCGCCTGCCTGTGGCCGACCGTGCGCGGCGAGAGCGTCGTGCTCGACGTCGGCGCCACGATCGGCACGGATGCCGAGCACCTCGTCGAGATGGCCGTGATGGGCTCGGCCATGGCGCGCATCGTGTTCGACCTCGAGCGTCCGACCGTCGGCCTGCTCAACGTCGGCACCGAGGAGATGAAGGGCAACGAGGCGGTCAAGGAGGCCGCCCGGATCCTGCGCGAGATGGAGAGCCCCGGGCTGACCTATCACGGCTTCGTCGAGGGCACCGATCTCGGGCGCGGCACGGTCGACGTGGTGGTGACCGAGGGGTTCACCGGCAACATCGCCCTCAAGACCGCCGAGGGCACCGCCAAGCAGATCGGCACCTATCTGCGCTCCGCCATGACCCGGACACTGGCCGCCAAGATCGGCGCCCTGTTCGCGCGTCAGGCCTTCAAGGCCCTCAAGGACAAGATGAACCCGAGCCGGGCCAACGGCGGGGTGTTCCTCGGCCTCGAGGGCATCGTCATCAAGAGCCACGGCTCGGAGAACGCGCAGGGCTTCGCCGCGGCGATCGATCTGGCGCACGACATGGCGCGCCACGACATGATCCGCACGATCCGCGAGATGCTCGACCAGACGGCGGCGCTGGCGCCGGCCTGACGCCGGCACCGGGCCTCCGTCGACGGACGGGATGGAAATCGGACGCCCGCGGCTTCACAACCGGCGATTGTGAAGCTGGGTCGTCCGGGAAGGACAATGATGGCAACCCTCCGCACTGACCCCGAGCAGCACCGGCGCGTCCCCCCTCTGCGCTCGGTGGTGGTCGGGACCGGCTCGAGCCTGCCCGCGCGGGTGGTGACGAACGCCGACCTCGCCGAGCGGGTGGACACCTCCGACGAGTGGATCGTCCAGCGGACCGGGATCCGCCAGCGCCACCTCGCGGGGCCCGACGAGACCACCTCGGTCCTCGGTACGCGCGCCGCCAGGGCGGCCCTCGACGATGCCGGGCTGAGCGCGGACGACATCGACCTCGTCATCTGCGCCACCTCGACGCCGGATCACACCTTCCCGGCGACCGCGACCCAGATCCAGGCGGCACTGGGCATCCGTCAGGGCGCGGCCTTCGACCTGCAGGCGGTGTGCGCCGGCTTCGTCTTCGCGGTCTCGACCGCCGACAAGTTCCTGACCACGGGGGCCGCCCGCCGGGCCCTCGTGATCGGCGCCGAGACCTTCTCGCGGATCGTCGACTGGGAGGACCGCACCACCTGCGTGCTGTTCGGCGACGGGGCCGGCGCCGTCGTGCTGGAGGCGCAGGAGGGGGCCGGGGACCGCGGCGTCCTCAGCGCGAGCCTGCGGTCGGACGGACGCCACCGGGAGAAGCTCTACGTCGACGGCGGCCCCGGCTCCACCGGCACAACCGGCCACCTGCGCATGGAGGGCCGCGACGTGTTCCGATTCGCCGTCGGGCAGGTCACCGACGTGATCGTCGAGGCCTTCGCGCAGGCGGGCATCACCGCGGAGGAACTCGATTGGTTCGTGCCGCATCAGGCCAACCGCCGGATCATCGAGGCCTCGGCCGACAAGCTCGGTGTCGCCCGGGACAAGATCGTCCTGACGGTGGACCGCCACGGCAACACCTCGGCGGCCTCGATACCCCTGGCCCTCGACGTGGCGCGGCGGGACGGCCGCATCCGGGCGGGCGACCTCGTGATGATCGAGGCGATCGGCGGCGGGTTCAGCTGGGGCGCGGCGCTGATCCGCTGGTGAGGTCTCGGGCTGCGCGCCCGAAACGATTCGCTGCTCCGGCGCGGTTGACCGGGGGCGGAGCGCCGATTAGCGTGCCGGATCATAGGGATACGCCTTCAGCGTTCGGCGCGGCCAAGGGTGCCGCGCCGTGCGTCATGGGGCGGGTGACGCGGGCGAGGGGACACGGCATGGCAGGCAAGACGGTGACGCGCGCCGACTTGAGCGAGGCCGTCTACCACCAGGTGGGCCTGTCGCGGACCGAGTCGGCCGCCCTCGTCGAGACCGTGCTGTCCGAGATCTGCAGCTGCCTCGCGAGCGGCGAGACGGTGAAGCTGTCCTCGTTCGGCTCCTTCGTGGTCCGCAGCAAGGGCAAGCGCGTCGGCCGCAATCCCAAGACCGGGGTCGAGGTCGCGATCGAGCCGCGGCAGGTGATGGTGTTCAAGCCCTCCAACGTGCTCAAGGCCAAGATCAACGGCCTGAACGGCGCGGGCGAACACGACGACGACTGAGCGCGCCGCGATTGCGGCCGCGTCGGCGAGCGCTTCGGGGGGCTCTTCAGGCTTGAGTGCGGCCCCGCGAGCCGGCAAGATCGGGCCGCTTCGCCCCGCTCCGTAAGACGCCCATGCCGCCAGCCCTCGCCGCCGCCTCGACCGACGAACCGCCGACCGGGATCGGCGAGAAGAGCGCCCACGCGTTCCGGACGATCAGCGAGGTGGCCGAGGAACTCGACGTGCCCCAGCACGTCCTGCGGTTCTGGGAAACCCGCTTCGGCCAGATCCGCCCCGTGAAGCGGGCGGGGGGGCGCCGCTACTACCGGCCCCAGGACATCGAGCTCGTCGCCGGCATCCGCCACCTCCTGCACGTGCAGCGCTACACCATCGCGGGGGCGCAGCGGGTCCTCAAGGAGAACGGCGTCCGCTTCGTGCAGGCCGTCGGCCGCGGCGAGGCCGTGGCGGCCGAGCCGCTGCTTCAGGAGGTCGAGACCGAGGCGGGAAGCCGGAGCGGAACCGGGGGCGCAACGTTCGGCGCGTCGGACCGGGCGGCCCTGGCCGAGGCCCTGGACGAGTTGCGCGCCTGCCGCGCCCTGCTCGACGGGCTGCGCGACCTGCCCGACATGGAGGCCTGAGCGGGCCTGAGCGGCCCTGCCGGGCTCGACGACCCCGGCCCCGCGCGCGGCGGGCGAACTTTCCGGCAACACGTCGCGTTGTCGCCCGCATGGCCGCGCCCAAACCCAAGTTGACGCCCAGCCAGGAACTGATGGCCCGCATCATGCGGATCGTCCGCTCCTGCCCGGAGGCGGCGTCCGAAGTCCTGGAGCTGATGTTCCTCGTCAGCCAGATCGAGGCGGCCACCGGGGTCGACCGGGACTATCGCGACGCCAAGCGGGTGATCAGCCGCTTGCGCAACCCGCTCTGGGAGATGGGTCCCACCGACCGGGAGAAACTCCTGGCGGCCGCCGAGACGATTCGCCGGGTCTGCCGGCTGGCCGAGGACGAGATTCCCCCCGTGCCGGTGGCCGATGCCGGGGAGCGGGCGCGGGTCGAGGGGCGGCTCGCCGCCGCCCTGGCCGGCGAGTTCGACGCGGCGCAGATCGCCCGCATCACCGGGATCGTCGCGGCGGCCCTCCAGAATTAACCCGCCGCCCGAGCCCTCGACGCCCGTGCGCGGCGTCCCCACATGGTCTCCACCGATGAACGGGACATCCGGACGCGTGTCCGGGGAGAGGTCCCGGGTCGGCACTGGAGAGACGCTGCCATGATTGCCCTACGTCCGCTCGCCGCGCTGCTCGCAGGGAGCATGGCACTGGCCGGGCCCGCCCTGGCCCAGACGCCGTCCAGCCGAACCAAGACGGTGGCGCCCGGCAAGACGGTCCGCATCGAGATCGCGCCCAACCTCAAGAAGGATTGTTCTCCTGGGCCGATGCCGGAGTTCAAGGTCTCGGGCCCGCCGAAGAACGGGTCGGTGATCACCAAGGTTGGCAAGCTGAAGACGCCGGCGAGCTACCGCTGTCCCAACAAGGAAGCGGCCGTCCAGGCGCTGTTCTACCAGCCCAACAACGGATTCACCGGCGCCGACGAAGTGACGTTCGAGGTCAAGAGCTCCGACGGCCAAGTCCAGACGCAGACCGTCAAGATCACGGTCGGGGGCGCGGGGACCAAATCAGGAGACGACGGCAAGAAAGAGGGCACGGATTTGTGAGCAGGCTCCGGCCGAAACGGTATCTGGCCAGTCCTGCCGCTCGGTCAGCCGTCCGGGGGCGTCACGGAGTCTCGTCCGTGACGCCTTCAGCGCTCCGGAGTGTTGCATGCAATCGACATGCCGGGCGCCATGCTCGCCGCACTGCGACAAAAGCGGGCCTGTCGGTTGCATCCGAGCCGAGACAGGATGAAGCTGTCACGGTCTGAGAGGGTTATCGAATGCCGATGCATGCGACGAACGACCTTTTCCAGAGCTTCGCCCGAGGGTACGAGGCCCGCCGCGACACGGAGATGACGCTCTCCGAGTACCTGGAGGCCTGTCGCGACGAGCCCCTGATGTACGCCTCGGCCGCCGAGCGCATCCTCGCGGCGATCGGCGAGCCGGAATTCGTGGACACCGCCAGGGATTCGCGCCTCGGCCGGATCTTCATGAACCGGACGATCCGGACCTACCCGGCCTTCCGCGAATTCTACGGCATGGAGGAGACGATCGAGCGGATCGTCTCGTTCTTCCGCCACGCCGCGCAGGGCTTGGAAGAGCGCAAGCAGATCCTCTACCTGCTCGGGCCGGTGGGCGGCGGTAAGTCGTCGCTGGCCGAGCGGCTGAAGTTCCTGATGGAGGTTCACCCCGTCTACGTACTCAAGGCTGGGGACGAAGTGTCGCCGGTCTTCGAGAGCCCGCTGGGCCTGTTCGACCCCGAGACCATGGGCGAGGAGATCCAGCGCCGCTACGGCATCCCGCGCCGGCGGCTGACCGGCCTGATGAGCCCCTGGGCGCTGAAGCGCCTCGACGAGTTCAACGGCGACATCTCGCGCTTCAAGGTGATCAAGGTTCGGCCGTCGCGCCTGCGCCAGATCGCCATCGCCAAGACCGAGCCGGGCGACGAGAACAACCAGGACATCTCCTCGCTCGTCGGCAAGGTCGACATCCGGCGGCTGGAGACGCTGTCGCAGGCCGATCCCGACGCCTACTCGTACTCGGGCGGCCTGAACCGGGCGAACCAGGGCATCCTCGAGTTCGTCGAGATGTTCAAGGCGCCGATCAAGATGCTGCACCCGCTGCTCACCGCGACGCAGGAGGGCAACTACGTCGGCACCGAGAATATCGGCGCGATCCCGTTCACCGGCGTGATCCTGGCACACTCGAACGAGGCCGAGTGGCAGACCTTCAAGACCAACAAGAACAACGAGGCCTTCATCGACCGGATCTACGTGATCAAGGTCCCGTACTGCCTGCGCGTCACCGAGGAGCAGCGGATCTACGAGAAGCTGATCTCCGGCTCGGAGCTGTCGGACGCGGCCTGCGCGCCCGGCACGCTGGAGATGCTGGCACGGTTCTCGGTGCTGTCGCGGCTCCGCGAGCACGCCAATTCCAACGTCTTCTCCAAGATGCGGGTCTACGACGGCGAGTCCCTGCGCGAGGTCGATCCCCGCGCCCGCTCGATGCAGGAGTACAAAGACACGGCCGGCGTCGACGAGGGCATGGACGGGATCTCGACCCGCTTCGCCTTCAAGGTGCTGGCCGCGACCTTCAACCACGACACCACCGAGGTCTCGGCCGACCCGGTGCACCTGATGTACGTGCTGGAGCAGTCGCTGCGCCGCGAGCAGCTCCCGCCCGAGACCGAGAAGAAGTACCTGGAATTCATCAAGACCGAACTGGCCCCGCGCTACGCGGAGTTCATCGGCCACGAGATCCAGAAGGCCTACCTCGAATCGTACCACGATTACGGGCAGAACCTGTTCGACCGGTACATCGACTACGCCGACGCCTGGATCGAGGACCAGGACTTCAAGGACGCCGAGACCGGCCAGCTCATGAACCGGGAGCTCCTGAACCAGGAGCTGACCAAGATCGAGAAGCCCGCCGGGATCGCCAACCCGAAGGACTTCCGCAACGAGGTGGTGAAGTTCGCCCTGCGCTCCCGGGCGCAGCACGGCGGCCGGAATCCCAGCTGGACCAGCTACGAGAAGCTGCGCGAGGTGATCGAGCGGCGGATGTTCTCCCAGGTGGAGGAGCTGCTGCCGGTGATCTCCTTCGGCTCGAAGAAGGACGGCGAGACCGAGAAGAAGCACGGCGAGTTCGTCGAGCGCATGGTCGCGCGCGGCTACACCGAGCGGCAGGTCCGCCGCCTGGTGGAGTGGTACATGCGGGTGAAGCAGGCCGGCTGAGGGACGACGGGGCTCGACCGGCCCGCTCGGTCGGCCGGGCCCCGTTCCGACCCTCCGCCGCCACAGTTTCGGACGACCGGCCGGCGAAGATCGCGGCCCTGCTGCCAAAGAGGGATCCTTCCCTCCGGTGACAGCATGGTACGACAAGGGTCCGGACCCGGCCGGAGCACGCGGACGAGGGTTTTCGCAGCGGATGCACATCGTCGACCGACGTTTGAACCCGGGCGGCAAGAGCCTCCCGAACCGCCAGCGCTTCCTGCGGCGCGTGAAGGACGTGGCCCAGCGCGCGGTGCGGGAATCCGCCCGCGAGAAGGACATCAAGGATCTCGGCAAGGACGGCCGCGTCACCGTGCCGGCGGACGGCGTCCGGGAGCCCCGCTTCTCGCGCCAGCCCGGCACCGGCCTGCAGGATCACATCCTGCCCGGCAACAAGACCTACGTGGAGGGCGACACGATCGAGCGCCCGCCGGGCAGCGGCGGCGGTCGCGGCTCCGGCGAGGGCGGGGAGGGCGGCGAGAACAGCGAGGACGCGTTCCGCTTCGTGCTCACCCGCGAGGAGTTCCTGGAACTCTTCCTCGAGGATCTGGAATTGCCGGACCTCGCCAAGCGTCGCCTCGCCATCGTCGAGACGGAAGGTTTGCGCCGGGCGGGCTACACGGTCACCGGCTCGCCGGCGAACCTCGCGCTCACCCGCACCCTGCGGAACTCGATGTCGCGGCGGATCGCCCTCAAGCGCCCGAAGCCCGACGAGGTGGCGGCCCTGGAGGCCCGGCTCGACGCCCTCGCCGAGGGGCATCCGGAGCGGCCGGACCTGGAGCAGGCGCTGTTCCGGCTGCGCGAGCGCGCGAAGCGCATCCCCTACGTCGACCCGATTGACCTGCGCTTCCGCCGGTTCGAGCCCTATCCGCGGCCGATCGCGCAGGCGGTGATGTTCTGCCTGATGGACGTGTCCGGCTCGATGACCGAGCACATGAAGGACCTCGCCAAGCGATTCTACATCCTGCTGCACATCTTCCTGACGCGCCGCTACCGGCACGTCGAGATCGTGTTCATCCGCCACACCGACCGGGCGACCGAGGTGGACGAGGAGACCTTCTTCGGCTCCCGCGAGACCGGCGGCACCCTGGTCTCGTCGGCGCTCGTGGAGATGAAGCGCGTCATCGCCGAGCGCTACGACCCGAACGACTGGAACATCTACGCGGCCCAGGCCTCGGACGGCGACAACGTCTCGTCCGACGGGCCGACCTCCACGGAGCTGCTGCGGTCGCACATCCTGCCCGCCTGCCAGCACTTCGCCTATCTGGAGGTGGGCGACGAGAACGGTCCCCGCGCCGGCTTCGTCGAGCACCGCACCACCCTGTGGCGGACCTACGAGGCCATCGCCAAGGCCGGCGGCCCGATCGCCATGCGCAAGGTCAACCACCGCCGGGAGATCTACCCGGTCTTCCGCGAGCTGTTCGGGCGCAAGGAAGGCCGCGCCGAGGCGGAGGCGTGATGGCGGCGCGCGCATCAACCGATCGGGAGGCCGCATGACGCTCGTCAAGGCACGCACGCCCCAGATCATCGCGGGCAACCAGAAGCCGCTGTTCACCGGCAACGACTGGGATTTCGACACGATCCGGCGGATCCACGACGCCTGCGAGGCGGTGGCCGGGCCGCAGCTCGGACTGTCGTGGTACCCGAACCAGATCGAGATCATCACGGCCGAGCAGATGCTCGACGCCTACGCGTCGATCGGCATGCCGCTGTTCTACAAGCACTGGTCGTTCGGCAAGCACTTCGCCCAGCACGAGGCCGGCTACCGCCGCGGCCTGATGGGGCTCGCCTACGAGATCGTCATCAACTCGGACCCGTGCATCTCCTACGTCATGGAGGAGAACACGGCGACGATGCAGACGCTGGTCATCGCGCACGCCGCCTTCGGCCACAACCACTTCTTCAAGAACAACTACCTGTTCCGGCAGTGGACCGACGCCGAGGGCATCCTCGACTACCTCGACTTCGCCAAGGGCTTCATCGCCCGCTGCGAGGAGCGCTACGGCCACCAGGCGGTGGAGCAGGTGCTCGACGCCGCCCACGCGCTGATGAGCCAGGGCGTCCACCGCTACCCGCGCAAGAAGCGGCCGGACCTCGCCTCCGAGCAGCGGCGCGAGCGCGAGCGGATCGAGCACGGCGAGCAGATCTACAACGATCTCTGGCGCACCCTGCCGCAGAAGATCGGCACAGCGCGTCCGGACGCGGCCGCCGAGCGGCGCAAGGCGCTGCTCGAACTGCCGCAGGAGAACATCCTGTATTTCCTGGAGAAGGCCGCGCCCCGCCTGCGCCCCTGGCAGCGCGAGATCCTGCGCATCGTCCGCTTGGTGGCCCAGTACTTCTATCCGCAGCGCCAGACCAAGGTGATGAACGAGGGCTGCGCCACCTACTGCCACTACCGGATCATGAACGCCCTGTCGGAATCCGGGCAGATCACCGAGGCGGCCTATCTCGAGTTCCTGCAGTCGCACACCAACGTCATCCGGCAGCCGAACTACGACGACCGCTCCTACGGCGGCCACAATCCCTACGCGATCGGTTTCGCGATGATGCAGGACATCGCCCGCATCGCCGAGCAGCCGACCGAGGAGGACCGGGCGTGGTTCCCCGACATCGCGGGGGTCGGCGACGCCATGGCGGTCCTGCGCGATTGCTGGGAGAATTACCGGGACGAGAGCTTCATCCAGCAGTTCCTGTCGCCCAAGCTGATGCGCGATCTGCGCCTGTTCCACGTGGTCGACGATCCAGAGGAGCCGGAGCTGCGGGTGGAGGCGATCCACGACGAGCGCGGCTACCGCAAGCTGCGCCGCTCCTTCGCGCGGCAGTACGACGTGGCGTGGCTCGACCCCGACATCGAGGTGGTGGACGTGGATCTGGAGGGCGACCGGCGCCTGATCCTGCACCACAAGGCGATCAACAAGATCACCCTGCAGAAGGACGACGCCAAGCGCGTGCTGCAGCACCTCGCCGACCTCTGGGGCTACGACGTGGTGCTCAAGGAGGTCGAGCCGGCCACCGGCGCGGTGCTCGGCGAGATCACCGCCAGCGCGCGGCCGATCTTCTTCTGAGCGGGACGGCGGGAGGGCGCCTCCCGCCCGATTCCCCGTCCTGATGTGGCGTCCGGCCGAAACCCTCGATGGCGGCAGCCCTCCGTCATCACGAGCGCAGCGAAGTGACCCAGGGTCGCGCGACATCGGTGAATGTAGCGCCGACTGGATCGCTTCGCGCCGCTCGCCAAGACGGCACCGGCCGATCGACCGGGACCTGCCGATCAGGACGGCGGTTCCGAAGGCCTCGTGATTGCCTCGGCGGTACCGCCGTGCTGCATGGAGCGATGACCGCCACGATCCTCACCCTCGCCGAGACCAGCGACTTCCTCGACCGCGAATTCCCGCAGATGCAGGCGGGCGGGCGCGCCTACCACCTCGAGGCCGTGGGACCGCTCTCGGCGCGGATGCGGCTCGAAGCCCACGAGCGCTTCCTGCGTCCCGGCGCGACCGTGTCGGGGCCGGCCATGATGGCGCTGGCCGACTACGCCCTCTACGCGGCGATCCTGGCCAATATCGGTCCCGTGGCGCTCGCGGTGACGACGAGCCTCACCTTCAACTTCCTGCGCAAGCCCGCCACG
The DNA here is from genome assembly GCF_900110155.1 of Methylobacterium sp. UNC300MFChir4.1. NCBI lineage: Bacteria > Pseudomonadati > Pseudomonadota > Alphaproteobacteria > Hyphomicrobiales > Methylobacteriaceae > Methylobacterium > Methylobacterium sp. UNC300MFChir4.1. Next base: position 117,387 of record NZ_FOCS01000016.1, on the reverse strand, counting down.
GGGGATCTCGTGGCCGAATGCCGGCTGCTCAAGCTCGGCCGGCGCCTCGCCGTCGGTGAGGTGTCGATCACCGCCGTCGGCAGCCCGGACCTCGTCTGCCACGCCACCGGCACCTACTCGATCCCGCCGCGCTGACGCGTCAGGCCGTCATCGCGAGAGGAGCCAAGCGCGCCGGGGCTTCGCGACACTCGAGAGCGTGACGCTGCTGGGTTTTCGCTCCGCTCGCCATGACGAGGGTGCCCGGCTCAGCCGCCACGCGCCTCGGCGAGCCGGGCGGCGTAGCGGGCGATCAGGTCGATCTCGAGGTTGAGCCGGTCCCCCTGCCGCCGCTCGCCCCAGGTGGTGACCTGGAGCGTGTGCGGGATTAGCAGCACCGAGAACAGGTCGTCCGCGACCGCATTCACGGTGAGCGAGGTGCCGTCGAGGCAGACCGAGCCCTTCTCGGCGATGAACTTCTTCACGGCGGCCGGGGCCCGCAGGGTGAAGCGCTCGCTGGCGCCCCAGGCATCGGCCGTCACGCTCACGCGCTCCACGATCTCGGCGAGGCCGTCGACGTGGCCGGTGACGAGATGGCCGCCGAGTTCGTCGCCGATCTTCAGGGAGCGTTCGAGGTTGATCCGCGTGCCCGCCGCCCAGGTGCCGACGGTGGTGCGCGCCAGCGTCTCGGCGGCGGCGTCCACCGCGAAGACGCAGCCGCCCGGGGCCGGCTCCACCGACACGGCGGTGAGGCACGGCCCGGCGCAGGCGATCGAGGCGCCGAGCGCGATCGTCGCCGGATCGTAGGCGGCGCGGATCGCGATCCGGCGCAGGTCACCGTCGCCCGAGACCGAGACGACCGTGCCGATAGCGCTGACCAAGCCCGTGAACATCGCTTACGTCCTGTTGCGTTCGTAGGTCACGGCCGTGTCGGGCCCGAGCTGCAGCCGCTCGGCCTCCCGGAACCGCTCGCCCGCTAGGGCTTCCGCCAGGGCCGGGCCCAGGGCCGGCAGGCCGCCCGCTGCGCCCAGCTCCGCCGGCCCGGTGACCAGCGTGCAGGCATCGATCAGATCGGCCCGGGCCAGCGCCTCCGCAAGGCGGGGGCCGCCCTCGCTGCACAGGCGGGTCAGGCCGCGCTCGCCGAGACGCGCCAGGGCCGCCGGGAGATCGATCCCGCCGGCCGCGTCCGCCGCTACGGTGGCGACCTCGACGCCGAGGGCCTCCAGGGCCCGCCGCGCGTGGGCCGGGGCCGAGCGGGTCGTGAGCACCAAAGTCGGTGTGTCGCGGGCGGTGCGGGCGAGGACGCTCGCCGGGGAGAGCCGCAGATGCGTGTCGAGCACGACCCGCAGGGGCGAGCGCGTGCCGAGGCCCGGCAGCCGCACGGTCAGCGACGGGTCGTCGGCCCGGGCGGTGCCGATGCCGATCAGGATCGCGTCGGCGTGGGCCCGCCACAGGTGGACCGCCCCGTCCGCCACCGGCCCGGTGATCCGCAGGCGCTCCGGCCCGGCGGAAGCGCAGAAGCCGTCGCGGGTGCGGGCGAGCTTGAGGTGCAGGGCCGGGCGGCCGCGGGTCACCCGGGTGACGTGGCCGACATGGTCGCGCGCCGCCTCCTCCCGCATCAGCCCGGTCTCGACCGCGACGCCGCCCCGCCGCAGGAGATCGTGGCCGCGCCCCGCCACGCGCGGATCGGGATCCTCCAAGGCGCTGACCACCCGGGCGATCCCGGCGGCCAGGATCGCGTCGGTGCAGGGCGGCGTGCGGCCGTGATGGGAGCAGGGCTCCAGGGTGACGTAGAGGGTCGCGCCGCGGGCGGCCTCGCCGGCGGCGGCGAGCGCCACGGGCTCCCCGTGCGGGCGCCCGCCCGGCGCCGTGGCCGCCGTCCCGAGGATGCGGCCGGTTCCGGGCTCGACCACGACGGCGCCGACCGACGGGTTCGGCCAGGTGGTGCCGAGCCCGCGCCGGCCCAGCGCCAGGGCGAGGCGCATGAAGTTCGGGTCGCCGCTCATGGACGCCCGGCGCGGCGCCGCCCCGACGCCTCGGGCTCCGGGTCGCCCTCCGGACCCGGCGCGGCCGCCGGTACCGGCGTGTCGTCGCTCAGCGTGCCGAGCAGCTCCTCGAAGTCCCGGGCCTCGCGGAAGTTCTTGTAGACGGAGGCGAAGCGCACGTAGGCGACGTCGTCGAGGCCCTTCAGCCCCGCCATCACCAGCTCGCCGATCGCCTCGGAGGTCACCTCGGGCTCGCCGGCGCTCTCGAGCTGCCGGGTGATGCCGCTGACCAGCCGCTCGATCCGCTCCGGATCGACGGCGCGCTTGCGCAGCGCCACGTCGATGGAGCGCTGGAGCTTGTCGCGGTCGAACGGCACGCGCTTGCCCGAGCGCTTGAGCACCACGACCTCGCGGAGCTGCACGCGCTCGAAGGTGGTGAAGCGGCCGGCGCAGTCCGGACAGACCCGGCGGCGCCGGATCGCGGCGCCGTCCTCGGAGGGCCGCGAGTCCTTCACCTGGGTCTCGGAGCCGCCGCAATAGGGACAGCGCATGGATCTCGCTACTCGGGCATGAAAACGGCCGCGGACCGGTCGGATCCGCGGCCGTTTCCTAATCCACCGCGGGCCGGCCCGGAAGACCGGCCCTGCCTCAAGCGGCCCTCTTGCCTCAGCCGTAGATCGGGAACCGGTCCGTCAGCGCGTGGACGCGGGTCTTGACGTCGGCCTCGACCGCGCTGTCGCCGGCCTCACCCTTGGCGGCGAGCCCGTCCAGCACCTCGACGATGAAGCCGCCGATCTGCTTGAACTCGGCGACGCCGAAGCCGCGCGAGGTGCCGGCCGGGGTGCCGAGCCGGATGCCCGAGGTGATGGTCGGCTTCTGCGTGTCGAAGGGGACGCCGTTCTTGTTGCAAGTGATGTGCGCCCGCGACAGGGCCGCCTCGGCGGCCTTGCCGGTGAGGCCCTTCCGCTGGAGGTCGACCAGCATCAGGTGGTTGTCGGTGCCGCCCGAGGTGATGTCGTAGCCGCCCGAGATCAGCGTGTCGGCGAGCGCCCGGGCGTTCTCCACCACCTGGCGGGCGTAGATCTTGAACTCGGGCTTCAGCGCCTCGCCGAAGGCCACCGCCTTGCCGGCGATGACGTGCATCAGCGGGCCGCCCTGGAGACCGGGGAAGATCGCCGAGTTGAACTTCTTGGCGAGCGCCTCGTCGTTCGTCAGGATCATGCCGCCGCGCGGGCCGCGGAGGGTCTTGTGGGTCGTCGTAGTGGCGACGTGGGCGTGCGGGAACGGCGACGGGTGGACGCCGGCCGCCACGAGGCCCGCGAAGTGGGCCATGTCGACCATGAAGTAGGCGCCGACCGAGTCGGCGATCTCGCGGAACTTGGCGAAGTCCCAATGGCGCGGGTAGCCCGAGCCGCCGGCGATGATCACCTTCGGCTTGTGCTCCTGGGCGAGCTGGGCGACCTGCTCCATGTCGATCTGCTGGTCCTCGCGGCGCACCGTGTAGGAGACCGGCTTGAACCACTTGCCCGAGACGTTCGGCGGGGCGCCGTGCGTCAGGTGGCCGCCGGCGGCGAGGTCGAGGCCCAGGAAGGTATCGCCGGGCTGCATGAGCGCCAGGAACACACCCTGGTTGGCCTGGGAGCCGGAATTCGGCTGCACGTTGGCGAAGCCGCAGTCGAACAGGCGCTTGGCGCGCTCGATGGCGAGATCCTCGGCGATGTCCACGAACTGGCAGCCGCCGTAGTAGCGCCGGCCCGGATAGCCCTCGGCGTACTTGTTGGTGAGCACCGAGCCCTGAGCCTCCAGCACGGCGCGGGAGACGATGTTCTCCGAGGCGATCAGCTCGATCTCGTGCTGCTGGCGGCCGAGCTCCTTGGCCACCGCCTCGGCGATCTCGGGGTCGGCTTCCGTCAGCGGGGCGGCGAAGAAGCTGTTGGAGAAGTGCTTGTCGGCGGCGGTACCGGCGCTCATGGTCTGCCTCTGTTCTGGTAGGGGCGATGCCCGGCCTTTCGTCGGCGTGCACGGGCGGGCGTTGAAGGTGGGATTCCTACACGCGCCGAGGGCTCAGGCCAAGCACAGGCATTTTGCTCGCGCGCCAAGAATAATTTGTCGCAGCCTGCCGCGGCGAGCTCGAGAGTGCTGCCGGCATATTTTCCTTCTCTGCCATCAGCGGCTTGATAAAAGGAAAAAAGTCATGGAATAAATCATGAACGTTTCGAGGATCAGAGACGCGATGCGGTACTGTGATCTGCCGGATGTCCTGGATTATTCCATCACTGAGCTTCGGCTCGGCCTAGCCTTCATCGCGCGACGGCAGGACCAGCGCTGCCCCGGTTCGAGCGATCTGGGATATCAAGACCGGCAAGGCGCAGTAGACGCCGGTTCGCGCGCGCGAACTGCGCAGAGATGTCGGCGTGGATGACAGTTTTCCCGTCATAGAGGTTCACTTGAGACGAGGAAAATCGGTCAAGGGACTGTCAATATCAGCGATCCTACTCGGAGAGAGGTTGCCATGAGCATGGAAGCCTACGCGCTCTGCGCGGGCGCGATGCCTGGCGTGGCGGAATGGCAGGCGGCCATCCACGAAAACGGGTTCGATCTGAAACTCGACGCCGCGCGCATACCGCCGGCCACGCAAGGGCATCTGCCCGCGACCTGGGGGCGCCGCGAGGCCGGCTTCGAGTGCCAGATCATTCCGCTGTCGGATCTGACAGACACCTATACCGACATCGACTTCGGCGGGCCGTGGACGTGCGTCTATGCCTTCTACTTCGCCACGCTCCCGGCTTGCGCCGGCGCGTGGATGGCTGTCGCGGCCTGCGTGGCCCAGTCGGGCGGTATCGTCTTCGATCCGCAAGAGGGGCATCTGCTCACCGCCGAGGACGCGATCCGCTACGCGCGCGACACGGTGGCGCGCATCGTCAGTCTGGACGTGCAGTTCGACGCCTCGGCGGGCGGCTGAGGCCGGACGGCGTGTCGCGCCGTCAGGCCCGCGGGGCGAGGTTCGTCTCGATCAGGACCGTCTCGGTCTCGAACGCGGCCGCGTGCCACGCACCGGCCGGGAAGTGGAACACGCTGCCGGCCGAGAACGGCTCGCGGCCCCGCTCGGTCTCTAGGATCCCCGAGCCCGAGAGCACCTGAACGAACTGCTCGTGATCGTGGCTGTGCGCCGGCGCCGAGACGCCGGCCGGGACGACCACGCGCACGAGGCTGGCGCCCGAGCCCGGGATCGTGCGCTTGGCGACGCCGTTCCCGCCGAGGCTCTCGGCGCGGTCGTCCCAGGCGGTCAGGTAATCGCTCATCGACGGGTCTCCTCGCCGGCAGGGTGCCGCTCCGATCGGTCGGGTCAACGCCCGCCCGGACCCCGCCCCCGCGTTAACCGGTCCCGCCGGGCTGGCGGCCGCGCCGGCCCTTGCCGGCCGCGGGGTCGGCCGGCGCGGGATCCGGTCGGGCCGGGTTGGTCGACGGCGCCGGAGGCGCCGCGCTCGCGGACGGCGTGCCGGAGGTGGGCCAGAAGGTCTCGAACAGTTCCTGCATCGCCCGGATGTTGTTGCCCTGAACCTCGGCCCCGGTGCGCAGCATCTGCTGGAACATGTCTGAGCCGGCCTCGCCCGCGCTCGCCTGCGGATCGGCGGTGGGCTTGGCGGTGGGCTTGGCGGTAGGCTTCGGCGGCGGGGCCGGCGGCTCGACGGCGGGCATCATCGCCCTGGCCATCTCGGCCCAGGCCGGGCCGAACGGGAACGGCACGGGCGGGGGCGGCGCGCTCGGCCGCGCCGGCTCGGCCTGCGGCTGGTTCAGCATGACGTGGACGATGCTCGCCACCACGGCGCCCGCCATCATCGGCAGCATCTGGCGCAGGACCTGCGCGCCGACGCCGCTCGTCGCCGAGGCCTGCCGCAGCACCGCCTGCATCAGCTGCGCCGAGCCGAACATCTGGCCGAGGGCCTCGAACCCCTGCGCCGGCGCCGGCTTGGCGGCCTCCAGACCGAACATCCGCGCGAAGCCGGTCGGGTCCAGGCCGACGCTGCGCTGGAGGCCGAGCGTCAGGGCCGGCATCAGCGCCTCGAAGGCGCGGGCCGTCTGCTCGGTCGTCAGGCCGAACGGCTGGCCCATGGCCTGAAGCCCGGCCTCGCCCTGGGCCTGGAACATCTCGAGCGGGTTGAACATGACGCCTCGATCCTGTCCCGGCCGGGACCGCCCGGGACAGGGCATCGTGACCCTTTGCGCGGGGAAATACCAGTTCCCACCCGCGGAACTTGTGCCTCCGCGCCGCCGTCTCAGCTCAGCGGCTCGGGATGGGCGTGCCCCGGCGGCAGCGGCGCCGCCCGGTGGGGCGCCTCGGCGGCGACGTCGGGCCCCGGCCGACGCGGGCCCACACCCTCGAGCCGGTCGACCGTGCGGCGGGCGAGCAGGATGCCGAGCGCGCCGAAGACCAGGGAGCCGACCCCCATCCCGGCCACCACGCCGCGGGGGCCGTAGAGCGACGCCCCGAGCATGGCCGGCGGGATCGTCCCGAGCGTCGCCCGGCCCCAGTTCAGCAGCGTCGAGCGCAGCGGGAAGCCGAGATTGTTGAAGGCGGCGTTGCCGAGGAACAGGAGCCCGTTGAAGAACCAGATCGCGCCGCCGACGAGGCAGAAGAAGCCGAACAGCTCGGCCGCGACCCCCTGCAGGCCGAACAGGCCGGCGAGCCATCCCCGAGCCAGCGCCAGGAGGAGCCAGACCGCGGCGCAGTAGGCCAGAGTCACCCGGATCGCCGCGCCGAGCACGCCGCGCATCCGTTCGAACAGGCCCGCGCCCCAGTTCTGCGCCAGGATCGGGCCGATCGCCCCCGACAGCGCGAACAGGCCGCCGAAGGCCACCGGCGTCAGCCGGTCGATCACCGACGCGGCCGCGACCGCGTCCGCTCCGTAGCCGGCGAACAGACGCGCCAGGAAGGCGCTCGCCACCGAGGGGGCGAGGTTCGTCAGCACGGCCGGGCCCGCGACACCTGCCAGGGCTGCCGCGTCGGCCGGCAGATCGGACAGGCGCGGCCGGCCCAGGAGGCCGTGCCGGGCGACGCCGCGGACGCCCACCGCCACGAAGGTCGCGCGCGCCGCGCAGACCGTGATCGCCGCGCCCGTGACGCCGAGGCCGGCCCCGAAGATCAGCAGCGGATCGAGGAGCGCGGTGATCACGGCGCCGGCCAGGGTGACCGACATCGCCTGCCGCGCCTCGCCGACCGCGCGCAGCAGCCCGGTGAACAGCATGCCGGCGGCGAGCAGAAGGTTCGACGGCAGGGTGATGTAGAGGAACAGGACGGCCACCCGCAGCGCCTCGCCCTGCGCGCCGATCAGGGCCAGGAGCGGGCCGGCCAGCAGCGCGATCAGCCCCGCGATGAGGGCGGCCACGAGGCTGCCGAGGACCAGCGCCGAGGTCGCGAGGCGCCGCGCCGCCGCGCGGTCGCGCGCGCCGACGGCCTTCCCGACCAGGGCGCCGGCGGCGATCATCAGGCCGATATTCACCGCCGTGGCGAAGAACTGGACGATGCCGGCGAAGCCGACCGCCGCCGTGAGGTTCGGGTCGCCCAGCGTCGAGACGTAGAGCAGCGACAGGAGATCGACGACGAAGATCGCCATCAGGCCCACCGAGCCGGTGGCCGCCATCACCACGACGTGGCGGAGGATCGAGCCGGTGACGAAGCGGCCCGCCTCCGCCGGGGGCGGCCCGTCGGACATGTCAGACATCCCGCCCGTCACGCATCCCGGGCGCTGCCTTCCGCCTCGAGCTCGGCCTCCGGATCGGGATCCTCGGCGGCTTCCGTCTCCTGCGGGGCCAGGGCGGGCTTCTCCAGGAGCCGCTCGGCGGCCTCGCGCCGGTCGCTGCCCACGAGGTCGCGGGTCTCGGTGCTGAGCGCCCGGGCCGGCCGGACCGGGGCGGTCAGCGGCTCGGGCTTCAGCCCGGCCGCGGCGCCGCGCATCCAGCTGGACCCGTCCGGCAGGGCGCCCGCCTGCTGCAGGACCAGCCGCGCGATGTCCCGCTTGCGCACGTCGTCGGTCCGGGCCGTGGCGGCCTCCGGCGACAGGCCGAGCCCCTCCAGAGCCGCCCGCCCGAAGGCGAGGGCGGATTCGGCGGTCTCGCGGATCTGGTAGTCGACGTCCCGGTTCATCAGCTCCACCGCGTGCAGGCGGTCGTAGGCCCGCACGAAGGTCCGCACGCTCGAGAATTCCTCGTGGACGATGTCGACGATCTTGAGGGCGCCCTCCCGGTCGTCGACGCAGATGCAGACCAGCTCGACCCGGCCGATCCCGGCGGCGCGGAGCACGTCGAGGCGCGTGCCGTCGCCGTAGTAGATGCGGAAGCCGAAGCGCGAGGCCGCGCGCAACTGCTCCACGTCCTTGTCGATCACCGTGACCGGGATGCCCTCGGCCATCAGCACGTGCGTCAGCACCTGCCCGAACCGGCCGAAGCCGATCACCAGCACCCGCGCGTCGCCGCTCTCGGACAGCTCGGTGGAGGGCTCCTCCAGCGCGAAGGTGCTGCGCGCGTTGCGCCGCTCGATCAGCTTGTCGAGACCCTTGGCGGCGATGGGGCCGATCAGCATGGTCAGCGCGGCGAGCGCCACCGCGAAGCGCGTCGCCGTGACGCCGGTGAGGCCGAGATCCTGGGCCTGCGGCAGCAGCACGAAGGCGAACTCGCCCGCGGGCGCCAGGACCGCGGCCCCCCGCAGGGCCCCGAGGGTATCCGAGCCGAACAGCCGGAACAGGCCGGCCACGATGGCGACCTTGACCAGGATCGCCGCCAGGGTCGCGCCGAACAGGGCCGGCCAGACCTCGCGCACGAGGGTACCGTCGATCGACATGCCGACGCTCATGAAGAACAGGCCGAGCAGCATGCCGCGGAACGGCTCGATGTCGGCCTCCAGCTGGTGGCGGAAGTTCGACTCGGCGAGCAGGATGCCGGCGAGGAACGCGCCCATCGCCATCGACAGGCCGACCTGCTCCATGAGCAGCGCGGTGCCGAGCACCACCAGGAGCGCCGCGGCGGTCATCACCTCCCGGGCGCCGCTCGCCGCGAGCAGCCGGAAGAACGGGTTCAGGCCGTAGCGGCCGACCAGCACCACCGCGAGGATCGCCGCGAGCGCCTTGCCGGTGGAGACCGCGGCCTCCCCGAGCCAGGAGACGTCGGTCGCCTCGCCGGCCGAGGCCAGCAGCGGCATCAGCGCCAGGATGCCGACCACCGACAGGTCCTGGAACAGCAGGACCGCGAAGGCGCGCGCGCCGTAGGCGCTGCCGAGATCGCCCCGCTCCTCCAGGAGCTGCAGGGCCACCGCGGTGGCCGAGAGGGCGAGCGCGAGGCCGATCACCGCGGCGGCGCCGAAGCTGAGGCCCGCCACGAGGCCGGCGCCGCCGAGCACGAGCGCGCAGACGACGAGTTGCGCGGCGCCGAGGCCGAAGATGTCGCGGCGCATCGAGACGAGCTGCGACAGGTGAAGCTCCAGCCCGACGATGAAGAGCAGGAGCACCACGCCGATCTCGGCGACGCTCGCGGCCGTGTCGGGCTCGGCGATCAGCGACAGGCCGGAGGGCCCGATCAGCACGCCGGCCACGAGGTAGCCGAGCACGGCGCTCTGCCCGATCAGCCGGAAGATCGGCACGCCGATCACGGCCGCCGTGAGGAAGGTCAGGACCGGCGGCAGGAAGCTCGCATGTTCGACGGGGCTCGCCATGGTGATCGTCCCGGCGGTTCTGCTGGATCGGCGCAGGTGGAGCCCCCGCTTAGCGCGCACGGGGCCGGGATGCGAGCCGTAAGCGGGTGCCGTTCGGCACCGACGGGCCCGCGCGGGGCGGTTCGGCCCCGGCTCGGCCCGAGAGGCGCGCTCAGCCCAGAGACGCGCTCAGCCCAGAGACGCGCTCAGCCCAAGAGGCGGGGGCGCGCCCGGTGCGATCCGTCGATGAACTCGAAGCCACCGGCGGCGCTCAGCATGTGCAGGCGCGTACCCGGCCAGGCCGCGCCCGGGCACAGGCGCGTCTCGACCTGCTGCGCGTAGGCCTCCTCGTCGAGGCGGAGGATCCGGGCGAGGCCGAGCGCCGCGCCGTAACCCTGGCGGCAATCCTGGACGGGCCGGATCAGGCCGCCGTCGCGCGCCACGATCGGGCCCGCGGCCCGGGCGGAGCCGATATCGATCAGCACCGGGTTGTGCCGGTGCGGCGTCCAGGGCCCGCGGAAATGCGGCGCGTGCCAGAGATGGAGCGTGTCGGAGTAGCTGCCGCCGCCGGCCCGGACCGTGGCGAACATCCACCAGTGGCCCCCGTGCTGCAGCAGGGTCGCGTCCCCGGCCACGACCCCGTCGAGGAGCACCGCCTCGTGGACCCAACCGCGCGGGAAGTCGGTGGCCCGGTAGAGGTCGATCGTCCCGGAGGCGTGGGATTCCGGGATCATCCAGACCTGCCCGTCCGCCTCGAACACGAACGGATAGGAGAGGTGGGTCTCGAGCTCGAGCACCGGCTCCGGGCGGCCGCGGGGGCCGTTCGCCCCGAAATCCACCGCGGCGATCACGCCCTTGCCGCGGCGGTAGTCGAACTCCTCCACGAACAGGGTCACGGCGCCGTCCCGAGCGATCGCGAAGGGGTCGGCGTAGAAGCGGCGCCCGTCGTCGGGAAGGACCTGCCAGCCACCCTCGGGATGCCGGCGCAGGTCGATCAGGTCGGGGCCGACGATCCGCCGCCAGCCCACCCGCCAGTGCGGGCCGTGGAAGCAGAGGGCGTAGAGCCGGCGGGCGATCTGCCGGGCGAGCCCCCCGGCGGCCCGGCGGCGGGCGCCCAGGCCGCCGAGGTCGTAGGCGGTCGCGGGCTGGAGGGGCGCCCCGGCTCCGTCGGGGAGCGCCGTCGAGGCGGCGCCGTCGAGGGCGGCGAGGATCAGCGTGATGGTCCGCGCGAGGTAACCCTCGAAGGCCGTGAGCATCACCGTGTGCGATTCCGTGCCGAGGCGGCCGATCGCCACCGGCGCACCGTCCGGACCGCGCAGGGCCGCCACCGGCGCCCCGTGGGCGAACAGGGCGGCGAGGAGGCCGGCCTCGCCCGGCATCCCGTCGTAATCGAGCCGCCAGGCCGGCGCCGGGCCCGGATCCGCGGGGCTGTCCGAGAGGTCGAGGACGAGGTCGGCGGCGCTCCCGCCGGGCTCCGCGCCGTCGGGGCTCGCCTCGTAGGGGGCGAGGGCCACCGGCTCCGCCGCGGTCGCCAGGCCCGGCCGCGGCAGGCCGTGGATGGCGGCCTCCAGGCGGAACAGGAGCTCCGCGTTCGGCGGCAGGCCCTCCGCGTGCTCGACCCAGGCGACGCGGATCCGATGGTCGGGCCGCTGCCCGAGCTGGTCGAGGAGCCGGATGTGCCAGCCGCGCAGGGACCGGCGGTCGAGCCGCACGACGATGGTCCGGGTGCGGGCGCGCGTCCCGGAGGGCGACGGCTCCGTCCGGGCGGGAGCCCGGCTACCGGTCGCCGACGGCCGGTCCGTGCCTCCGATCACCCGCTCCATCAGCCGGTCGGCCCCGCGCCCCGCGTGCCGGATTTCGTATCGACGCTCACGGCGGCCAGACCCAAGATGCGCCCGGCCTCGACCCTCGATACGGTCGAGCCAGGCTCGAATGCTGTTACGCCGCGCCACGATCAAGCACGGCCGCGTGGCTGTCTACAGGTTCAAGCTTAACGTGCGGGACGATTTCTGGACGATGAACCGGAAAAATCGAAACGCCGTCCTTCAAATAAACGCGTGTTGGCGGGTCGTGATACAATGTCGCGAGGCGGTGGCGGTTCGCCGAGGGGAACTCCACCTCCAGCTGGACCGTTCGCCAGTCAAGGACGTGGTGCGGAGACAGGACATGACGCGCAAGACGCTGACGATGCCCCTCGCGGCGATGCTCCTCGCCGCCATTCCGGGAACGGCCTTCGCCTGGGGCGGTGGCGGCGGTGGCGGCGGCGACAGCGGGAGCGGCCTCTCCCCCTACGCGGCGCTGAGCGGCAACGACCGCTCGGCCGGGGTCAACAACGGCAATTATCGCGACCCGGCCCTCGACCCCTACATCCGGACCTACGATCCGGAGGCCGCGGCCCGCTACGCGGCGCCGCCGGCCGCGCAGCCGCGCCTGCGCGTGCGGCCGTACTACGGCTACCCTTACTGAGGCGATCCGCGGAGGCCGTCGCGCGACGGCCTCGTCGTTCAGGAGCGTCCGAGGCCGCTCGCGGCCCGGACGCGCTTGAGCGTCCACGGTCCGCCCGAGAGCTTGCAGCCGGTGCCGCGGACGAAGCGGCTGCGGGTCGGCGCGATCACCGATGCCAGGAAGTTGCGGCAGATCAGCTCGTCCGAGACGTACGGGAGCCCGGTCGGATTGACCGACCCGTGGAGCCCGGTCTCCGGGTTGTCCCACTTGACCGGCCGCCCGTTGCCCTGCGGATCCAGGGCGACGCTCAGGGCGGCCCGCGCCCGGCGCCAATCCTCCTCGGCGAGGTCGTCCCCGAAGCTCACAGGCCGCTTCTCGATGCTGCCGGTGACGGTCGGCTCCTCGACGACGCGCGGCGGCGCCGCCGGCGGATCGCCCCGGAAGACCAGCAGGGGCTGGCTGCAGCCGCACAGGGCCATCGCCATCGCCATCGACACCACCGACACGGACGCGCAGATGCGCGACCGCCGGCTTGGCCCTTTACACGCGCATCCCCGCATTACACCTGACTCACGACGGGCTATTCGCTCGACCGAACATGCCGATGTCGGTGCCCCCTCAGGCCCTGGACGCGGCTGGCAGGAGTCTTGGCGTGGATCAGTTAAGGACCGATGACCCGAAGAGCGCGGACTTCACGCTGAGCGAGGACCCCGTCGGGCTGTTCGCGGCCTGGATGAAGGAGGCCGAGGCCTCCGAGCCCGAGGACGCGAACGCGATGGCGCTCGCCACCGCCGGATCGGACGGGCTGCCGGACGTGCGAATGGTCCTGCTGAAGGACTTCGACGCCCGAGGCTTCGTCTTCTACACCAACACGCAGTCCACCAAGGGGGAGGAGCTGGCGCAGAACCCCCAGGCGGCCCTGGTGCTGCACTGGAAGAGCCTGCGCCGGCAGGTGCGGGCCCGCGGGCCGATCACGCCGGTCACGGCCGCGGAGGCCGACGCGTATTTCCAGAGCCGCCGCCGCGAGAGCCGGCTCGGGGCGATCGCCAGCCAGCAATCCCGCCCGCTGGCCGACCGCGCCACGCTGATGAACGCGGTGGCGGAGCTGTCCGAGCGGTACGGCGACGGGCCGATCCCCCGGCCGGAGCACTGGACCGGATTCCGGATCGCGCCGGTGAGCGTCGAGTTCTGGCAGAACGGCGATTTCCGCCTGCACGACCGGGTCCGCTTCACCCGGACGGGCGCGGGCTGGAGCCGGGCGCGGCTCTATCCCTGACATCAAGCCGAAACGCAGAGAGCCCCGGCAGGGCCGGGGCTCTCGCGTCGCGTGACGGGTGGCGCTGAGGCTCAGGCCTCCTCGCCGTCCTTCTTCTCGTCCTCGGCGGACTCCTCGGCCTTCTCCTCGGCGGCCTCGGCCGACTGCGCCTCGGCGATGGCGGCCTCCTCGGCCTCCACCTCGGCACCCAGCACGGTCGGCGGCACGATGTTGGCCACCGGGTCGGTCTGCTCGCCGGTGTAGGTGCCGGCCGGGATCTTGATGTCGGAGACGTGGATGACGTCGCCGATCGCGCGGCCGGTCAGGTCGACCTCGATCGCGTCCGGGATCTGGTCGGGGGCGACGTCGAGGCTCAGCGTGTGGGCCACGATGTTGAGGGTGCCGCCGAGCTTCTTGATGCCGGGGGCCGCGTCCTCGTTGACGAAGTGCACCGGCACCTCGACCGTGACGGTCTGGCCCGAGACGACGCGCAGGAAGTCGACGTGCAGCGGCACGCCGGTCACCGGGTCCAGCTGGAAGTCGCGCGGGATCGCGCGGACCTTCTTGCCGCCGGCGTTGATCTCGAACAGCGTGGTCTTGAAGCCGCCGGCGTAGATCAGGGTGCGGGTGCGGATGAGGTCGACCGCGATGGATTGCGGCGGCTGGCCACCCCCGTAGATGACGGCGGGAACTTGGCCCTGGCGACGAACGGCCCGGGCGGCCCCCTTGCCGACCCGGTCGCGTGCCACGGCCTCAAGCGTCTTCACAGCGCTCATGGCGTGATCCTTTACGATTGCTGGAGCCGGAAAACGAAAAGGCCGCCCCTGGCGGACGGCCACATCCTTCCCGGCGCGCCCCTGCCTCCAAGGGTGTCTCGGGGGCGCGCCGTGCGCATACACGGGCGGGGGCGGATTGGCAATGCGGCGGCGCCGCCGACCCGCGGCGGCCCGGCCGTCCGGCATCGATCACAGGCCCGCCAGCGCCCGCCGCGCCCGGCGCTTCTGCAGCCACAGGGTCAGGCCGAGCGCGGTCCCGATCACCAGCGCCGAGACGGCCGTGGTGACCGTGCCGAGGGCGTAGATCTCCGGCGTCGTCACCGTCGTGGTCAGGCCCTGCAGCTCCAGCGGCAGGGTGTTGCGGCCGCCGATCGCCTGGCTGGTGCGGGCAAGCTCGTCGAACGACAGGGTGAAGCCGAACAGCGCGACGCCGACGAGCGCGGGCGCGAGGATCGGCACCACCACGTGCCGGAGCGTCTGCGGGCCGCTGGCGCCCAGGTCGCGGGCGGCCTCCTCGTAGGCCGGGTCGAACCGGTTGAACACCGCGAACATGATCAGCAGGCCGAAGGGCAGGGTCCAGGTGAGATGCGCGCCCAGCGCCGAGCTGTAGAGGCCCATCAGCGTGCCGTGATCCTGCAGGAAACCCCAGCCGGTGGCGGCGGCGAGCGCCTTCACGGCGTCGTCGAGGAGCCGGAACTCCAGGCCGATGCCCAGCGAGACCACGATCGAGGGCACGATCAGGCTCGAGACTGCCAGGGCGAAGACGAGGCCGGCCCCGCGAAACCCCTTCCGGAAGGCGAGGCCCGCGTAGAATGCGATTCCCACGGTGAGCGCCATGACCACGAGGCCGAGGGCCAGCGAGCGCCGCAGCGCCGCCCAGATGTCGATCACGCCGACGCCTTCCCACAGCTTGGCGAACCAGTGGGTCGAGACGCCGTTCATCGGGAAGGTCAGGCCGCCCGAGGGGCCCTGGAAGCTCAGCGCCAGGATCGTCAGAGTCGGCCCGTAGAGGAACAGGACGTAGAGGGCGAAGACCGCCGCCAGCAGGTAGAAGGCGCGGCCACGGGGCTGGTCCATCGCTACAATTCCCGCCGGAGGTCGATCATCCGGGTGAGCCCGAGGATCATCAGCAGCACGGCGGCGAGCAGCACCACGGCGTTGGCGGCGGCGGCCGGGAACTGCAGGTAGGACATCTGCACCTGGATCACCTTGCCGACGCTGGCGATCTGCTGGCCGCCCATCACGCCCACGGTGACGAAGTCGCCCATCACCAGGGTCGTCACGAAGATCGTCCCGATGGCGATGCCGGGCTTGGCGAGCGGCAGGATCACGTTCCAGAGGATCTGCGCGCCGGACGCGCCGCCGTCGCGCGCCGCCTCGATCAGCCGCCGGTCGATGCGCGCGAGGCTGTTGAAGATCGGCACGATCATGAACACCGTGTCGAGGTGCACGAAGGCCAGCACCACCGCGAAGTCGGAGTAGAGCAGGCCGTCGATCGGCTGCCGGATCAGCCCGAGGGTGCGGAGCGTGTCGTTGACGAGGCCGTTGCGGCCGAGCAGCGGGATCCACGAGATCATGCGGATCACGTTCGAGGTCCAGAACGGGATCGTGCAGAGCAGGAACAGGCCCATCCGCACTGTGCCGGAGCGGATGTGGAAGGCCAGGAAATAAGCGATGGCGAAGCCCAGCGGCAGGGTGATCGCCAGCGTCAGCGCGACGAACTTCACCGTCGACAGGTAGGTGCGCACGGTCGTGCAGAGGTCGGCCGACAGGCAGCCGTCGAACACGTCGGCGTAGTTCTGCAGGGTGAGCGCCGGGATGATCTCGTACTCGTTGTATTCCCAGAGCGAGACGATCCCGGTGAGCACCAGTGGCACCACCAGGAAGACCAGGAAGACGAGGGCCAGCGGCGCGGCCTGGAGGTAGGCGAGGGCGCGGCCGCGCGGGCGGGCCGCGACGGTGGGCGCTGCGGCCCGCTCGGCGGACGCGGCGGCGGGCAGGGCGAGATCGGTCATCGGATACGCCCCACGCGTGCCGACGCTTCCCTCCACCTCCGCGGGGTCCGACGTTCATACATCGGCTCCTGCGAGGCGCGCCGCGCCCCCTCTCCCGTGCGGGAGAGGGTTGGGATGAGGGGGCCGGTCCTTCCGGAGAAGTCGCATCCCTCACCCTGTCCCTCTCCCGCACGGGAGAGGGGACCCGCGTTCCATCCGGCGGCCGCGTCGCTGCGCCGGATGGGCGTCTCCGAGTGCCCTTGGAGAGAGGAGGGCGGGGAGGCGGCGCGCACCGCCCTCACGCCGCGATGAACTCGTTCCACTTGCGCACCATGTAGGTGTTCTCGTCCATCACGGCGTTCCAGCAGGCGACCGCGCCCATCCGCGCGTCGAAGGAGCCGCCGTCGCGGGTGGCGCCGCCCTTCTCGATCAGGGTGCCGTCGGGGCCGAGGATGTCCTTCTCGGCGGGCTTCCCCTCCATCCAGAAGGCCCACTCGTAGGGCTGCATGTTCGCCTGGGCGGTCTCCAGCACGGCGGAGTAGTAGCCTTGCCGGTTGAGGTACGCCCCGGCCCAGCCGGACAGGAACCAGTTGATGAAGTCGTAGGCCGCGTCGAGCTTCCGGCCGCTCAGCGTCTTGGGGATGCCGAAGCCCGAGGCCCAGGCCCGGTAGCCCTCCTTCAGCGGCTGGTAGGTGCAGGGCACGCCCTGCGCCCGCACCTTGGTGACGGCGGGCGACCACATCGACTGGATCACCGTCTCGCCCGAGGCCATCAGGTTCACGGATTCGTTGAAGTCCTGCCAGAAGGCGCGGAACTGGCCGGCGCGCTTGGCCTCGATCAGCACCTTGATGGTGCGGTCGATCTCGGGCTTCGTCATGTTGCCCTTGTCGCCGTAGGTGTAGTCGCCGGTCGCCTCCACCACCATGGCGGCGTCCATGATGCCGATCGACGGGATGTTGAGGATCGAGGCCTTGCCCTTGAAGGCCGGGTTCAGGAGCTCCTTCCAGCTCGTGACGGGCATCTTGATCAGGTCCGGCCGGATGCCCAGCGTGTCGGCGTTGTAGACGGTGGGGATCAGCGAGATCCACTGAGTCTGTTCGCCGGCAAATTTTTTGGAGTCGATGCCCTCCAGGTAGAAGACCTTCTTGGGCGCCGTGCCCTGGTCGCCGATCTTCTTGCCCGCGACCTGGCCCTTGGTGAAGACCGAAGAGATCTTGTCGGCGAGCTTGATCCGCTTGGCGTCCATGCCCTGCAGGTTGCCAGAGGGCAGGATCTTCTTGAGGCTGAAATACTCGGTGTCGATCAGGTCGAAGGAGTTCGGCTGGGTGACCGCCCGCTTGGTCACCTCGTCGGTCACCACCGGAATGTATTCGAGGGTGATGCCCAGATCCTCCTTCACCTTCTTGGCGATGTCGGCGGACTGGTTCACGGCGGTGCCGAGATAGCGGAGGGTCACGGGCTCGGCGGCGTGCACCGCCGGGAAGCCGGTCACCGGCGTCGCGGCGAGCGCGGCGGCCCCCTTCAGGAGCGTGCGCCGGCTCGGCTTCTGGGGCAGGTCCATGGTGGTCTCCGTTAGGCGTCGAGGCGGTGGGCGGCTGAAGCGTCCCAGCCGACCGGGATCATGTCGCCGGGGCGGAGCGGGCGGGCCGCGAACTCCGCGTCGCTGAGGATCGCCGTGAGGGCGGCGGGGCTCTCGGGCGCGCGCTCCAGCCCCTCGGCGTCGAGGCCGACATGGACGCTGGTGCCCTGGTACTCGACGGCCACCACCCGGGCCGGCCGCGCGGCGGGGCCGGCCTCGGCGCCGAGCCGCATCCGGTCCGCCCGAACGGCGACGAGCCCCTCCGGCAGCCGGATCACGTTGTGGCCGCCGATGAACCGGGCCACAAAGGCGGTGGCCGGGCGCTCGAACACGGTGCGCGGGTCGGCAGCCTGCTCGATCCGGCCGGCATTCATCACCACCACGAGGTCGGAGAGCGCCATCGCCTCCTCCTGGCTGTGGGTGACGTGGATGAAGGTGAGCCCGAGCTCGGTCTGGATCCGCTTCAGCTCGACCCGCATCCGCACCCGCAGGAACGGGTCGAGGGCGGAGAGCGGCTCGTCGAGGAGCAGCACCTTCGGGCCGGTGACGAGGGCGCGGGCGAGGGCCACGCGCTGCTGCTGGCCGCCCGAGAGCTGGGCCGGCAGGCGCCCGGCGAGGTGGCCCATCTGCACGAGGTCGAGCATGGCCATCGCCTTGGTCCGGCGCTCCGCCTTGCCGATCCCGCGCATCTTGAGGCTGAAGGCGACGTTGTCGCGCGCGTCGAGATGCGGGAACAGCGCGTAGCTCTGGAACATCATGGCGGTGCCGCGCTCGGCCGGGGCGGCGTCGCCCACCGCCTTCGGGCCGATCACCACGTCGCCCGCGCTGGCGCGCTCGTGCCCGCCGATCATCCGGAGCGTCGTGGTCTTGCCGCAGCCGGAGGGGCCGAGCAGGCAGCAATAGGCGCCGGACGGCACCTTCAGGTCGATGCGGTCGACCGCAATGGCCGCGCCGTAGCGCTTGGTCAGGCCGATCAGCTCGACGTCCATGCGGTTCTCCCCCGGGAGCTGCAGGCAAGCGGCGGGCCAGCGCGGCCGTCAGGCGTCCCGCCGCTCGGCCGGATCGACGGCCCGGTCGAGCACCCGCCCGCGCCCCGGCTCGGACAGGACCCGGCCGTCCTCGGCGATGACCTGCCCGCCCGCGATGGTCATGACCGGCCAGCCGGTGACGTCGAAGCCTTCCCAGGGCGTGTAGTCGGAGCCGTGGTGCAGGTTCGCCTGGCGGATGGTCTCGCGCCGGTTCGGGTCCCACAGGGTCAGGTCGGCGTCGAAGCCCGGGGCGATCGAGCCTTTGCGCGGGTAGAGCCCGTAGAGCTTCGCGTGGTTCGTGGCGGTGAGCGCGGCAAACTGGTTGAGGCTGATCCGCCCCTTCGAGACCCCCTCCGAGAAGAACACCGGCAGCCGCGTCTCGATGCCGGGAATGCCGTTCGGGATCCAGCGGAAGGAGGTCTTCCCCCGCGGGTTCAGCTTGCCCTGCGGATCGTCGTAGCGGAACGGGCAATGGTCGGACGAGACCACGTCGAAGATCCCGCGCCGGATCCCCGACCAAACCGCCTCCTGGCTCTCGACGTCCCGCGTCGGCGGCGAGCAGACGTACTTCGCCCCCGCCATGAGATCCTCCTGGCCGAGACCCTTCATGTCCTCGGCCGTGAGGGTGAGGTATTGCGGGCAGGTCTCGGCCCGGATCTTCAGGCCCCGCGCCTGCGCCCAGGCGATCTGCTCGGTGGCCTCGCGACCCGAGACGTGGACGATGACGATCGGCAGGTCGATCAGCTCCGCGTGGCTGATCGCCCGGTGGGCCGCCTCCCGCTCGACGATCTCCGGGCGCGACAGGGCGTGGCCGTAGGGCCGGGTCTCGCCCGCTCGCTCCAGCCGCTCGCTCAGGTAGCGGATCGCGTCGTAGCCCTCGGCGTGGACCATGACCCGGGCGCCTTGCCGCCGCGCGACGTGGAACACGTCGAGGAGCTGGCGGTCGCTCAGCACGAGGTCGTCGTAGGTCATGAAGACCTTGAACGAGGTGTAGCCGTCGGCCACCAGCGCCGGCAGCTCCTGGCCGAGCACCGCCTCGGTCGGGTCCGAGATGATCATGTGGATCGCCACGTCGACGTGGCACTGGCCCTCGGCCCTGGCCCGGTAGGCGTCGACGGCGCCGCGCAGCGAGGCGCCCCGGGGCTGGAGCGCGAAGGGCATCACGCAGGTGGTGCCGCCGGCCGCCGCCGCCCGGGTGGCGCTGGCGAAGTCGTCGGCCATGACGATGCCGGGGCCGGAATCCTGGGCGATGTGGACGTGGCTGTCGATGCCGCCCGGCAGGACCAGCAGGCCGGAGGCGTCGATCACCCGGGCCGCGTCGGCGATACCCTCGGCCACCGCCACGATCCGCCCGCCGCGCACGCCGATATCGGCCCGGACCGTGTCGCTCGCCGTGACCACCGTGCCGCCCCGGATGGCAAGGTCGAATTCGGGCATGCCGCTCACTCCTCCGCGCCAGCGGGCGCGCCGGGCCGATGCAGGGTCCGCGCCGATTCGGGCTGACCGGTTCGGCACGGCAGGAGGTCACAGGCCGCTGTTCGGGTCCAGCGGGCCGCGAGCGGCACGGCCTGACGCACGCGGTTCCAGCCGAAGCCTTCGGCCGTCGTCGCTCTCCCGTCATCACGAGCGCAGCGACGTGACCCAGGGGCGCGCGACGCCGGAAAGCGGAGCGCTACCCTGGATTGCTTCGCTCCGCTCGCAAGGACGGGTGTCTCGCGGGGTGCCTCGGTCGGACCGGCGCGGACGCCCCGTCCGCGGGTCCGGCACGCAGGCGCGACGGCGCCGCTGCGTGGAACTGCCGCCAGACGCGGCGCATGTGCCGGGCGGAGCCGAAGCCGGCGCGCTCGGCGACCCGCTCCAGGCCGAGGTCGCTCTGCGCGATCAGATCCCGGGCCAGCGCGACGCGGGACCGGTTGACCGCGTCCGTCACGGTCATGCCGGCGTGGAGCCGGAACAGCCGCGCGAGGTTGCGCGGGCTCGCGCCCGCGACCCGGCCGAGCAGCGCCGGCGACCAGTCCCGAGCCGGGTCGGCGGCGATCGCGTCCTGGGCCCGGTGGACCGCCGGGTGCAGGTGGCTGCGCCCCTCGAGCCAGGGCGAGAGCTGGGGATCGTCGGGCCCGCGCCGCATGTACACGACGAGCGTCCGCGCGACGGCGACCGCCGTCGCCGGACCGGCCCACTCCGCCACGAGGTGCAGCATCAGGTCGATGCCGGCCGTGACGCCGGCGCTGCTGAACCGGTCGCGGTCCTGCACGAACAGGCGGTTGTCCACGACTCGGGCCCCGGGGGCCGCCGCCCTCAGCCGGTCGCAGCTGGCATGGTGGGTGGTGCAGACGTAGCCGTCGAGGAGCCCGGCCCGCGCCGCGAGCAGCGCGCCCTCGCAGACGGTCGCCACGATGTGGCCCGGCCGGACCGCGACGCGCAGCCACGCGACGATCTTGGCCTCCGCGTCGGCGTCGGGCGCTCCAGCCGGCCCGTCGCCGAGCACCTGCGTGGCGGAGCCCGGCAGGAGCACGACCGTCCCGTCCGCCACCGTCTCCGGCAACGGTCCGGCACCGCCCAGGTCGAGCCCGATCGAGCAGCGGGTGAGCGCCCGCGGCGCCGCGTACGCCACCGCGAAGCCGACCCGGTCCTGGACGGTGCCGGCGATCCGCAGCACTTCCAGCGGGCCGGCGAGGTCGAGCAGCAGCGCGCGCGGCGGCAGGACCACGAGGACCGGGATGTGCCGCGCCGCCCCGCTCACGCGGCGACCGGCAGGTCCGGGCCGGCCAGCGCCTGGTCCACGGTGGCGATCCGGGCGAACCGGTCGGTCAGCACCAGCTCGGTGCGGGCCTTGATCTCGTCCGCGCCGAAGCGGCGGCCGTCCGGGTGGGTCATGGCGAAGGTCAGGGTGGCCTCGGTCACGTAGTCGACCTGCCAGCCGCTGTCGGAGGCGTGGCGGGCCGTGGTCTCGCAGCACTGCTCGGTCCGGATGCCCGACACGATCAGCCGGCGGATGCCGTGCTGCGTCAGCCAGCCCGACAGGCCGCTATCGACCAGGGCGCTGTGCCGGCGCTTGTGGAAGGTGGCCGTCGGCGCGATCACGACCGGCGCGAGGGTACGGACGTGGCCGGAGGCGATGGCGAACGGGCCGCTCTCGGCCACGTGGAACACCTGCAGGACCGGGATCCGCCGCGCGGCGGCGCCGTCGATGAGCGCCTGCAGGCGCGCGGTGAAGGGCGGGACATCGGCGTCGTTCCAGAAGGGCCTGTGCCGGAAGGATTCCTGGACATCGATGACCAGCAGCGCAACATCGGACATTTCGTGTCTCCCGTTCGGTGAAGCGAGCCGCAGCATTCACCGCCGGGACCCGGCGGGAAAGAAACCGCACCGCCAACGAGCGGACATATCCGGCCATTCTCGGGCGAACAGGAGCCGCGCGTGAGCGACCATCCCAAGACGATCTTCGTGCTGACCGGGGCCGGCGTCTCGGCCGAGAGCGGGCTCGGCACGTTCCGCGACCGCGGCGGGATCTGGGCGCGGTTCGACCCGATGAAGCTCGCCACACCGGAGGCCTACGCGGCCGATCCCGACACGGTGCTCGACTTCTACGACCATCGCCGCCGCGGCGTGGTCGCGGCCGAGCCGAACGCCGCGCACTTCGCTCTGGCGCGGGCCGAGGCGCGGATCGCCGACCGGGGCGGGCGGCTGTTCCTGTGCACCCAGAACGTCGACGACCTGCACGAGCGGGCCGGCTCGCGGGCGGTCACCCACATGCACGGCGAGCTGCTCAAGGCGCGCTGCTGCGCCTGCGGCGCGGTCACCCCGTGGCGCGCCGACCTGAGCAGGGCGGACAGCTGCCCCACCTGCAGCACTCCGGGCCGGATGCGGCCGGACGTGGTCTGGTTCGGCGAGATGCCGATGCACCGCGACGCGATCGAGGCGGCGCTCTCCGAGGCCGACCGGTTCGTGGCCGTGGGCACGTCGGGGGCGGTCTACCCGGCGGCCGGCTACGTACGGCAGGCCCAGGCCCTCGGCATCCCGACCTGCGAGGTCAACCTGGAGCCGTCCGACAACGCCGACGCCTTCGACGCGACCCGCTACGGGCCGGCGAGCGTCGCGCTGCCGCGCTACCTCGACGAGCTCGGCCTCTAGCGGGGCGACCGGCCGACGGCGGGGATTCGGGACCGGCCGCAGACGGGGCCGACCACGCGGCGTTCGCCTTCGGGCTCGCCAACCTGTTGTGCGAACGGGGTTTCTCGGCCCGTGATCCGCCGGACCGGGCCAGGATCAAAATCTTAAATGACGCGAATCACATCGGCGCGAGCTGTCAAGAACTGGTCGGGCAGTTGCCCACGGGTTACAACAGTCAAGCTCGGGATCGGCGTCGCGGCCTACCCGAGCGTTCGTTGAAGCCACAAGGGGAAGCAACTACCCATGCAGCACTTCACCGTAACCGACCGCGAGCGTGACACCGTCCTGGCGGCACTGCGCTATTACCAGTTCTACCGGATGCAGGGTCATCCGTTCGACCCCCGTCAGGATCACCTGATCGACACCATCGCCGGCCGGGCCGGCGAGGCGCTGGACCTCGCCGAGATCGACGATCTCTGCGCCGGCCTGAACGGCAACCCGCACGCCCTCGCCGCCGCGGCGGCCTGAGGCAGCTTCCGGGGCGGCCGAGGCCGCCCTCGACGACCCCGCGGCCGGCCCAGGGACGGGGCCGGAGGACGGGCAACCTCCGAGATGAGCGGGCCACCGCCGCCGGAGCGAACCTTCCTCACCGGGGCCGGGCTTCGCGCCCGAACCACACCCTGCCGACGCGCATCCGGGCCTGCCCCGCGGCGCGTCGGTCCGACGGGCGGGTCCGCGCGGCGGGCCCCCCGAAAGGCCGGTTTCGCGCGACGCCGAAACGTGGCCTAACGGATGCGCGACGGCCGCAGGGCCGCGCCTTCCGGGAGCGCCGAGGCCGATGATGCGGACGGGTTCGCGACGGATCCGCCGCGGCGTCCTGCGGGGCGCCGGCCTGCTGCTCCTCGGGCTCGCGCCCGCCACACCCGAGCCCGTTCAGGCCGCGCCCGAGAGCGTCGCCACCGCGCTGGTCGTCTCCGTGGACGTGTCGCAATCCGTCGACGACGCGCGCTTCCGGCTGCAGATGGAGGGCATCGCCGAGGCCCTGGAGGATCCGTCGGTCCTCGGCGCGATCACCGGCAATCCGGGCGGGATCCTGTTCGCGATGGTGACCTGGGCCGACCGGGCGACCCTCGCGGTCGGCTGGCGGCGGATCGCCGGCCGGGCCGACGCCGCGGCGGCCGCGGCCCTGGTGCGGGCGACGCCGCGCCAGGCGGGCGAGTTCACCTGCCTCGGCCAGATGTTCCGCACCGTGACCGCCGCCGTGCTCCCGGCGCTCCCGGTCCCGGCCGAGCGCGTGGTGGTCGACGTCTCCGGCGACGGGATCGACAACTGCACCGACGCCGCCAGTCTCGCGGAGGCGCACCGGTCACTGCTCGACACCGGCGCGACGATCAACGGCCTGCCGATCCTGGTGCCGGGCGAGAACGACGTGGTCGGGGCCGGGGCCTACCGGGCGCCCGGCTACGGCCTGCTCCCGACGCCGCTGCCGCAGGAGCGCACGGGCCTGGAGCAGTGGTACCGCGCCCACGTCATCGGCGGCCCGGGCGCCTTCCTGCTGGCGGCTGCCGGCTACGGCGACTTCTCGCGGGCGCTGCGGCGGAAATTCGTGATCGAGATCAGCGCGCTGGGGCGGTGACGGGGCTCTCCCCGGACGTACGTCACGCGGATCGAATCGCCCTCGCGGCCGGCCCTGGGCCTACCGTGACGGGCCGGCTCGGACCTGACGGAGGCTGGGGTATTACGTGCTCCGTCATCATGAGCGAAGCGACCCAGGGCAGCGCGACCTCGGAAGGCTTGGCGTGACCCTGGGTTGCTTCGCTCCGCTCGCAAGGACGGTGGGGCAGAAACGGATAACCGAGAAGCGTATCAGCCCCTCAGGGTGCCTTCTTCAGCTGCTGCTCGGCGCGGGTGAGCGCCGCCTCGCACGCCTGCGCGTCGCCCTTCTGATCCGCCGTGCGCGCCTCTTCCAGGGCGACCTTCGCCTGCTGGGCGGCGTCCGCGCCCTGGCCAGCCTGGGCCGACTTCTCTGGCGGCGCCTGCGGCGACTCGTTCGCCCGTTGGCCCTCCGTCCCGGTGACACCCTCGCCGCCGCGCTTGGCGGCGTTACCCTGGCCGCTGGTCGAGGCGGAGATCGACTGGGTCAGCTCGGACTGGACCCGCTTGGAGACGCCCTCGATCCGGTCGCCGCAGGGCGAGGCGAGGGCGGGGGCCGCCGTCAGGATCAGGGTGAGGCAGGCCGTCAGGGCGGGACGCATCATCGGGTCGAGTACTTTCCAAGAGAATGGGGCCGCGGGTTTCCCCACGGCCCCAACGCCTCGCGACGGGTGACGGTTCAGGCGCTCAGCTGATCGCGGATCGGCAATTGCCGGACCCGCCGGCCGGTGGCCGCGAAGATCGCGTTGGCGATGGCCGGCGCCACCGGCGGCACGCCGGGCTCGCCGACGCCGCCGAGGGGACCGTCCCAGCGGCCGCTGGGCACCAAGTGCACGCGGACCGCCTTCGGGGCGGCGTCGATCCGGAGGACCTCGTAGCCGTCGAAGTTGTTCTGGACCGCCCGGCCCTGCTTGAAGGTGATCTCGGAGGTGAGGGCGAGCCCCATCCCCATGACCACGGCGCCCTCCATCTGCGAGCGGATGCGCTCCGGGTTGACCTGCGGGCCGCAATCGACCGCGATGTCGATCGCCTTCACCTGGACCTGGCCCTTGTCGTCGACCTCCACCTCGGCCGCCACCGCCGTGTAGGTGACGAAGCTGTAGTGGCCGGCGATGCCGAGGCCGGTGCCCTTAGGCATCTGGCGACCCCAGCCCGCGCCCTTGGCGGCCGCCTCGATCACGCCGCGCAGGCGGTCGGTCTCGATCGGGTAGCGCTTCGGGTCCTCGCCGTAGTTCCAGACGTCGCCGATCTCGGTCGGGCTGATCTTGCGATCGGGTCCGATGAGCGCGAGCAGGTACTCCTTCGGCTCGCGGCCGGCGGCGTGCGCCAGCTCCGACACGAAGGACTGGATCGCGAAGGCGTGCGGAATGTTCGACACCGAGCGGAACCAGCCGATGCGGGCATGCGCGGCGGCCTCGGGGTTTTCCAGCCGCATGTTCGGGATGTCGAGCGGCGTGTTGACCAGCCCCATCCCGAGCTCGAACGGCAGCTCGTGCTTCGGGTCGGGCGCGAAGATCGAGCCGATCGTCGGCGCCACCGAGCGGTGCAGCCACGCCACCGGCATGCCCTTGTCGTCGAGGCCGGCCTCCAGCCGCTCCACCGAGATCGTGTGGTAGAAGCCGTGGTGGAGGTCGTCCTCGCGGGTCCAGGCGAGCTTCACCGGCGCGCCGTCGACGGCCTGCGAGCAGAGCGCCGCCTCGACCACGTAATCGGGCTTCGACTTGCGCCCGAACCCGCCGCCGAGCAGCGTGACGTTCACCTTGACCTTGTCGTCGGGCAGCTTGAGCGCCTTCATCAGGCGGTCGTTGGCGGCCTGCGGACCCTGGACGCAGGCCCAGGCCTCGCAGAACCCGTCCTTCACCCGGGCTACCGCCGCCGGGGGCTCCATGGGGGCCTGGGCGAGGTGCGGCACGAAGTACTCGGCCTGGACCTTGGTCTTGGCCTTGGCCATGGCGCCGTCGACGTCGCCCTGCGTGCGCACGACCTTGCCGGGCTTGCGCGCGGCGGCCTCCAGCTCCTTGCGGAACGCGTCGGTATCGTAGCCGGCGTTCGGGCCGTCGTCCCAGGTGATCTTGAGCGCGTCCCGGGCCTTCAGGGCCGCCCAGGTGTTCTTGGCCACCACGGCGACGCCGCCGAGCGGCATGAACTCCGAGGGGATCGGGGTGGCGTCGATCTTGAAGATCTTCACGACGCCCGGGACCTTCTTGGCCTCGCTGTCGTCGAAGGACTTCACCGTGCCGCCGTAGACGGCCGGGCGCGCGACGACCGCGTACAGCATCCCGTCGAGCTTGGTGTCGAGGCCGTAGACCGCCTTGCCGGTGGTGATGTCGAAATTGTCGATCAGACCGATCTTGCCGGTGCCGATGTAGCGGAAGTCCTTGGGATCCTTCAGCTTGACGTCGGTGGGCACCGGCAGCTCGGCGGCGGCCTTGGCGACCGCTCCGTAGCCGAGGGTGCGGCCCGACTTGGCGTGGGTCAGGGTGTGGTTGACGGCCGTAACCTCGGAGGCAGGCACGCCCCACTGCTTGGCGGCGGCCTGGATCAGCATCAGCCGCGCGGCGGCGCCGGCGTGGCGGAAGTGCTGGAAGAAGTGGCGGGTCGAGCGCGAACCGTCCGTGTCCTGGTTGCCGAAGCGGCTCTCGTCGCCCCAGGCCTGGACGACCTTCACCTTCGCCCAGTCGGCCTCCAGCTCGTCGGCGACCGTGAAGGCCACAGAGGTGCGGATGCCCTGGCCCATGTCGGAGCGGTGGTTGGTCACCGTGACGGTGCCGTCCGGCGCGATGGCGACGAAGACCTTCGGGTCGTCGCGCCAGCCGTGCGGCATGCCGTCGGCGCCGAACTTCTGCTCCTTCTGCTCCTTGGTCTGGGTCTCGTCGGCCCGGGCCGGGCGCAGCGAGAGGGCCAGAACCAGGGCGCCGGCGCCGCCGAGGATGCCGCGGCGGCTGACGTTGTCGAGGGCCGGCGTGGTGCCGGCGGCGTGCTCAGCGGTGAGCTTGGCGTCGTGGATCACAGGCGCTCTCCCTTGCTGGCGGGCGCCGTCTGGCCGGCGGCCTGATGGATCGCGGCGCGGATGCGCGGGTAGGTGCCGCAGCGGCAGATGTTGCCGCTCATCGTGGTGTCGATGTCGTCGTCGGTGGGCTTCGGCGTGTCCTTGAGGAGGGCGGCCGCCTGCATGATCTGGCCGCACTGGCAGAAGCCGCACTGGGCGACGTTCTGGTCGCGCCACGCCACCTGCACGGGATGGTTGCCGTCCGGCGACAGACCCTCGATGGTCACGACCTCCTGGCCGGCGGCCGCCGAGACCGGCGTAATGCAGGCGCGGGTCGCCGCGCCGCCGAGATGGATGGTGCAGGCCCCGCAGAGCGACACGCCGCAGCCGAACTTGGTGCCGGTGAGCCCGAGCTCGTCCCGCAGATACCACAGCAGCGGCATGTCGGGGTCGCCGTCGAAGCCGCGCGCAGCCCCGTTCACGGTGAGTTTGATCATCGTTGCGTCCTGTCTGGCGGCGCCGGAGCGGCGATCAGTCGGGTCCGAGCCGGGCCGGGGGCCTCGGCCGGCTTAGCCGGCTCACGTTCCCCGGTGCGGACAGGCCGCGGGGCGAACGCTCAAGCTCAGAATAATAAATATTCTAAGGCACGCGGCGGGGTCGGCGCAACGCGGGGACGCGGCCGGTCATCCCCGAGCCTCTGCGCCCCGGGCATGCCGCGTGCGGCGGCGCACATGGGCGACCATCGATGCGGAGACGCGGGCGGGTCGATTCAGGCCGGCGGCCCGGTCAGCCGCGCGCCGTGGCCGCGGTTGGTTCGAAGCGCGAACGCATCGTTACGCCCCGACATAGCGTGTCGATCCTCAGGCGTTTCGCTCGCGAGGACGGTGTTTCGCGTCCAACTCAGAGCCCCTGGCACTGACCCATTCCGGATGCAACCGAGGCACGTCGGTCGCAGACCGTCACGGCACGGTCTCTAGATCCGTCCTGCGGAACTCGTCGGCCGTGGCCAGGATCGGCGTGCGGTAGAACCGTGCCGCCGCGTAGTGGAGACAATCGCCGAGGTTGAGGCCGCGGCGGCCGGCCCGGTATCGATGCGCGGCCGACAGGGCGAGCGCCGTCGTCTCGCTGGCCGGCGGCAGGTCGCAGATCTCGATGCCCCTGGCCTCGAGAAATTCGAGGACGATCGGCCCGACCGCCTCGACCGTCATGTCGAACTTGTCGGGCCGCGCGAGGGCCAGCACCGTTTCGAGGACGGCAACGGGCGACGTTCTGCTTTGGTGTGCCGAGGCGAGCGCCGTGGAGATCCGCTCGGCCTCGGGCTCGTCGGCGAGCAGGGCCACGATCGCGGACGCATCCACGAACATCAGGCGCTTTCCCACATCGCGTCATACGCGTCCCGCGCGAGAGGCACGCGGGCGGTCTCGCTGAGCGCGACCCCGTGCTTCTGGCGCACCCGTGCGGCGGTCTCCCGCGGGGACTCCTCCCGGTGGCGGCGCTCGATCGCCTCACGCATGGCGATGACGATCGCCTCGGTGATGCCGACTCCCGCCAGGGCGGCGAACCGGCGTGTCAGCGCGTCGGCCTCGGGATTGTTGACGTTGATCGGCATGCGGTCGGCCCTCGGGCATGATGTAGATAAGCCCTTCCGCCGGTCTACACCAGCGTGCGGCCCTCAGACCGTCACCTGCGTCCCGACCTCCACCACGCGCCCGGTCGGGATCTGGAAGAAGTCCGTCGCGTCGTTGGCGTTCTTGGCGAGGGTGATGAAGATCCGGTCCTGCCAGAGCGGCATGCCGGAATGCGCCGCCGGCCGGATCGAGCGGCGCGACAGGAAGAACGACGTCGCCATGATGTCGAACTTGAAGCCCTGGCGGCGCAGCAGCACCAGCGTCTTCGGGATGTTCGGCGTCTCCATATAGCCGAACTTCATCACGACCTTGTAGAAATGCGGGCCCACCGGCTCGATCCGCACCTTGTCGGCCTCGTTCGAGCGCGGCGTGTCCACCGTCTCGACGGTGAGGATCACGTTCTTCTCGTGCAGCACCTTGTTGTGCTTGAGGTTGTGCAGGAGCGCCGCCGGGGCGATCTCGGGATCGCTCGTCAGGAACACCGCGGTGCCGCGCACGTGGTGGGGCGGGCTCTTCTCCAGCATGCCGACCAGCTCGACCAGCGGCACGTCGGTCTTGCGGGTCTTGTTGAACAGGATCGTCACCCCGCGGACCCAGGTCCACATCAGGATGATGAGGCCGCCCGCGAGCAGCAGGGGTACGTAGCCGCCCTCCACGACCTTGATCAGGTTGGAGAGCAGGAACAGGAACTCGAGGACGATGAAGGGCAGCATCACGGCCGCGGCCGCCACGGGCGACCACTTCCACATGCGCCACATCACCAGGAAGGTCAGCGAGGCGGTGAGCAGCATCGTGCCGGTCACCGCGATGCCGTAGGCCGAGGCCAGCGACGACGAGGTCTTGAACAGCACGGCGAGCAGCACGACGCCGAACATCAGGAGGGCGTTGATCTGCGGCAGGTAGATCTGGCCGGCATGCGACTCGGAGGTGTGGCGGATCTCCAGCCGCGGCAGCAGGCCGAGCTGGATCGCCTGCCGGGACAGCGAGAAGGCGCCGGTGATCACCGCCTGGCTCGCCACCACGGTCGCGATCGTGGCGAGCACCACCATCGGCAGCAGGCCCCAGGCGGGCACGAGCTGGAAGAACGGATCGGCCGTGTCGGGCTTTTCCAGCACCAGGGCCGCCTGCCCGAGATAGTTGAGGGCGAGCGCCGGGAAGACGAGGCAGATCCAGGCCACCTGGATCGGCTTGCGGCCGAAATGGCCGAGATCGGCGAACAGGGCCTCGGCCCCGGTCACCGCCAGGAACACCGCCCCCAGGGCGATCAGCGCGCCGCTGCCGTGGCCGAGCAGGTAGTGCACGGCGTGCCAGGGATTGAGCGCGCGGAACACCTCCGGGTGCAGGGTGATGTGCGGCAGCGCCGCGAGCGCCATGGCGAGGAACCACACGACGGTCACCGGCCCGAAGAAGGCCGCCACCTTCCCGGTCCCGCGGTTCTGCACGAGGAACAGCGCGACGATGATCACCACGGTGATCGGCAGGACGTACTCGTCGAGGGCGGGCGTGACGAGCTTCAGGCCCTCCACCGCCGAGAGGACCGAGATCGCCGGCGTGATCACCGCGTCGCCGTAGAACAGCGAGGCGCCGAGGAGCCCCAGCATGAACACGATGCGCGAGCCGCCGAGCGCCTTCCGGGCCAGCGCCATCAGCGAGAGGATGCCGCCCTCGCCGTTGTTGTCCATGCGCAGCAGGATCGCGACGTACTTGACCGTCACGATCATGAAGAGGGCCCAGAGGATCAGCGACACGGTGCCGATCACCTCTTCGGGCAGCAGGATGCCGTCGGTCCGGGCCGGGACCAGCGCTTCGCGGAACGCGTAGAGCGGGCTGGTGCCGATATCGCCGTAGACGACGCCGACGGAGCCGACCAGCAGCGTCCAGAACCCGGCATGGCCGTGCTGGGTCTCGGCCTTCTCGGGGGCGTCGAGGCTGCCGGCGGTGGCCGGCCCGTGCGTCGGCGCCGGGGCGCCGGTCTCGTCAGCGGCCTGGGCGGCCGCGCGCGCGGCGTCGGGGGCTGCGGGCGCGGGCTGGGGGGCTACGCCGGGTGCGAAGGTTTGGCTCATGCGGATGTCGGAAGCTCGGGCGTGGCCGGCGCTTCGCGGTTCGGCTCAGGGGCCAGTCGGGGCCGGGCAGAAAACGCGAAGACTCCGCCGAACCGTGCGGGCCGGCCACCGGGCCGACCGCTCGCGGGATCGTGCGGCCTTGCTATCATGCCCTCGTGCGCCCGGAAACCGTGTGCACCCGCGAAGAACGCGGAGCTGGGTCTCGGCACGGCGGGCCACGCCGCCAACGTTAACCGGACGCGCGGCGCCCCGGAGCGACGGTGGGAGGCGACGCGGTCTCCGTCTCGCGGGACCTGCGCGTCGGCCCGCCCGTCACTCGGCGGCGGTGCGGTTCCCGCCCTGGCCGAATCGGCGCTCGATGTAGTCGATCACGATCGTCTCGAAGTCCTTGGCCAGCGTCGGGCCGCGGAGCGTCATCGCCTTCTTGCCGTCGATGAAGACCGGCGCGGTCGGGGTCTCGCCGGTGCCGGGCAGCGAGATGCCGATATCGGCGTGCTTCGATTCGCCCGGGCCGTTCACGATGCAGCCCATCACGGCCACGTTCAGCCCCTCGACGCCCGGATAGGTCTTCTTCCACTCCGGCATGGAGGTGACGATCCAGTTCTGGATGTCGCGGGCGAGTTCCTGGAACGTGGTCGAGGTCGTGCGGCCGCAGCCCGGGCAGGCCGCCACCATCGGCACGAAGGTGCGGAACCCCATGGTCTGCAGGAGTTCCTGGCTGGCCTTGACCTCGACGGTCCGGTCGCCGCCGGGCTCGGGGGTCAGCGAGTACCGGATCGTGTCGCCGATCCCCTCCTGGAGCAGCACGCCGATGGCGGCCGAGGCGGCCACGAGACCCTTCGAGCCCATGCCGGCCTCGGTGAGGCCGAGATGGATGGCGTAGTCCGAGCGGCGCGCCACCTCGCGGTAGACGGCGATCAGGTCCTGCACCGCCGAGACCTTGGCCGAGAGGATGATCTTGTTCTGCGGCAGGCCGAGCTCCACGGCGCGGTCGGCCGAGCTGATCGCCGAGCGGACCATCGCCTCGCGCATCACCGCCCGGGCGTCGATCGGCCGCGGCGCCTTGGCGTTCTCGTCCATCAGGTGAGTGAGCAGCTCGCCGTCCAGCGAGCCCCAGTTGGCGCCGATCCGCACGGTCTTGTTGTGCTTGATCGCCTGCTCGATGATCGCCGAGAACTGCGTGTCCTTCTTGTCCTTGAAGCCGACGTTGCCGGGGTTGATCCGGTACTTGGCCAGCGCCTCCGCGCAGGCCGGATGGTCGGCGAGCAGCTTGTGGCCGATGTAGTGAAAGTCGCCCACCAGCGGCACGTGGACGCCGATCCGGTCGAGGCGCTCGCGGATCTTCGGCACTGCGGCCGCCGCCTCGTCGCGGTCGACCGTGATGCGCACGAGCTCCGAGCCGACCCGGGCGAGCTGGGCGACCTGCGCCACGGTGGCGTCGATGTCGGCCGTGTCGGTGTTGGTCATCGACTGGACGACGATCGGGGCGCCGCCGCCGACGGTGACCGCGCCCTCGCCCTCGCCGACCGTGACGCCGACGGTGCGGTGGCGCGGGGCGGGGCCGGCGATCTCCGGTCCGCCGCCGGCCAGCGGGTTGTCGGCGGGGTTCTCGGAACGGGTGGCTTCCATGACTTCCATCGTGGACTTTCGCGGGCGCGCCTCGCGGGTGCCGGAGCCGTGACGGCTGCCGGGCCGGTCCCGGGGACACGCCTCGCCGGAACTTCGGGGCTGCCGCGGGTTAGCTGCGGACGACCCGGCGCCGCGTCAACCCGGCGCCGCGCGGGACAGCATCGCGCAGGACAGCATCGCGGCTGTCATGTCGTATCCGGGCGCGGATGTCGAGTTTCCTGCACGTCCCGGAGGCACCCGCCGCCGTCGCCGGCCGGTTTTCGTCGGACTCTGTTGCCGATTCGCTCAGGCCGGGACAGGTGCCGGCGCGGGGCGGGCACCCCGCCGCGATCCCGTCGCACGGTTGATGCTGCATCGCAGCATCCCATCTGTGTGGTGGATCAGGAGGCCGACATGAGCGAGCAATTCGGTGGCGCCGAGCCGCACAACCCCGCCACCGCCGTTCCCGAATCGCCCGTCACCGACGCGATCGAGGCGCAGCCGGCGCAGGCGCCGGGCCCCGCGCTCGCCGGGCCCAAGTTCGAGAAGCCGGTGGCGCTCGCTCTCCAGGGCGGCGGCGCGCACGGCGCCTTCACCTGGGGCGTGCTCGACGCTCTCATCGAGGACGGCCGCCTCGGCTTCGAGGCGGTGACGGGGGCGAGCGCCGGGGCGATGAACGCCGTCGTTCTGGTGGATGGCTGGCTGAAGGGCGGCCCGGACGGGGCCCGCGAGGGTCTGGAGCGGTTCTGGCGCGAGGTCAGCCTCGACGGCGACCTGGGGCCGGCCCAGCGCAACCTCGTGAGCGGCCTGTTCAGCCTGTGGAAAGGCAACCCGGTGGCCGAGTTCTGGGCCAAGATGCTGGCGCCGAGCCCCTACGTGTCGAACCCGCTCAACATCAATCCGCTGCGCAAGGCGCTCGCCGAGCAGGTCGATTTCGACCGCCTCCGCGAGGCCGACACGGCGGGCCTGTTCGTCTCGGCGACCAACGTCTGGACCGGCAAGCTGGCGGTGTTCGAGCGCGAGCGCCTGACCGTCGACCACCTGATGGCCTCGGCCTGCCTACCCACGGTCTTCCAGGCGGTGGAGATCGACGGCGTGCCCTACTGGGACGGCGGCTACCTCGGCAACCCGCCGCTCTACCCCCTGCACCGCGGCGCCCAGACCCGCGACATCCTGCTCGTGCAGATCAACCCCGTGGAGCGGCGCGAGACCCCGCGCACGGAGGCCGAGATCCGCGACCGGCTCAACGAGATCACGTTCAACGCGAATCTGATGCGCGAATTGCGGGCGATCGACTTCCTCGACGGGCTGATCGAGGAGGGCACCCTCGGCCAGGGCCAGTACCGCCGGGTCCTCGTGCACCGGATCGACGGCACCGACGCCCTCGAGGACTACAACGCCGCCTCCAAGCTCGACGCGCGCTGGACCGTGTTCAAGCGCCTGCGCGACAAGGGCCGCGCCGCCGCGCAGGCCTGGCTCGCCGAGAACTACGAGCGGATCGGCCGGGATTGCACGGTCGACCTTCAGCAGGCGTATCAGTGATGGGCCCTTCGGGCCGCGTACGGATAATTGATCTCAAGACATTTTCCTGTCGAGGTCTGTCAAAGATTATCAGATCTGGCAGATTATCGGCCTGACGTTCGGTGGAAGGAAAGGAGTTTGCGTAGATGGATCTTGGTCTGACTTTGAGCTAATAAAAATTTCTCTTTATAAGCGACGATGAAGCGTCTACGGGCAGAGCGCGGTTGATGAGGCGGCGACTCACTCACCGCGGGGAGAGCCCGAGACATGTCATTTCGTATGTCTGACTACAGGATCAGCATCAAGATCGCCCTTGTCATGGGCGCGATGCTCATCGTTACATTGGTCGTGGCCGGCATAACCTTGCGGAACATCGGTGACATCCGGGAAGCTCAGGACCGGATCGAGCACACGCAGGCGGTGCTGGAACAGGTCGAGCGGATGAGCCTCGCGATGGTGAATCGGGAGACCGGCCTGCGCGGCTACCTGATCGCCGCGGAGCCGCGCTTCCTCGAGCCCGAGACGGCCGGACGTGAGGCCTTCGCGGCGGCCTGGTCGGAGATGCGGCGGCTGGTGGCGGACAACCCCGCGCAGCAGGCACGCTTGACGGACCTGAAGTCCCTGGCTGATCGCTGGGGCAGCGCGTTCGCGGATCGCGAGATCGCCCTGATGCGCGATGCCGCGACGCGGGAAGAGGCGCGCCGGATCATGATCTCGGGCGTCGGCAAGGCGATCATGGACGAGATCCGCGCCAAGACGGCCGAGATCGCCGACACGGAGCGCGCGCTGATGAACGGCCGGGCTCAGGCCGCGGCGACGGCCATCGCGGCGACGCGTTCGGCGAGCCTGATCGGCCTCGGCCTGATGGCCGGCATCGGGCTGATCGGTCTGGCGCTCCTGCAGATCGGCATCGCCAAGCCGGTCCGCGCCATCACGGCCGCGATGACCCGGATGGCGGCGAACGATCTCCGGACCGAAGTGCCCGGAGTCGGCCGCGGTGACGAGATCGGTGCCATGGCCGATGCGGTCCGAGTCTTCCGCGACGGCCTCGTCCGAGCCGCGACCCTCGAAGCCGAGGCTGCGCAGGCCCGTGCCGCCCTCGATGCGCAACGCAAGGCCGCGATGGTCGAGATGGCCGACGGCTTCCAGGCGGCGGTCGGCGGCGTGGTGCGGGCCGTCTCGTCGGCGGCGAGCGAACTCGAATCCACGGCCGCGCGCATGAGCTTCGCCGCGGCCGAGACGGCCGACCAGTCGACGACGGTCGCGGCG
This sequence comes from Methylobacterium sp. UNC300MFChir4.1, assembly GCF_900110155.1. NCBI lineage: Bacteria > Pseudomonadati > Pseudomonadota > Alphaproteobacteria > Hyphomicrobiales > Methylobacteriaceae > Methylobacterium > Methylobacterium sp. UNC300MFChir4.1. The sequence goes on along the minus strand of NZ_FOCS01000016.1, from coordinate 81,821 downwards.
GCGGCCGAGCAGGCGGCCACGAATGTCAGCACGGTGGCCGCCGCCGCCGAGGAACTCGGCACGACCATTCACGAGATCGGCCGTCAGGTGCAGACGGCGGCCGACTTCGCCGACACGGCCGTCGCTGAGGCCGGACGATCCGCGGACCTGATGCGCAGCCTGCGGGAGAGCGCGACGCGGATCGGCGATGTGGTCGGCCTCATCTCGGGCATCGCCGGCCAGACCAACCTGCTGGCCCTCAACGCCACGATCGAGGCGGCCCGCGCCGGCGCGGCGGGTCGCGGCTTCGCGGTGGTCGCGAGCGAGGTCAAGGAACTGGCCGAGCAGACGGCGAGAGCCACCGACGAGGTCGCCCGACAGGTCGGCGAGATCCAGTCCTGGACCGGGGACGCCTCCGACGCGATCACGCGGGTCGTCAGCCGCATCAACGAGATCAGTGCAGTGTCGAGCGGGATTGCCGCGGCGGTCGAGGAGCAGGGTTCGGCGACTCAGGAGATCGTCCGGAACGTCGGGCAGGCGGCACTCGGGACCGGAGCCGTCACCAACAACATCGCGGCCGTGGCCCGTTCGGCGGAGGAGGCCGGGAGCGCCGCCGCACAGGTGCTCGAGGCGGCGTCCGGGCTGCTGGGGCAGGCTCAACAGCTCGACGCGGAAGTGGGCCGCTTCCTCGACACGGTCCGGACCGGTTGAGGCCGCCCGCCGGCCTTCCGATCCGCCGGCGGTCGAGCCTGCGTCGAAACGACCGTCGCGGCGCATGAAACCGTGGCGGGTCGGGCGCGTTGCCGCGCGGAAAATTGCGCGCTCAGTGGCGCGACGAGGTCGCGAAGAGGTCACCGCCATGACGCTGCTGCGCCGCGAGGCCCTGATCCTGATCGGTGCCGGTCTCGCCGGCGGCGCCCGCGCCGCGGAGCAGCCCGCCGGCACCGCGCGGGCCACGGATTTCGCCTTCGAGACCCCGGAGGCCGCGCTGATGCCGCTCTCCGCCTACGCGGGGAAGCCGATTCTCGTGGTCAACACCGCGACAGCGTGCGGCTATGCCGGGCAGCTCACCGGGCTGCAGACGCTCTGGACGCGGTTCGGCGATCGCGGGCTCATCGTGCTGGGCGTCCCGTCGCCGGATTTCGGCAACCAGGAACCCCTGGACGGCCCGGCCATCGCGGAGGCGGCGCGGAGGAATCACGGCGTCACTTTCCCGCTCACGGCCAAGACCCGGGTGAAGATGCCGGGCGCCCACCCGTTCTACCGCTGGGCGGCGGCCGAGCGCCCCGCCGAGACGCCGCGCTGGAACTTCCACAAGTACCTGATCGCCCGCGACGGCACCCTCGCGGCGGCCTTCGCCACGCAGGTCGAGCCGACCGATCCGCGGGTGATCTCGGGGATCGCCGCCACCCTCGACCAGGCCTGACGGCGACGCCGGGCCGGGGGCGGGATTAAACGCGCGGGCCCCGCGTTCACACATCATGGCATCGGACAAGAACAAGCGCGCGGACCTCCTCGGCCTGCTGGTGCCCCTGCGGCGCTACGCGCGGTCGCTCACCCGCGACACGCTGCGGGCCGACGACCTCGTGCACGACACGCTGGTGCGAGCCCTGGAGATGCAGGGCTCGCTCCGGCCGAACACCAATCTGCGCACCTGGATGATGACGGTGCTGCACAACGCCTTCATCGACGAGCAGCGCCGCCGGCAGGTCGAGGCGCGGCACGCCGACACGCTGGTGCGGATGAGCGAGGACATGGCGCCGCCGGCCCAGGAGGGTCAGGTGCGCCTCGCCCAGATCCGGCAGGCCTTCCTCAAGCTGCCGGAGGAGCAGCGCGCCGCGCTTCACCTCGTTACCCTGGAAGGCATGGCCTACGCCGACGCGGCGGCGGTCCTCGGCATCCCGATCGGCACGCTGATGTCCCGTCTCGGCCGCGGCCGGGCGGCCCTGCGGGCCTTCGAGGAGGGGACGCGGACCGACCGCGGCTCCGACGAGGCGGAGACTGCCAAGACACCCGAGACGCGGCGCGGACCGCCCTCCACCCTCCGGCTCGTCGTGTCCGACGAGCCGCGGGAAAGGTCCGCCTGGCCTCTGCGACGCGCCGTCGGAGAGAGCTGAACACGGAGCTGATGAAGGACCGGCACCCGCGGGCGCCGGTGCCGACTGACGATTGCGACCGGCGGATCGCCTCCGGGCACGCTGGATTCGAGGACTTCACGATGATCGATCCGATCACAGACGACGATCTCATCGCCTTCGTCGACGGCCAGATCGACCCAATGCGCCGTCTCGACGTCGAGGCGCACCTCGCGGCCAATCCCGAGGCCGCGGCCCGGGTGATGGCTGAGATGCACGATCGCGACGCTCTTAGGGCCTGCTTCGAGCGCGTTCCGGGGCCCGGGCCGGACCGGAACATGGTCCTGGCGCGCCGCTTCGACCGGAACCTGCGCTGGCGCCGCGTCGCCTCGCGCCTGAAGCGGGCCGCCGCGATCGCGGTGCTCGTGGGCGCGGGCTGGCTGGCCCACGACGAGATCGGCCGCTTCGGCGTTCCCGACACCCTGGCGGCGACCCCGGATCCGGCCCTGATCGCAGATGCGCGGCAGGCCCGGGTCGTGGCGCAGCTGCGCAAGAGCATCGGTGGCCAGGCCGACGATCCGGTCTACGACCGGGCGCGCCTCCGCTCGGCGACCGGCATCGACCTGCCGGCCCTGCCCGACGGCTGGCGGGTGCGCGACATCCAGGTCTTCCCCGCCCGGCACGGCACCGGGATCGAGGTCGCCCTCGAGACCGAGCGCTTCGGCGAGGCGTCGCTGTTCGCCACCCGCGGCATCCGCGGCGGACCGACGACGCTCATCACCGGCTCGGACGACGGCGACGTCGTCTCGTGGAACGCGGGCGACACCGCCTACGCCCTGAGCGGCCCGCGCAGCGACGCGGACCTGCGTCAGGCGGCGAGTCTCCTCGGCGCCGGTCCGGCGACCCGCTGAGCGCCGCGCCGGACTCCGGCCCGGGGCCTCGACAGGGCGCCCCGGCGGGTGCCAAAGATCGGCCATGCAGGCCGCGGATCCAGCACGGGACCCAGCACGGGACGATGACGGGCTCGCAGCCCTGTTCGAGGCGGCGCGCGCGGTGCGCGCGCACGCGCACGCGCCCTATTCCCGCTTCCCCGTCGGGGCCGCGCTGCGCGACGAGCGCGGCGCGATTCACGCCGGCTGCAACGTCGAGAACGCCGCCTACCCGGTCGGAACCTGCGCGGAGGCCGGGGCGATCGCCGCCATGGTGGCGGCCGGCGGCCGGCGCATCGCGGCGATCCTGGTCTGCGGCGACGGCAACGGCTTGGTGACGCCCTGCGGCGCCTGCCGCCAGCGCATCCGCGAATTCGCCCGGCCGGACACCCCGATACACGCCGCCGGTCCGGGCGGGGTCGCCCGCACCTTCACGCTGGCGGAGCTGCTGCCGGAATCCTTCGGCCCGGAGACGCTCGGTGAGTGAGGCGGCCGCCCGCGACGCCCTGCGCGCCGCCGGCTTCGCGGGTCCCTACGCCTGCGCGGTGGTGACCGGCACCGGCCTCGGCGGGATCGCGGCGGCCCTCACGGACGCGAGCGCCGTCGACTACGCGGCGATCCCCGGATTTCCGGGGCCCGGCGTCAGCGGCCACGGCGGCCTCCTGCACCGCGGCCGCCTCGCGGGGCGGCCGGTCCTGATCTTCGAGGGGCGGGCCCACGCCTACGAGCGCGGCGATCCGGCGGCGATGCGGGTGCCGCTCGCCTGCGCCCGGCACCTCGGCGCCCGGCGCCTCCTCCTCACCAACGCCTCCGGATCGCTGCGGCCCGGGACCGGGCCCGGCAGCCTCGTGCTGCTCGCCGACCACATCAACCTCTCCGGCCTGAACCCGCTGATCGGCGAGGCCAGCGACGCCCGGTTCGTGCCGATGACCGAGGCCTACGACCCGCATCTGCGGGCGCGGCTCCGCGCGGCGGCCGAGACCTGCGGCGTGCCCCTGGGGGAGGGGGTCTACGCCTGGTTCTCGGGCCCGAGCTTCGAGACGCCCGCGGAGGTGCGGATGGCCGGCATCCTGGGCGCCGACCTCGTGGGCATGTCCACCGTGCCGGAGGTGATCCTCGCCCGGTTCCTCGACCTGCCGGTGGCGGCGGTCTCGGTGGTGACGAACCTCGCGGCCGGCATCGCCGGCGGCGCGCCGCACCACGCGGAGACGAAGGAAGTCGCGGCCCGGGCCGCGGAGGATCTCGGCCGCCTGGTCCGGGCGTTCGTGGCCGGCCTGCCCGACGGAGAGACAGCCGATGACTGACCCCGAAGCCGGCGCGGTCGCCCGCCGGGCCCTGCCGCTCCTCGACCTCACCGATCTCGGCGAGACCTGCACCGAGACCCGGATCGACGTCCTCTGCCGGGACGCGAAGCGCGGCGGCGTCGCGGCGATCTGCGTCTGGCCGCGCTTCGTCGCGCAGGGCGCGCGGGCGCTCGCGGGCACCGCGATCCGGATCGCCACGGTGATCAACTTCCCCGCGGGCGGCGAGGACTGCACCCGCGCCACCGACGACACCGCCGAGGCGCTGCGCGACGGCGCCGACGAGATCGACCTCGTCCTGCCCTACGGCGCGCTGCTGCGGGGCGAGGCGGCGGTCGCCCGCGACATGGTCGAGGCCGTGCGCGACACCTGCGGGTCCGCGACCCTCAAGGTGATCCTGGAGACGGGCGAACTCGCCGATCCCCGGTGGATCCGGGAGGCCGGCCGGATCGCCCTGGAGGGGGGCGCCGACTTCCTGAAGACCTCCACGGGCAAGAGCCCGGTCTCGGCGACCCCGGAGGCCGCCGAGGCGATGCTGGCCGAGATCCGCGCCAGCGGCCGCCCCGCGGGCCTGAAGGTCTCCGGCGGCCTGCGCAGTGTCGCCGACGCCGCCACCTACCTCGACCTTGCCGACCGGGTCATGGGCCCCGGCTGGGTGAGCCCGAGAACCTTCCGGCTCGGGGCGAGCAGCCTGTTCGAGACCTTGATGCGGGCGCGGACGCTGTGAGCGTGCGGCTGCCTCAGGAGACGATCCGGACCAAGCGCGACGGCCAGCCCCTCGATCCGGACGAGATCGGGGCCTTCATCCGCGGCCTCACCGACGGCACGGTCGGGGAGGGGCAGGCGGCGGCCTTCGCCATGGCGGTGTTCTTCCGCGGCCTGTCGCTGCCGGAGCGGGTGGCGCTCACCCGCGCGATGGCGGAATCGGGCCGGATCCTCGCCTGGGACCTGCCCGGGCCCGTCCTCGACAAGCACTCCACCGGCGGCATCGGCGACGCGGTGAGCCTGCCGCTCGCTCCGATGGTCGCGGCCTGCGGCGGCTACGTTCCGATGATCTCGGGGCGCGGCCTCGGCCATACCGGCGGGACGCTGGACAAGCTCGGCAGCATCCCGGGCTACGACGCCACGCCCGGGCTCGACGCGTTCCGCCGGGTCGTCGCGGAGGTCGGCTGCGCCATCATCGGCCAGACCGCCGAACTCGCGCCCGCGGACCGGCGCCTCTACGCGATCCGCGACGTCACCGGCACGGTCGAGTCCCGCGACCTGATCACCGCCTCGATCCTGTCGAAGAAGCTCGCCGCCGGGCTCGACGGGCTCGTGATGGACGTGAAGCAGGGCTCTGGCGCCTTCATGGCGGGCGTGCCCGAGGCGCGGGCGCTGGCCCAGAGCATCGTCACGGTTGCGGAGGGGGCCGGCCTGCACACCGCCGCGCTGATCACCGACATGGACGCGCCGCTCGCCAGCGCGGCCGGCAACGCCGTCGAGGTCGCCTACGCGCTCGACTACCTGACGGGCGCGCGCCGCGAGCCGCGCTTCCACGCGGTCACGGTGGCGCTGGGCGCCGAGATGCTGGTCGTGGGCGGCCTGGCGCCGGACCGCGACAGCGCCGCGGAGCGGCTGGAGCAGGCCCTCGCCTCGGGGCGGGCGGCCGAGGGCTTCGGCCGCATGGTCGCGGCGCTCGGCGGACCGGGCGATCTCCTCGAGCGGCCGGAGGCGCATCTGCCCGCCGCGCCGGTGCGCCGGGCGGTCCGTCAGGACGGGACCGTCGCGGGGATCGCGACGCGGGCGCTGGGCCTGGCGGTGATCGGACTGGGCGGCGGCCGCACGCGGCCTGAGGATCCGGTCGACCCGCGGGTCGGCTTCACGGATCTTGCCGGTCCCGGATCGTCCGGCGGGCTGCTCGGGATCGTCCACGCGGCCGACGAGGCCGCCGCGGACCGGGCGGAGGCCGCGCTGCGGGCGGCCTACCGGATGGGCGACGCGCCGCCGGAGCGCCCGCCCGTCCTCGAGCGGGTGGGCGCCGGCTAGCGGGCGCGCCCGGCCATCACGGAGCCGTGGCCGGGCGCGGCGGGCTCGGAGCCCTTACCAGCGGCCGTAGCCGTGGCGATGGCCCCAGCCGCCGTGGTGATGGTGACGCGGGCCGAAGCCGCGGTGCCCCCAGCCGTGATGATGGCCCCGGCCCCAACCGTGGTGGTGATGGCGCGGGCCGTAGCCGCGGTGACCCCAGCCGCCGTGGCGGTGCCCGTAGCCGTAGCCGTACTGGACGGTCTGGATGTCGCCGGCTTCCGCCTGCAGGCCGGCATCGCGGCCGAGGGGCGCGGCCATGGCCGGCGCCGCGAAGGCGAGTCCGCCGAAGGCCAGGGCGGCGGCCAAACGGGTCCGTGCGGTCTTGGTGAACATCGGCGTTCTCCTGATCCACGCCGGTCGCCCTGTGGCGTCCGGCCGTGTCCCAGGTGTGCGCCTTTCCAGTTGACGCAAACGTGACCTATTCGCTCAGGCCGTGTTCAGGTCAGGGTCGGCGGTAGACCCAGACCCGCGCCGGCGGCAGGTTCAGCCAGACCCGGTTGGAGCGATCGGCGGTGTAGCTGCCGGCCTCGCAGCGGGCCGGGATCGGCGGAACGACCGCGTAGGTGAACTGCACGAAGGGCGCGCCCGGCCGCATCAGGTCGTGCGCGGTGTTGAGCAGGTCGAGCCGCTGCTCCAGCGGCTTGGTGAACAGCGGCAGGCTCGAGATCGTCGCGGCGGCGGGCTCCGTCAGCACGTCCTGGAGGCTCGCGCGCATGTTGTAGGCGTCGCCCTGGATGACCCGCACGCCCGGGAAGCGATGGGTCAGGAGGCGGCAGAAATCGGGGTTGAACTCCACGAGGATCAGCCGCTCCGGCGCGACGCCGCGCCGGATCAGCGCCTCGGTCACAGGACCGGTGCCGGGGCCCAGCTCGACCACGGGCCCTTCGAAGCGCGGGTCGACGTAGGCCGCCATGGTCCGGGCGAGCATCTTGCCCGAGGGCGTCACGGCCCCCGTGACCAGGGGGCGCTCCAGCCAGGACCGCAGGAATCGGGCCTCGTCCTCGAGGGGGTCGCGCCGCGGCCCGAAAATCGCGCTCCTGCCCGCAGGAGCCTTCGCGTTGGGACGGCGGAGCGGCGGCAAGTCCTGGATTCCTTGATGCCGGATGAGAATGAATGGCTAGGGACGGCGCTGTCTTACAGTCAAGCCGGCGCCGCGCCTAGGGGATGCAAGCCACGCCGGCCGCTTGCATAACGGGTCTTCCCGGGATTCGGATCCGGCCTCACGGCCGGACCGCGCCCCCGAAGAAGTCCCGCACCTTCGAGAAGAAGCCCGCGGACTCGGGATGGTTCTCCGGGGAGGCCGACTGGTCGAACTCCTGGAGCAGCTCGCGCTGGCGCTTGGTCAGGTTCTGCGGGGTCTCGACGAAGACCTGGATGTAGAGGTCGCCGACCTCCCGCGAGCGCAGCACCGGCATGCCCTTGCCCTTGATGCGGAACTGCTTGGCGGTCTGCGTCCCCGCCGGGATGCGCACCTGCGTCTGCGAGCCGTCGATCACCGGCACGGTGATCTCGCCCGAGAGCGCGGCCGTGACCATCGAGATCGGCACCCGGCAGAACAGGTCAGCGCCGTCGCGCTGGAAGAACTCGTGCTGCTTGATCGATAGGAAGACGTAGAGGTCGCCCGCCGGCCCGCCGCGCAGCCCGCTCTCGCCCTCGCCGGCGAGCCGGATCCGAAGCCCGTCATCGACGCCCGCCGGCACGTTGATCGAGAGGGTGCGCTCGCGGTTGACGCGCCCGGCGCCCTGGCAGGCGGTGCAGGGGTCGTCGACGATCTCGCCGCGGCCGTGGCAGTTGGGGCAGGTCCGCTCGATGGCGAAGAAGCCCTGCGCCGCCCGGACCCGTCCGTAGCCCGCGCAGGTCGGGCAGGTCCGCGGCTTCGAGCCGGGCTTCGCGCCGGACCCGTCGCAGACCTCGCAGGTGATCGAGGTCGGGATCTTGATGGTCTCGGCCTTGCCGGTGAAGGCCTCCTCCAGGGTGATCTCGAGGTTGTAGCGCAGGTCGGCCCCGCGCTCGCGGCCCGGCGTGCCGCCGCGTCCGCGGCCACCGCCGGCGGCCCCGCGGCCGTCGCCGAAGAAATTGTCGAAGATGTCCGACATGAAGTCGCCGAACTCGTTGCCGAATCCGGGACCGCCGGCCCCGCCCTGGCTGAAGGCCGCATGGCCGAACCGGTCGTAGGCGGCGCGCTTCTGGCCGTCGGAGAGGCACTGATAGGCCTCGTTGATTTCCTTGAACTTGATCTCGGCGTCCTTGTCGCCGGGATTCCGGTCGGGATGATAGGTCATCGCGAGCTTGCGGAAGGCGACCTTCATCTCGCCTTCCGTGGCGGTCTTGGTGACCCCCAGGATCTCGTAGTAGTCCCGCTTCGACATCCCGCCCTCAGGTGCCTTCCCGTCCCGTCCCGTACCCCGGGCCGCGACGCTTCTCTACCACCGCGCCGCCGTTCCGGGAGGCCGCGACGAGCCCGGAAACCGGAGGCGCCGACGACGCGGATCCGCGATCGGCCGGCGGCTCCCGGTTCCGGGCCCCGCAGGCCCGGCATGACGGAGCTTCTGAATACGCTTCTCACGCAAAGGCGGGGCCGGATCGCTCCGGCCCCGCGCGGTCGTATCAGATCTGCGCCTCAGGCGCGCTTCTTCTGGTCCTTCTCGTCGACCTCCTGGAAGTCGGCGTCGATAACGTCGTCCTTCTTCTCGGAGGCCGCCGCCTCGGCACCGGCATCCGGGCCGGCCGCCTGGTTGGCGGCGTACATGGCCTCGCCGAGCTTCATCGAGGCCTGCATCAGGTCCGTGGTCCGGGCCTTGATGGTCTCGACGTCGTCGCCCTCCAGCGCGGTCTTGAGCGCGGTCATCGCGGTCTCGATCGCGCCCTTGTCGGCGGCCGGTACCTTGTCGCCGTACTCGGTCACCGACTTCTCGGTGGCGTGGATCAGGCTCTCGCCCTGGTTCTTCACCTCGACGAGCTCGCGCCGCTTCTTGTCGGCCTCGGCGTTCGCCTCGGCGTCCTTCACCATCCGGTCGATGTCGGCGTCCGACAGGCCACCCGAGGCCTGGATGCGGATCTGGTGCTCCTTGTTGGTCGCCTTGTCCTTGGCCGTCACGTTGACGATGCCGTTGGCGTCGATGTCGAAGGTCACCTCGATCTGCGGCATGCCGCGGGGCGCCGGCGGGATGCCGACGAGGTCGAACTGGCCGAGCAGCTTGTTGTCGGCCGCCATCTCGCGCTCGCCCTGGAAGACCCGGATCGTGACCGCGTTCTGGTTGTCCTCGGCGGTCGAGAAGGTCTGGGACTTCTTGGTCGGGATCGTGGTGTTGCGGTCGATGAGCCGGGTGAACACGCCGCCCAGCGTCTCGATGCCCAGCGACAGCGGGGTCACGTCCAGCAGCAGCACGTCCTTGACGTCGCCCTGGAGCACGCCGGCCTGCACAGCGGCGCCGATGGCCACGACCTCGTCCGGGTTGACGCCCTTGTGGGGCTCCTTGCCGAAGAAGGACTTCACCACCTCCTGGATCTTCGGCATGCGGATCATGCCGCCGACCAGCACCACCTCGTCGATCTCGGAGGCCGACACGCCGGCATCCTTGAGCGCCTTGCGGCAGGGCTCGATCGTGCGCTGCACCAGATCGTCGACGAGCGACTCGAACTTCGCGCGGCTGAGCTTCAGCGCGAGGTGCTTCGGGCCGGTGTTGTCGGCGGTGATGTAGGGCAGGTTGATCTCGGTCTGGGTGGCCGAGGACAGCTCGATCTTCGCCTTCTCGGCGGCCTCCTTGAGGCGCTGGAGGGCGAGCTTGTCCTTGGTCAGGTCGATGCCCTGTTCCTTCTTGAACTCGGCCGTCAGGTACTCGACGATCCGGTTGTCGAAGTCCTCGCCGCCCAGGAAGGTGTCGCCGTTCGTCGACTTCACCTCGAAGACGCCGTCGCCGATCTCCAGGATGGAGACGTCGAAGGTGCCGCCGCCGAGGTCGTAGACCGCGATCGTGCCGGACTTCTTCTTGTCGAGGCCGTAGGCGAGCGCCGCCGCGGTCGGCTCGTTGATGATGCGCAGCACCTCGAGGCCCGCGATCTTGCCGGCGTCCTTGGTGGCCTGACGCTGGGCGTCGTTGAAGTAGGCCGGGACCGTGATGACCGCCTGCGTGACCGGCTGGCCGAGATGCGACTCGGCAGTCTCCTTCATCTTCTGCAGGGTGAAGGCGGAGATCTGCGAGGGCGAGTACTTCTTGCCGTCCGCCTCGACCCAGGCGTCGCCGTTGTCGCCGCGGGCGATCTTGTAGGGCACGAGGCCCTTGTCCTTCTGGGTCATCGGGTCGTCGTAGGTCCGGCCGATGAGCCGCTTGATGGCGAAGAACGTGCGCTCGGGGTTCGTGACCGCCTGGCGCTTGGCCGGCTGGCCGACGAGCCGCTCGCCGTCGTCCGTGAAGGCGACGATGGACGGCGTGGTGCGCGCGCCTTCCGAATTCTCGATGACCTTGGGCTGCGTGCCTTCCATCACGGCCACGCAAGAATTGGTGGTGCCGAGGTCGATGCCGATAACTTTACCCATGGTGGGATCCCTCTTTGTGTCGCGTTCAAGCAGACCGCCGAGCCCCGAAGCAGCTCGGCCCATGGCGGTGTCGGGGGTGATGTGAGTATGGGACCCGGGCCGGATCAAGGGCCGTGAACGGCTGAAACCCAGCGCGCAATCCCGCGTCGAGGGCGATATAAGAAGCCCGTTCCGGGCCCGCAAGGCGAAGCCTGCGCGGCGGGATCGGTCCCGCGGATCCGCGCCATCCCCTTGTCATTCCGGCAGGATCTCGCCGCTCGGACGGCGTCGGCCCGGTGGCGTGGCTGCATTTTGTTGCTCCGCTGCCACGTCCGCGCCATCGACGGCGTGTTAACGTTTCGACAAGGGGTTGCGCGTGGCCCCGCCACTTCGTCTCCCCGTCGTAGAGTCCGATGCGCCCGACCCGCAGCCTCCTGCTCCCGATCCTGGCGGTCGCCGTCGCGGCGCCCGGGATGCTCGCCGCGCCCCCCGCGCAGGCCCAGAACTTCTTCGAGCGCCTGTTCGGCATCAAGCCGGAGCGGCCGCCGACGCCGCCGCGGGGCCTGCCGGAACCGGCGCCCGTCCCGGGGGCCCCGGGCGAGCCGGGCCCGCCCGCGGCGGCTCCCGAGGCGCCCCGGCCCGCCCCCGCCCCGGCCCGCCCGGTCGTGCTGAAGACGCCCTCCGAGGACGGCGTGATCGGCCAGGAGCTGCAGCTCAACGGCCTGTCCGGGTCCCTGAAGCTGGAGCGCTCCGGCACGGCCGTCACGGCGCGGATCAAGCTGCCCGGGACCAAGATCTCGCAGCCGGCGGATTCGTGCACCGTCCCGCTCGCGGGCGGCAATCCGGTGCCGCTCACCGCCGAGGGCAAGCCCGAGGGCGTGCCCCGCTTCGAGGCCGCCGGGGCCGAGTGCCCGCTGCGCTTCGACGTGACCGACGGCGGCGTCCTGGTCTCGAGCCTGGGTTCGGGCCCGGTCTGCACCTTCTCGGCGGCGGATTGCGCGACCACGCCGGTCGGTCTCTGGGGGCCAGGCGCCGCCACCCTGATCCCGCGGGCCGGCGAGTTCGACACGGCCCGGGGCGTCGCCGACAAGGCCGTACGGGACAATTACAAGCTGATGACTCAGCGGGCCCGGCGCGAGGACGTGCGGCCGATCGTCAGCGAGCAGGCGGCGTTCTCCTCAGACCGGGAGCAGCTCTGCCGCACCTACGCGCGCGAGGGGACGCACGGGTTCTGCCATCTGCGGGTGACGGAGAACCGCGCCCTGGCCCTGGCGACCCGGCTCGGCGCCAACACGGCGACGCCCACCGCCGCCGTGGCGCCCCGGCGGCCCCGGCCCAAGCCGGCCGTTGAGGGCATGAACCCGGACGCGGTCGGCGGCGGCGACGCCGTTCCGGAGTAAGACCGCCCCGTGACGGCCCGGCGCGACCGTCTTTGCGGGCGGAGCGAAGCAGCCCAGGGTAGCGCGAGGCTGGCCGGCGTAGCGTTCCTGGATCGCTTCGCTCCGCTCGCAAAGACGGCGTGCCGCCCCGGCGAGCGCGGTCGGGTCAGGCCCGGCCGGCGGTCATCGACAGCATCGCCGGGTCGATGCCGTTGGCCCGCAGGGCGAGGTCGTACTTGGCGTCGAGGTCGGCGTTGAAGATCAGGGCCGGGTCGGCCGGGCAGTTGAGCCAGCCGTTGGCCATGATCTCGCTCTCCAGCTGCCCGGCCTGCCAGCCGGCGTAGCCGAGCGCCAGCACGGCGCTGGCCGGCCCCTCGCCGCTGGCGATGGCGCGGAGGATCTCCACGGTCGCGGTCAGGCAGATGCCGTCGTCGATGATCAGCGTCGATTGCTGTATGTGGAAATCGTCGCTGTGGAGCACGAAGCCGCGCCGTCCCTCCACCGGGCCGCCCATCAGGACCGGCATGTGGCCGACCCGCTCGCGCAGGCGGATCGCGTCCGCCTCGGGCGCCACGTCGAGCTGGACCAGCAGGTCCGGCATGCTGATGTCGGTCGCCGCCTTGTTGACGATGATGCCCATGGCCCCGTCGGCGGAATGGGCGCAGATGTAGATCACCGAGCGCGCGAAGCGCTCGTCGGCCATGCCGGGCATGGCCACGAGGAACTGCCCGTCGAGGAAGTGCGGGCCCGACAGCTCCGTGCGGAGCGGCGCCGCCTTCCCGGCCTGGGACGACGCTGCCGACATGGGATCGGGCCTGCGGTGCGGAGGGTGCGCCATGCGTCCATGCTACGCCGCGCCCCTCCGTTGTCCAGCGGGCAAAAGGGACGCAGCAAGCCTCCCCCAAGCTTGTGCGGGTCTCAATCCCTGTCCCACAATACCCGGGTCGGTCCGCGTCGCGGCCGGCGCGGTCACCGTTGAGGCTCGCTGGTCATGGCGGATGTCGCACCCGCTCCCACCTTCGACATCGAGGAGCAGCGGGCGCGGATCGAGCGGTCCCAGGAGGAGACCCGCAAGTTCGTCGCTGAGCAGCACAAGCTGATCGCCGAGCAGGCGAAGCTGCTGGCCGAGCAGGCCAAGCTCGGCCGTGACCGGGCCCTGGCGCCCTGGCAGGTGGCCCTCTCGGGCATGGCGGCGGGAGCGGCCTTCTTCGGGGCCGGGGCGGCCTTCATCAAGCTGATCGGCCCGTGAGGGCGGTGCAAGCCGGAGCTGGCCGCATCCTCGACAGGCACCCCCTGCCACGCTAGGTCAGGCGCGCTGCTCACGCGCGCCATCCCAGCGCGCGACAACGAGGGACCCGCGATGATCCAGGTCGGCGACCACCTGCCCCAGGCCACCTTCCGGGTGATCGGCCCCGAGGGCCCGATCGCGCGCACCACCGACGACGTGTTCAAGGGCCGGCGCGTGGTGCTGATCGGCGTGCCGGGCGCGTTCACCCCCAGCTGCCACCGCAACCACCTGCCGGGCTTCGTCACCCACCGGGACGAGATCCTCGGGCGCGGTATCGACGCCATCGCGGTGACGAGCGTCAACGACGTGTTCGTGCTCGACGCGTGGTCGAAGGCGAGCGGCGCCGAGGGGCTGGAATTCCTCGCCGACGGCAACGCCGATTTCGCCAAGGCCCTCGGCCTGGAGATGGACGGCACCGGCTTCGGCCTCGGGATGCGCTCGAAGCGCTACTCGATGCTAGTCGAGGACGGCGTCGTCCGGATCCTCAACGTCGAGGAGACGCCCTCGAAGGCCGAGGCGTCCGGCGCCGAAGCACTGCTGAAGGTCCTCTGAGGACGCCGCCGGCCGCAGATCGGCCCTCTTAAGGCCACGTTCCGTCCGCTTGTGTCGCCGGGCTCTGCCCGGAGACCGGCCCGAGGACCGCATGGCCTTCCTGAACGACCTGCCCGTCGCCGACCTGATCGCGAATTACGGATACATCGCGATCTTCGTGATCATCACTCTCGAGAGCGCCGGCGTGCCGTGCCCCGGCGAGACGGTGCTGATCTCGGCCGCCGTCTACGCCGGCAGCACCGGGAACCTGAACATCGGCCTGGTCATCGCCGCGGCGGCGACGGCGGCGATCCTGGGCGACAATGTCGGCTACTGGGCGGGGCGGCGCTGGGGCATGCCGCTGCTGCTCCGCTACGGCCATCTCATCGCCCTCGACCACGGGCGGCTCAAGCTCGGCCAGTACCTGTTCCGCCAGCACGGCGGGAAGATCGTGTTCTTCGGCCGCTTCACCGCGATGCTGCGCGCCTACGCGGCCCTGCTCGCCGGGGTCAACCGCCTGGACGCGCGCCGCTTCTTCGCCTTCAACGCCCTCGGCGGCATCGTCTGGGCCGGCAGCATGGGCATCGGCTCGTACTATTGCGGGCGCCAGATCGAGCACATCGTCGGCCCGGTGGGCCTGACCCTGCTCGCCCTGGTGGTGTTCGGCGGCCTGGCCCTGTGGCTGTTCGTGCGCCGCCACGAGGCGCGCCTGCTCAGCGAGGCGGAGATCGCCATCCCCGGCCCGCTCGCCTGACGGGCATCACGTCTCCGCGAGGTCGAACGCCTCGATCGCCTCGAGGGCGTCGTGGTGCAGGAGGAGGACGCCGGTGGCCGTGGCGAGCCGGCGCGCCGCCGGCGTGAAGCCGGCGTTCGACACCACGGCGGCCCGGTCCCCGTCCCAGTAGCGCAGGGCCGCGGCGGCTTCCTGCACGGCGGCGTTGCCCACGGGCTTGCTCAGCCGCTTGCACTGCACGACGAGGCGCAGCCCGTCCCGCACCGCCACGATATCGGCGCCCTGGTCGCCGCTCGCCGGCGTCCGGTGCGCCCGCCAGCCCGCCCGGACCAGGCGCTCGGCGCAGTAGCGCTCGTAGTCCAGCCCGTCCCCGGGCGCCTCGTCCTCCTCCGGGAGCGCGACGGCGGCGGCCTCGGCCTCGACGATAGCCAGCATCCGCGCGTGCTCCGCCTCGGCGAGGTCGGCGAAGCGGGGACCGAGCTGCGGCAGGACGGTCCGCTCGAGGAAATAATCGCGCTCGCGCAGCCAGCCGTCTTCGATCCGGTTGCCGTAGGGGTCGGTGTAGCTCTCCTGCCGCCGCCGCAGCGCCAGCGTCTCGGCATGGGCGCGGGCGATCCGGCGCACCCGGGCCCGGAACCGGCGCGGGCGCCCGAGATGCCGCAGCAGGACGAGCGCGAGGGCGAGTCCCGTCGCGGCGAGCGCCGGCCGGCCGTACCAGAGCCCGAAGGGAAGGCCGATCACGGCCGTCCAGAACAGGCGGGCGACGAGGCTGGGCTTGCCGGGCATCGGGTCTCGGGGGCGCTGACGGGCCCCCGACCCTCGCAAGCGCGGCTTGCCCGATGCCTAACCCGCCTCCGAAAGCTGTGGACGCGGACGCGGATGAGAGCGCCGCGCCGTCAGCCCTTCCGGCGCTGGTGGCCGAGGCCCATGCTCTTGGCGAGGCTGGACCGCGCCGCGGCGTAGTTCGGCGCCACCATCGGGTAGTCGGGCGGCAGGCCCCACTTTCCCCGATACTCCTCGGGCGTCAGGTTGTAGTGCGTCCGCAGGTGGCGCTTCAGCGACTTGAACTTCTTGCCGTCCTCCAGGCAGACGATGAAGTCGGGCTGGACCGAGCGCCGGACCGGCACGGCCGGCCGCAGCTGCTCCGCCGGCGGGGCGGACGGCTCGCCGAGCCCGTGCAGCGTCGCGTGGATGGCCGCGATCAGCCCCGGCAGTTCCGGCGCGGGGACCGGATTGTTGCTCACGAAGGCCGACACGATGTCGACGGACAGCGTGAGATAGTCCGGTTGCCCTTCACCCGTGGCGTCCATCCCGTAACCTCCAATCGATCCCAGCCGGCCACCGACGCCGGCCGGGATCTGTCTCTGCTCGACCCGATACAGGGTAGTTAATGGGCAGTTACTATGGTGGTGTGAATTCAATAGCAAGTCCAATCCACACATGCCCACAAGTGCCGTCTTAGAGTGGATAAATGGCGCCCGATATTGAACAAAAGGAGGTCTGGAGACCGCGCTCGCGTCGACCACGCGATTTCCGGCCGGCGCGTGCCGACCGGGCGTTGCAGGCGCGCCGGATCGCGCCATCTGGGAGGGCGGCGGGCGCCCCGGCGCCTCGTCCGTTCGGACGTGAGCGAGAGGCCAGATGCGTGCCGCCAGGAACGGCCTGCGGGACCGCGTCCCGTGACGATGTCGTGAGCCGCCGGTCGTGAGCACCTACCGGTTCGACAAGCTGCTGGCGCCCCGCTCGATCGCCCTGGTCGGGGCGGTGGGGCGCGAGGGCTCGCTGGGGCGCAGCGTGCTCGACAGCCTGCGCGCCGCGGGCTTTCCCGGCGCGATCATGCCGGTCCAGCCCGACCAAACGACCGTCGACGGGCTGGCCTGCGTGCCGCGGGTCGCGGATCTGCCCGCCGCCCCCGACCTCGTCCTGATCGCGGTGCCGCCGCCGAGCGTGCCCGAGGTCGTCGCGCAGGCCGCCGCGATCGGCGCCGGGGCGGCCGTGATCCTCACGGCGCGGCTCGGATCCGGGCCGGAGGATCCCGGTCCGGTCGCCCACGGGATCGCCCGCGCCCACGGCCTGCGCCTGCTCGGGCCCGACAGCGCCGGCTTGGCGGTCCCGGGCGCGAGGCTCAACGCCAGCCTGTTCGCCCAAGCGCCCGAGGCCGGCGACCTCGCCCTCGTCTCGCAATCCGGCACGGTCGCGGCCGCCATCGTCGCCTGGGGCGCCCGCCACGGCACGGGCTTCTCGGCGGTGCTGTCGCTCGGCAGCGTCCTCGACATCGGCGTGGCCGACTGCCTCGACCACTTCGCCGCCGATTTCCGCACCCGCGCGATCCTGCTCTGCCTCGACCGGGTCGCGGATGCCCGCCGGTTCATGTCGGCCGCCCGCGCCGCGGCCCGGGCTAAGCCCGTCGTGGTCCTGCGGGCCGGCCGGCACCGGCCCGACACCCGCGCCGCCGTCACCCATACCGGCGCCCTGGCCCGCCCGGACGCGGTCTACGCCGCGGCCTTCCGGCGGGCCGGCCTGCTGGCCGTGCCGGACCTCGACGCGATGTTCTCCGCCGTGGAGACCCTGGGGCGGCAGCGGCCGTTCCCCGGCCACCGGCTGGCGATCGTGTCCAACGGCCGTGGCATCGGCCTCCTCGCGGCGGACCGGCTGATCGAGCGGGCCGGGACCCTGGCGGCGCCCGCCGAGGCGGAGGGCCGCGCGCCGGGAAACCCCCTCGACCTCGGCGTCGACGCCGCCGGTCCGGCCTTCGCGTCCGCGCTGACGCCGCTGCTGACGGATCGGACGAGCGACGCCGTGCTGGCGATCCACGTGCCGACGATCCGCTCGGAGGCCGGCGCGGTGGCCGAGGCCGTCGCCGCGACGGTCAAGGCCGCCCGCGCCGGCCAGACCCGCAAGAAGCCGGTCTTCGCGGTCACGCTGGGCGACGCGGAGGCGGCGCGCGAGACCTTCGCGCAGGCCGGGATCCCGCATTTCACCACCGATTCCGAGGCGATCGAGGGTTTCCTGCATCTCGTGCGCTACCGCGAGGCCCAGGACGACCTGATGCGCACGCCGGACTCGCTGCCGCGGGACTTCTCCCCCGACACGGCGCGGGCCCGCTCGATCGTCGCCGGGGCCCTGCGCCAGGGCGCCGCGTGGCTCGACCCGGTGGCGGTGAACGGCCTCCTGCAGGCCTACGGGATCCCGACCGTCCCGATCACGCTCGCCCCCGACACGGACGCGGCCGCGGCGGCCGCGTGGCCGATCATCGCGGCGGGCGGGACGGTGGCGCTGAAGGTCGTCTCGCCGGACATCGTGCACAAATCCGACATCGGCGGCGTCCACCTCGACCTGACCAGCGAGGCCGACGTCGCGGAGGCCGCCCGCAGCATCCTGGCCCGCGCGCGCCGGGAGCGGCCCGACGCCCGGGTCACCGGCTTCGCCGTGCAGCCGATGGTCCGCCGCGGCCAGCGCCGGGAGCTGATCGCCGGGCTCGCGGAGGACGCGGTGTTCGGCCCGGTGGTGGTGTTCGGCCGGGGCGGGACCGCCGTGGAGGTGATCGACGACCGCGCCCTCGGCCTGCCGCCGCTCGACCTGACCCTGGCGCGCGATCTCATTGCCCGCACCCGGGTCGCGCGCCGCCTGGAGGCCTACCGCGACGTGCCGGCGGCCGATCTCGGGGCGATCGCGCTGACGCTGGTGAAGCTGTCCCAGCTCGCCGCCGACCTGCCGCAGGTGCGCGAGCTCGACATCAACCCGCTCCTGGCCGACGAGACCGGCGTGCTGGCCCTCGACGCCCGGGTCCGGATCGGGCGCGCCGAGCGCGGCGACCACGGCAGCGTCCACGGCCGCGGCCACCCGCGCTTCGCGATCCGGCCCTATCCGGCCGAGTGGATCCGCACGCTCAACCTCAAGGACCGGACCGTGCGGGTGCGGCCCGTGCGCCCGGAGGACGAGGGCCTGTTCCTGGCCTTCTTCAAGGGTCTTGACCCGGAGGACCTGCGGCTGCGGTTCTTCGGGCCGGTGCGCGAGTTCAGCCACGCCTTCCTGGCCCGCCTGACGCAGCTCGACTACGCCCGCGCCATCGCGTTCGTGGCCACGGAGATCGGGCCGGGCGGCGGCGAGCGCATGCTCGGTGCGGTCCGGCTCCACGCCGACGCCAACCACGAGAGCGGCGAGTACGCGATCGCGGTGGGCCGCGACGCCCGCGGGACGGGCCTCGCCTTCGCGCTGATGCGCCTGATGATCGACTGGGCGCGCTCCGAGGGGATCGGCCGGGTCGAGGGCACGGTGCTCGCCGAGAACCGGCCGATGCTGGCGGTGTGCCGCCGCCTCGGCTTCACGCAGGGGCGCGACCCGGACGATCCGGGCCTCGTGAAGGTGCACCTCGATCTCGCCGCCGGCTAGCGGCGCGGCGAGGCCCGACCCGGCGCCGGCCGCGCCGGTGCCGGGGCGCGCGGCTCAGTGGCCGCTGTCGGTCGCATTGCGGGTGGTCTCGTAGAGGAACCACGTCCGCTCCTCGGACTGGTCGATCCACTCCTCGAGCTGCGAGGTGGTCGCCACGTCGCCGGCCTCGTCGGTGACCCCGTGGAGCGTCCGCATGTTGGCGGTGAGGGCCTTGTTGTCGTCGCGCAGCTCCTTGAGCATGTCGAGAGGCGAGACGTACTCGGCATCGTTGTCGGCCACGCGGGTCAGGCTCTTGGCCTGGCCGAGCGAGCGCAGGACCGTGCCGCCGATCTTGCGGGCGCGCTCGTTCACCGCGTCGATGATCTCGAAGATCTGGGCCGACTGCTCGTCCAGCAGCAGGTGGTAGTCGCGGAAATGGGGTCCGCTCATGTGCCAGTGGAAGTTCTTGGTCTTGATGTAGAGGGCGAACAGGTCCGAGCTCAGGACCGTCAGGCCCTCGGCGATCGTTCGGACGTCGCTCGGATCGAGGTCGGTCGGGGTGTTGAGGCGCGCGCTCTCGATGCGACTGCTCGGCTTGGCCTTGGCCATGGTCGTCTCCAATGCGATTCGCTGGCTCGGCGCGCCGCTCCGTCACTCCGCGGAGGGGCGGACGCGCTTTCTGCAGGCCAATGGCCGGCCCGCCGGGATGTTCCGGCGTGCCGAGAATCGCATGGCTGGGTTGGCTTTAGCGGATAGGTTCGACGGATTCCAAACTGCGGTGCTCGGTAACGGGCCGCTCCGGCGACGGCTTCGCCGGTGCGGGCCTGACCGGCGGAGGCCCGACCGTCGCGGGCTTGGCCGCGGCAGCCCGCGCGGGAGCCGGCTTCGCGTCGTGGGCCGCACCAGGCCGGGGCGGGACCGGCGCGGTGGCGGGGGCCGGCTTCGCGGCGTCCGCGCCCGCCGCGGGCGGGATCGCGCCGGTGGCGGCGGGCTCGGGCGCCGGCGTGTCGAGGTTGTAGATGTCGTCGCGGAAATGCGCCTTCCCGTCCGGTGTGGCGAAGCCGGTGAGGTACACGAAGGTGACCGGGATCGGCTTGGTGAGCTTGATGTCGCGGCGCTCGCCGTCGGCGATGCCGGTCTCGATCTCGATCGGCCCCCAGCTCGTGCCCGGCCCGTTGGGGCCGTCCGTGCCCTGCAGCAGCCAGCCGACCAGCTCCTTCACCTGTCCGACCCGGACGCAGCCGTGGCTGTGGAAGCGCACGCTCGCGGCGAAGAGCGACTTCGCCGGCGTATCGTGCATGTAGACGGCAAAGCGGTTCGGCATGTCGATCCGCACCTGGCCCAGCGAATTGTCGAGCCCGGAATCCTGGCGCAGCGTGTAATTGACGGCCTTCTGGCCCGCCCAGTCGATCCGGGTCGGGTCGACCTCGCCCGCCGGGCCCAGGATCCGGATGCGGTTCTTGGCCAGGTAGCCCGGGTTCTTGCGCATCGCCGGGATGATCTCGTTCTTCACCACCGAGGCGGGGACGGTCCAGGTCGGGTTGAAGTTGATGTCGGTGATCCGCGTCTCGACGGACGGCGTCGCCTTGTCGGGGGAGCCGACCACCGCGACGTAGCGGCGCGTCACGGCGCCGTTCTCCACCGCCTCCACGGCGGCGGACGGGATGTTGACCACCACGTAGCGCTCGCCGAACGGGAATTTCGAGCCCATCAGCCGGGCCGCGGAGGCGGCGAGCTGGCGCTGGCGCACCGCGGCCGGCACGTTGAGCGCGTTGATCGTGAGCCGGCCAAGGATACCGCTGTCGGGCAGGCCGTGACGGGCCTGGAAGGCGGCGATCGCCGCCACCAGGGGCGGGTCGAGGCGGTCGTTCGCGGGGGCATCCGCCGGCAGGTCGCCGGTCAGCGTCAGGTGGTGGCGCAGGGCGGGGATCGCCGGGTGGCGCTCGCCGGGCTTGAGGCGCGCGAGATCGTCTGGCAGCCGCTCCCAGCCCCCGGCCTCCGCGAAGGCCGCGTAGCGCTCGGCCGCCCGGAGCGTGTCGAGGAACGTCCGGGGTGTCAGCGTCGGGTTCGGGTCGGCGGAGACCTTGGCGTAGACCAGCGGCGCCGGCTCGCGGGATCTCTTCGCCGCTTCCTGAGGCTTGGCCGGCTGGGACTTGGTCTCGGCCGATCGGGCGTCCGACGCCTTGCTGTCCTGTGCCTTCGCGTCCTGCGCCCTGGCATCCTGCGCCTTGCCCTGCGCCGGGACGGGCTCCGGCGCGGCCTCGGTCGCCCGGGTCTCGGCCGGCCTGGTCTCGGCCCGCTTGGCCTCCGCCGGCTTGACGGCCGCGCCCTTCGCCTCACCCTTCGCCTCCGGTGCGCGGGGCTCCTGGCTCTTCGCGGTCTCGCCCGCGGCGGGCGGCACCGCGACCGGCGCGGCGAGCGGCGGCACCGGCGCAGGGCCGCCCTGCGCCGCGCCGGTCCCCTGCGCCAGGGCGACGCCGGGCGCTCCGAGCAGGGCCAGCAGGGACAGGCCCGCACCCAGCGCGGCGTGCGGGCGGGCGTGACGGCGGGGCTGGACCGGGACCATACGCAACACTCCCGACGCGCTCAGGCGGCGCGACCGGGCCGGATGATGGGCCGGCGTGGTTACCAATCTCCTCCGACCCCGAGAGCGGGCAGGATCGGGATTCACGATGCCGCCATTGATTCATCCGCGTGTGACGTCGCGGATGTCGGTCGGCGTGAACGTCCCGCTCATACATTCGTGCGTTGCTGGTTCCGGCGCCCGCGTCTTTGCGAGCGGAGCGAGCGATCCAGACGGCGCGACGCCGCCCGTCGTCGCGCTGCCGCGGGTCACTTCGCTCCGCCCGCGATGACGGAGTAGGACACCTTCATCGAAGCGTTCCGTCGGACACCGCAGGGCCGGGCCGCCACGGCTGCCTAGGCCCGGACAGGAGATCGGTCCCCAGCATGCCGGATTCCGGTGATCCGATCCCGAGGACGATGCCCTACCTGCCGCAGCTCGACGGGGTGCGGGCGCTCGCCATCCTGATCGTGTTCGCGGCCCATTGCGGCTACGGCCACGTGGTGCCGGGCGGCTTCGGCGTGACCGTCTTCTTCTTCCTCAGCGGCTACCTGATCACCACGCTCCTGCGGATCGAGCGGGCGCGGACCGGGACGGTGTCGCTTCCGGCCTTCTACCTCCGGCGGAGCCTGCGCATCCTGCCGCCCATGTACCTGACCCTGCTCGCCTCCGGCGCGCTCTACGCGGCGGGGTGGCTCGACTGGATGCCGGTCGCGCCGGCGGCGGTCCTCGGGCAGGCGACCTTCCTGACGAACTATCCCGGCCTGTTCGGCACCGAGGCGGTGCTGCCGGTGCCGCTCTGGAGCCTCGCCATCGAGGAGCACTTCTACCTCGTCTTCCCGCTGGTCTTCCTGCTCTGGCTCGGGCGCCTGCGGCCGCGCCGCGCGGCCCTGGCCTGCCTGGGGCTCTGCGCGGCCGTCCTGGCGATCCGGTGCGTCAACGTCTGGCGGCTGCCGGATTACAGCCTGAACTACAGCTGGACCCACACCCGGATCGACGCGATCCTGTTCGGGTGCTGCCTCGGGCTGTGGAACAACCCGGTGGTCCCGGCCGACCGGGCGAGGCGCCCCGCGCCCTGGCACGTCGCGGCGAGCCTCGCGGTGATCCTCGGGACCCTGGCGGTCCGCGATCCCGCCTTCCGGGAGAGCCTGCGCTACACGCTCCAGAGCGCCGCCCTGTTCGTGCCCTTCGCGTACCTGCTGCACGGCGAGGGACCTCTGGTGCGGCTGCTGGCCAGCCGGCCTATGCGCCGGCTCGGTCTCTGGTCCTACAGCTTCTACCTCGCGCACATGACCGTGGTGGCCCTGGTGCTGCACCTGCGGCCCGGGCTGCACGGCGTCGGCCTGATGCTGGCGGCCTTCCCGGTGACCCTGCTGTGGTGCTGGGGCATGTACGGCCTCGTCGAGCGCCCCTGCGCGCGCCTCCGCCGCCGGCTCCTGGCGGACCGGCCGCCGGAGCCGAGCCTGGCCGAGGACGGCCGCCGGGCCGGCGTCACGCCCGCCTGAGCTTCTCGCGGGCGGCCCTGTGGTCGGGCGCTGCCTCGAAGGCCGCCTTCATCGCGTGCCACAGGGGCTTGCGCCGGAACTGCGCGTCGAGCGGCAGCGCCCGCTGCGGCAGGCCGTCGGGCCGCTTGCGGTAGGGGTGGTCGTTCAGCCACGTGTCCGGGTCGTAGATGTCCCAGGTCAGGACGTCGAGGCAGGCGGGCTCGTCCAGCACCACGTCGAGGTAGCGGCGGGCGTAATCGGCCACCATCCGGTCGCGGGTCGCCACGTCGGACGGGAAGTCGCGGTCGTCGATGTCGAGCTCGGTGATCTCGATGCCGAGACCCATCTGGCCGATCTCCCGCAGGAAGCGCCGCAGCTGGCCCTGGTCGATCGGGATCGTGCTGGTGAGGTGCGACTGGAGCCCGAAGCGCCGGATCGGCACGCCCCGGGACCGCATCGCCTCCAGGCGGCGCAGGACCTTGGTGCGCTTGGCCTCCATCCAGGGCACGCCCTGCTCCACCGCGTCCTCGTTCCACGTGCCGGCGGCGGCCGGATCGGTCTCGTGCAGGATCCGGAAGGCGAGGTCGACGTAGCCGGGCCCGATCGCGGCGAGCCAGGGCGAGTCGCGCAGGCCGCCGCCGCGGTCGGGATCGGACTCGTTGCCGAGGATCTCGTTGACCACGTCCCAGGCGACGATCTGGCCGCGGTAATGGCCCGCCACCGTCTCGATCCAGCGCCGCATGAAGTCCTCGGCCTGGACGGCGCTCGCCCGGCCGAGCAGCGGTCCGACCCAGGGCGGCAGCGCCGCGTGCCAGACGAGCGTGTGGCCGCGCATGCGCTGGCCGTTCGCTCTCGCGAAGCGCAGGATGGCGTCGCCGCGGGCGAAGTCGGTCTTGCCCGGCGCCGGCAGGACCTCCTCCATCTTCATCTCGGTGCCGCAGACGAGGATGCCGCATTCCCGCGCCACCGCCTGCCGGTAGGCGGGCGTCGCGTCGAAGCGGTGGAACGGCACCTCGCAGCCGTATGTCAGGCCCTTGGCGGCCGCGGCGGCCTGGAGGCTGTCGGCCGACCAGGACGGCCGGCCGAGGGGACCGAACCCCGCCGGGCCGGCCGCGCGCGCCGCGCCGGCGAGGCCGAGGGCGGCCGCGCCGGCGAGGATCGACCGGCGGTGCGGGAGAGGGGGCATCCGGGTGCTTCGTTCCGTGACATGCCCGCCACCCTAGCAGAAGCCGCCGCGGCGGCGATCCGCAGGTTCTGCCGGGGCGGCGCGGGACCGCGGCGCGAACTCGCCTTCCGCCCGGGGCGCCCCATCTGATGGGCGCCCGTCAGCCGAGGATCCGTCATGAGCCAGCACCCCGCGATCAGTCCGGGCCGCAGCGCGGTCGTCACCGGGGCTGCGAGCGGCATCGGGCTCGCCGCCGCGCAGGCCTTCGCCCGGGCCGGCATGAACGTCTGGCTCGCCGACCTGCCGGGCCCGGCCCTGGACGCGGCCCGGGCCGCCGTCGCCGAACTCGCCGCCGTCGAGGTGCGCGCCGTGCCCACCGACGTGTCGGACCGGGGCGCCGTCGAGGCCCTGGCGGCCGCCGTCGCCAAGGGCGGGCCGCCCGCCCTGGTGATGCTGAACGCCGGGATCGAGGCCGGCGGAAAACTGTTCTCCGACGCCGACACTTGGACGCGGATCCTGGGCACGAATCTCGGCGGCGTGGTCAACGGCATCCACGCCTTCGCGCCCGGCATGATCGAGGGCGGCAGGCCGGGGGCGATCGTCGTCACGGGCTCGAAGCAGGGCATCACCACCCCGCCGGGCAACGCGCCCTACAACGTCTCCAAGGCGGGCGTGAAGGCGGTCACCGAGGCGCTCGCCCACGAGCTTCGCAACCGGGAGGGCTGCCACACCACCGCCCACCTGCTGATCCCGGGCTTCGTCTATACCGGGCTCACCAAGGCCCGCGGCGTCGCCGAGAAGCCCGCCGGGGCCTGGACGCCCGACGAGACCGTGGCCTTCCTGCTGGAGCGGCTCGCCGCCGGCGATTTCTACATCCTCTGCCCGGACAACGAGACCACCCGCGCCCAGGACGCGAAGCGGATCGCCTGGGCGTCCGGCGACATCGTCGAGAACCGGCCCGCCCTCTCGCGCTGGCATCCGGACCACGCCGAGGCGTTCAAGCGGTACATGGCGGGGTGACCCGCGCGGCCTCGCGCTGCCCTGGGTCACTTCGCTCCGCTCGTGATGACGGAGTGTGTGAAGGCGGCCTGGGGGGCCGCGATGAGCCAGACAACGCCGTCTTTGCGAGCGCAGCGAAGCAATCCAGGGATCCGCGACGCCGGACCCGTTCACGCGAGATCGGGATACAGGTCGTTCCAGTCCGGATTCATCGCCTCGATCAGGGCGAGCTTCTTCTTCCGTGAGCCCGCCTTGATCTGCTTCTCGCGGGTGATGGCCTCATTCATCGTGGGATAGCGCTCGTACCAGACGAGGCGTTGGCAAGCGTAGCGGCTCGTGAAACCGGGAAGCAGCCCCTCCCGGTGCTCGTGGACCCGCCGTGCGAGGTCCGAGGTCACGCCGGTGTAGAGCGTGCCGTTGCGGCGGCTCGCCATGATGTAGACGGCCGGCTCGCGCATCGTGCTGTCCTTCGGCGCCGCCGCGCTGCCCTGGGTTGCTTCGCTGCGCTCGCAAGGACGGAGCGTGGCAGCGTGGACTTGCCCGGATCTGTCCCGGCCGCCCCCTGAACCGGACAGCGCTGGCCTGCACCCCTCGTCTGGCGAAGCCCTTGCACACGGGCTAGGTCAGTGCGACGCAGCCGCCGCACGAGACCAGCGCACGACAACCGGGAGCCGCACTTGGCCACGATCATCCCCGTCGCTTCCTTCGACTGCGTCGTGTTCGGCGCGACCGGCGATCTGACCGCGCGGAAGCTCCTGCCGGCCCTGTTCTACCGATTCCGCGACGGCCAGATCCCCGAGACCAGCCGGATCATCGGCGCCTCGCGCTCGGAACTGTCCCTCGACGCCTTCCGCGAGCACGCCCGCGACGCGCTCAAGCGCTTCGTGCCGGCGTCCGACCTGTCCGACGACATGCTCCACCGCTTCCTCGACCACGTCGACTACGTCGCGGTCGACGGCGCCGGCGACAGCGGCTGGACCGACCTCGTCGCCAAGCTCGACGAGCGGCCCGACCAGGTCCGGCCCTACTACCTCGCCACCTCGCCCGACCTCTACGGCTCGATCTGCCGCAACCTCGCCGCCCACGGGCTCGTCGGCGAGAAGTCCCGCGTCGTGCTGGAGAAGCCGATCGGCAAGGACCTGAAATCGGCCCGGGCGATCAACGACGCGGTCGGCGAGGTCTTCCCCGAATCGCAGATCTTCCGGATCGACCACTATCTCGGCAAGGAGACGGTCCAGAACCTGCTCTCGCTCCGCTTCGCCAACACGATCTTCGAGCGGCTCTGGACCTCCGACGTGATCGACCACGTCCAGATCACGGTCGCCGAGACGGTGGGGGTCGAGGGCCGGGCCGGCTACTACGACACGTCGGGCGCGATGCGCGACATGCTGCAGAACCACATCCTGCAGCTCCTCTGCCTCACCGCCATGGAGAGCCCGCTCAATCTCGAGGCGAACTCCGTCCGCGACGAGAAGCTCAAGGTGCTGCGCGCCCTGAAGCCGATCACCAGTCAGGACATCCCGCTGGTGACGGTGCGCGGCCAGTACGTGGCGGGCGCCGTCGACGGCAAACCCGTCGAGGGCTACCTCGCCGAACTCGGCCACGAGAGCCGGACCGAGACCTTCGTGGCCATGAAGGTCGAGATCCAGTCCGGGCGCTGGGCCGGGGTGCCGTTCTACCTGCGGACCGGCAAGCGCCTGCCCCAGAAGCTGTCCGAGATCGTGGTGCAGTTCCGCGCCTCGCCGTTCTCGATCTTCCCCGAGGAGGCCTTCGGCCGCGAGCCCAACCGCCTCGTGATCCGCCTGCAGCCGCAGGAGGGCATGAAGCTCGAGGTGATGACCAAGGATCCGGGGCCCGGCGGCCTGCGGCTGCGCCCGACCGACCTCGACATCTCCTTCGAGGAGACCTTCAAGCAGCGCTACCCCGACGCCTACGAGCGCTTGCTGATGGACGTGGTCCGCGGCAACGCGACGCTGTTCATGCGCCGCGACGAGGTCGAGGCGGCCTGGGCCTGGGCGGACGGCGTGCTCAAGGCCTGGGCCGACCGGCCCGAGGCGCCGCGGCCCTACCCGGCCGGCAGCTGGGGCCCGACCGCCGCCATCGCGCTGATCGAGCGCGATGGCCGGACGTGGCACGAGGAATTGCGGTAACGACGCGCCGCGGCTCATGGCCAAGCTGCCTTGATACGGTCAAGCCGGATGTGAAATCTGTCGGCGCTGCCGGATACCGCCCCGCCAGAGGGTGGAGACGGCGCAGCACGAGGGATCATCACATGCTGGACCATCATCGGGACGCGGCCGTCCAGGCCGAGCGTCGCCTGGAGCGTTCGGTCGCCGCCGCCCTGCGCGTCATCGCGGCCGCTTACGACGAGCGGCAGGCGCCGCCGGTCACCGCGGCCCGCCGCCGCCTGAGCGAGGTCTACGGCGCCACCCGCCTGGCCCGGCGCCTGGAGCAGGAGCGCCGGACCGCCTGAGACACGCCGTCTTCGCGAGCGCGGCGACGCGATGACGGAGCCTACACGGCGGCGTCCCAGGTCTCGCTGAGGGGGACGGTTCCGCGGACCAGCCGGGCGCGCAGCACGACGTCGCCCGGCGGCACCGGCTCCGGCGGGCGCCACTCGACGTAGATCCGCCAGCCTCCGGTCTGCGGCACGAAGTTGGCCACCGGATCGTGCAGCGTGCCGGCGCTGGCCGAGACCTCCGCGTCGACCGCGTCGTCGGGACCCTTCGGCAGGCCCGGACCCTCGAAGTCGATGACGCAGAGCCGCCGCCGCGGGTCGGGCGGGTTCGACGGGCGCAGGCGCTCCGCCGAGCCGAGTCGCGTCGACGTCACCCGGGCGAGGGCGGTCTCCGGGATCGCCGGCACGGGCTCGGCCCCCACCGTGGTCAGCCCGTAGCGGACGTGCAGCGGCGCGCCGGGCTGCGCCGGGGCCGCCGGCACGAAGGCCGCCACGATGTTGTCCATGTACTCCTCGCCCGACGGGATCTCGAAGAGCTGCACGGCGCCGTCCGCGAAGGCGCCCCCGGCGGAATCCGGCGCCACCCACAGGCCCGGCCGCGCCTCGTGGCGCGCCTCCACGTCGAGGTAGGCCGCGAAGCTCCGCTCCCGCTGCAGCAGCCCGAAGCCGGCGAGCGGCCGGGCCGCGAAGGCGGAGATCTGCGGCTGCGCCCGCCCGTTGACCAGGGGCCGCCAGATCCGGTCGATCCGCGCCGGGTCGGCCCCCGCCGCGACGCAGAGCCCGTCGGAGTCGTGCACCTGCGGCCGGAAATCGTCGAACGGCTTGGCGCCCCGGGCCCCGGGCCCGTTCTGGCCGTACAGGAACATGCTGGTGAGCGGCGCCAGCCCGAGCTTCGGGAGCGCCCGGCGCGGGTGGAGCGCCGCCGTGACGGCGATCCGGGCCGGGTCGCCGGGCGCGATCTCGAACCGGTAGGCGCCGGCCACGCTCGGGCTGTCGAGGAGGGAGAGCACCGTGAGGGTGCGCGCCTCCGGCTCCGGCTCGCAGATCCAGTGGGCGACGAAGTCGGGGAATTCCTCGCCCTCCGGGGCGCCGGTGCCGATGGCGAGCCCCCGGGCCGAGAGCCCGTATTCCTGGTTCGCCGCCCGCAGGCGGAAGTAGGAGGCGCCCAGGAAGACGAGGAACTCCTCCTGGAAGCCCTTCGGCCGCCAGGCGGGCGTGTCCGGGAAGGCGTAGTGCAGGCGGAAGCCCGCGAAGCCGAGATCCGCCGGGAAGCCCTGGCCGGCGAGCCGCGTGCCCAGGTCGAACAGCCCCGTGTCGTAGGGGATCGGCCGCGCGGGCCCCCGGAGCGGCTGGAGGTGGAGCGCCACGCGCCGGCGCTGCAGGAAGCCGCGGTGGAACAGCTGGGCGCTGAAACGCGCGCCGAGCCGCAGGCCCGCGTCCGGCCGGAAGGTGATCGCCCGGTAGCCGTCGTAGTCGAGGGCGGCGAGCGCTGGCGGCAGGTCCTCGGGCGGCGGGGCGTAGGGCGCTGCGGCGCGCCGCGCCGCCTCGGCCGAGAGGGTCTCGAAGGTCATCGCGTCGCCCTGCGGCGGAAGCGCCGGCCCGGCCCACGTTCTGGACCCATTCAGATCCGTCGCGCTAGGTAGAACCGTGCCGGCAGCCGCGGCCAGGACTGTTCGAAGAACGCGGCGCCGGGAGGGGGGATTGATCCGTTCGGCTTCCGGCGGCCTGGGCTGCCGGGTCGGCTCCGTATCCTCACCCCGCACATCGGTATCCACGGTCATCGGTTCCCGGCCCCGCACGGCCGGGCGGCCGGCAGCCTTCCACGGTCGAGTTCCTCGCGCCATGTCGTCACGCGTCACCTCCTCCGCCGAGCGGTCGCACCGGAACGCGGCTCCCGCCATACCCGATCCGTCGGAGAACGCAGCCTGCCGCGAGGTCTGGACCGACGCGCCGCGCGGCGCCCTGCGCGCCCGCCGCCTCGCCCTGGCCGTCCCGAGCCTCGCCACCGCCGGCGGCCTCGTCTGGCTCGCCGCGCTCGCCTACCCGGCGGGTGTCAGCCCGCTGGCCTGGGCGGTCCTGGTGCTGTTCGGCCTCGTGATGGGCTGGCAGGCCTTCGTCGCCTGCCAGTACGTCTACGGGTTCGTCGCGGCTCTCCTGGGCGATCGGGCGAAGTCCGCGCTGGAGCGCCGCTCCGAGCAGGCTGGCGCCGGCCCGGACGGGGCCGGTCGCACCGCCGCCGTGGTGGCAATCCACGCCGAGGACGCGGTCGCGGTCTTCGCCCGCCTGCGGGTGATGGCCCGGTCGCTCGCCCGCGCCGAGGCGCGGGGCATCGACATCTTCGTCCTCTCCGACACACGGGACGGCGCGATCGC
Organism: Methylobacterium sp. UNC300MFChir4.1; assembly: GCF_900110155.1. NCBI lineage: Bacteria > Pseudomonadati > Pseudomonadota > Alphaproteobacteria > Hyphomicrobiales > Methylobacteriaceae > Methylobacterium > Methylobacterium sp. UNC300MFChir4.1. The sequence continues at coordinate 51,611 of NZ_FOCS01000016.1, read as the reverse complement.
CGCCGTGGAGGAGCACGAGTACGCCCGCATCCAGGCCTGGGCGGCCTCCGACCCGGCGCTGCCGCGGATCCGCTACCGGCGCCGGACGGAGAATGTCGGCCGCAAGGCCGGCAATATCGGCGAGTTCTGCCGCACCTACGGCGGCGAGTACGCCTTCATGATCGTGCTGGACGCCGACAGCCTGATGACCGGCGCGGCCATGGGCCGCCTCGTCGGGCTGATGCAGGCGAGCCCGCGCACCGGCCTGATCCAGACCGTCTCGTACGCGGCCGGCCGGGACACGCTCTTCGCCCGCATCCAGCAATTCGCCGTCCGCCTCTACGCGCCGCTGGCCTTGCGCTGCCTGGAGACCTGGCAGGGCCCGGAGGGCAGCTACTGGGGCCACAACGCGATCCTGCGGGTCGAGGCCTTCGCGGAGAACGCGCAGCTCCCGAAGCTCCCGGGCCGGGAGCCGCTCGGCGGCGAGATCCTGTGCCACGACATCGTCGAGGGCGCGCTGATGGTGCGCGCCGGCTGGGAGGTGCGGCTGCTGCCCGAGATGGGCGGCACCTGGGAGGAGATGCCCACCAACCTCGTCGACCTGCTGGGCCGCGAGCGCCGCTGGTGCCAGGGCAACCTCCAGCACCTGCGGGTGCTGCCCTGGGCGGGCCTTCACGGCGCGAGCCGCTGGCACCTCCTCGTCGGCATCCTCTCCTACGGGGTGCTGCCGCTCTGGATCGCCTTCCTGGGCCTCGCCGCGTGGCAGGCCGCCCGGACCGGCGATCTCGGCCTCCTGGCCTACGGGCTGACCGGGCAGGGCGCCGCCGCCCACGCGCTCGCCGCCCTCAGCGTGGCCGTGCTGGCCCTGCCCAAGCTCCTGAGCCTCGGCCACGTCCTCGCCTCCGCGGAGCGCCGGGCGGCCTTCGGCGGCACGCGGGCGCTGCTCGCGAGCGCCGCCCTGGAGCAGGCGGTGTGGGTGGTCCTGTGGCCGGTCCTGACCCTGTTCACCGCCGGCGCCGTGGTCTCGACCTTCTTCGGCCGGGTGGTCCGCTGGGAGACGCAGGACCGGGACGACCGGCAGGTCTCCTGGGCGGAGGCGTTCCGGCTCCAGGCCGACGCCGTGGTGGTCGGCGCGCTGATGGTGCTCGCCCTGGTCCTCGTCGGGAACCCGTGGCTCGCCCTCTGGCTGGCGCCGATCGCCCTGGCGCTGCTCACGAGCCCGGCCCAGAGCGTCTGGACCAGCCGGGCCGATCTCGGCCGCGCCGCCCGGGCGCGGGGCCTGTTCCTGAACGCCGACGACACCGCGCAGGCGCCGGAGCTCGCCGAACTCGCCCAGCTGCGCGGTCTGCCCGCCGCCCCGGCCCCGCTCCGCCCGGCCGCGCGCGAACCGGCGATCTGGCTCGCCGCCGACGAGGCCTGACGGGGGGCGCGAACGCGCGGATCCGCGCCCGTCATCCCGGCTCTTACGGCCAAGCTGCCACAGTGTTGCCATCGAGTCACGGGCGGGCGGAACCGCCCCGGCCGGGCGGTTTCAGGCTTGGATTTGAGGCGCGAGCGTTTACCCCTTGGCGAGGATCGGCACGGCATCGTGCCGCGGTCTTCGCCGCGTTCCCGCCATAGTCCGCGCCTGCCCCGAGAGGCTTTGATGCGTCGTTTTCTCCCCGCCCTGATCGGGCTTCTCGGCGCGGCCGCCTGCGCCGCGCCGGCACTGGCCTACGAGATCGACCCGCTGACCCGCCAGCCGCTGAACGACGCGCTCACCGTGCGCGTCCGCCCGCAGGCCGTCGAGACCGTCGCGGTGCCGGTGGCCAATGCTGCCCTGAACCCCGCCGACCCGCTGAGCGCCGACGCGGCGGTCCCGCAGATGTCGGCGATCCCGCGCGAGACGGTGGCGTATAACGGCCCCTACGGCGCCGGCACGATCGTCGTCTCCACCGCCGAGCGGCGGCTCTACTACGTGCTCGGCGGCGGCCAGGCCCTGCGCTACGGCGTCGGCGTCGGCCGGCCGGGCTTCACCTGGGGCGGTGTGCAGACCATCACGATGAAGCGCGAGTGGCCGGATTGGCGCCCGCCGTCGACCATGCTGAAGCGCCGGCCCGACCTGCCGCGCTACATGAAGGGCGGTCTCGAGAACCCGCTCGGCGCCCGCGCCATGTATCTCGGCGGCTCGATTTACCGCATCCACGGCTCCAACGAGCCGGAGACGATCGGCACCGCCGTCTCGTCGGGCTGCATCCGCATGACCAACGACGACGTGACGGACCTCTACACCCGCGCCAAGGTCGGCACGAAGGTCATCGTCCAGCGCTGATTCCTTTTCGGAGCTTCGACGAGGGGGCCGGCCGCGAGGTCGGCCCTTTTCGCGTTTCGTAGGGTTTCCGGTCGATGGCTTCGGCGCGGCCGTCTTTGCGAGCGGAGCGAAGCAATCCAGCGGCGCCACGCCTGCAGAGGTCGCGCTGCCCTGGGTCACTTCGCTTCGCTCGTGATGACGGGATAGGCACATCAACCGAAGCGTTCAAACGGAAACCGGATCACGGCAGCGTGACCAGCGCGTCCGGACGCTTCACCTCGATCTCGACGAACGCGATCGGGTGGTCGGACCCGTTCATCACGTCGTGCCGAATGCCCGCCGGGCGCATGTAGGATTGCCCGGCCGCGAGGGCCGTCTCGCTGACCGCCGCGCCGTCGTGAACGCGCAGGATCCCGTCCACCAGCATCACCACGAAGTAGGGCCAGCCGTGCTCGTGCCAGCCGGTCACGCCGCCGGGCGGGAAGTCCCAGCGGGTGATGCGCACGGCGGCGTCGTCCTGCTGGATCGTGGGCGTCGCGGGGATGGTGCAGGCGAAGGCCATGGCGGCTCCGAAGGTGCGGGCTGACAGGTGCGCGGCTCGACTCTGCCGTCATCGCGAGCGCAGCGAAGCGACCCAGGGGTGCGCGACGCCGAAAATCGTGGCGCCACTCTGGATTGCTTCGCTCCGCTCGCAAAGACGAGGCTCGGGGCCGGAGTGAGCGGGAGCAGCTGCCCTCAGTGGCAGCCGCACGAGCCCGACCCGCAGCCCCCGCCCTGCTTCACCGGGGCGGTGCGCGCGGTCTCGCGGTCCAGGCCGCGCTCGGCGAGCTCGCCGAGATAGGTGTTCCAGCGCGTCTCGTACTCGCGGCCCAGGGTGTGGAGGTAGCCCCAGCCGTAGATGCCGGTGTCATGCATGTCGTCGAAGCCGAGCTTCACCGCGTAGTTGCCGACCGGCTCCACCGCCAGGATGGCCACGGCGCGCTTGCCGCCGATCACCTTCCGCTCCAGCGGCGAGTGGCCCTGCACCTCGGCCGAGGGGCTCGACACCCGCAAATACTCGGCCGGCAGGGCGTAGCGGGCCCCGTCCTCGAAGGCGACGTTGAGCACCCGCCGGTCGGCCGACAGGCGGATCTCGGTCGGCCACAGATCCTCGCTCACGGGTCACACTCCTCACGCAATCTGGGACTGCGGCGCGGGATCGGCTTGCCCGCGACCGCCGGTGGCATCATATGCCGGACGATGCTCGATGACAGCTCCCTGACGCCGCAGACGTCCGCGGTCGGCGCGCCCGCCGGGCCCGCGCCGCTGATCGACCCATTCCAGCGGGCGATCTCGTACCTGCGCATCTCGGTGACGGATCGCTGCGACCTGCGCTGCGCCTACTGCATGTCCGAGCACATGGAGTTCCTGCCCAAGCGCGACCTGCTGACCCTGGAGGAGCTGGACCGGCTCTGCGGCGTGTTCATCGCCCGGGGCGTGCGCAAGCTCCGGATCACCGGCGGCGAGCCGCTCGTGCGCCGCGACATCATGCACCTGTTCCGCCGGCTCTCGCGTCACCTCGATTCGGGGGCGCTGGAGGAGCTGACGCTCACCACCAACGGCACGCAGCTCACGCGCTACGCCGACGAGCTGGCGAGCCTGGGCGTGCGCCGGATCAACGTCTCGCTCGACACCCTCGACCCGGACAAGTTCCGGGAGATCACCCGCCGCGGCGACCTGAAGGTGGTGCTCGACGGCATCGCGGCGGCGCGGGCCGCCGGGATGAAGGTGAAGATCAACGCGGTGGCGCTGCGCGACGTCAACGCCGACGAGATCCCCGACATGATCGCCTGGGCCCACGGCCTCGGCATGGACATGACGCTGATCGAGGTGATGCCGCTCGGCGAGATTGAGGCGGACCGGACCGACCAGTTCCTGCCCCTGTCGGTCGCCCGGCAGCGCCTGGAGACCCGCTACACCCTGACGCCGCTGCCCGACCGCACCGGCGGCCCGGCGCGCTACGTGCGGGTCGAGGAGACCGGCGGGAAGCTCGGCTTCATCACGCCGCTGACCCATAATTTCTGCGAGAGCTGCAACCGGGTCCGCCTGACCTGCACGGGCCAGCTCTACATGTGCCTCGGCCAGGAGGATTCGGCCGACCTGCGCGCGGTCCTGCGCGCCTCCCAGGACGACGCGGTGCTGGCCGCGGCGGTGGTCGAGGCAATCACCCGCAAGCCCAAGGGCCACGACTTCGTCATCGAGCGCCAGCGCCCGGCCGCCGTGCCGCGGCACATGAGCGTGACGGGGGGCTGACCGCCTCCGTCTTTGCGAGCGCAGCGAAGCAACCCAGGGCAGCGGGCCCTTCCCGGACGTAGCGCATCCCTGGATTGCTTCGCTGCGCTCGCCAGGACGGACGCGCTCACATCTCCTCGTCGGCGTAGCGGGCCTGCTGCCGCCCGCGCTGGCCGGATCCCCGCCGCGGCGCGCCCGCGCTGATTCCCGCCACCAGGTCGGCGATGTGGCGGAGCGTCTCCACGGAGAGCGCCTTCTCGCCCTCGCCGCGGCCCTGCGGGATCAGCGCCTTGGCGAAGCCGAGCTTCTGCGCCTCCTTCAGCCGGGAGCCGGCCTGCGCCACGGGCCGGATCGCCCCCGACAGGCCGATCTCGCCGAAATAGACCGTCTCGGGCGGCAGCACGGCCCCCGACAGCGACGAGACTAGCGCTGCCGCCACCGCCAGATCCGCTGCCGGCTCGGTGATGCGCAAGCCTCCGGCAACATTCAAATAGACGTCGTGGCTGCCGAGCCGGATGCCGCCGTGGGCTTCCAGCACGGCGAGCACCATCGACAGACGGTTCGGGTCCCAGCCGACCACGGCGCGCCGGGGCATGCCGAGCGATGAGGGCGCCACCAGCGCCTGGATCTCCACCAGCAGCGGCCGCGTGCCTTCCATGCCGGCGAAGACCGCGGTGCCCGCCGCCTGATGGTCGCGGCCCGCCAGGAACAGGGCGGAGGGGTTCGGCACCTCGCTGAGGCCCGCGTCGGTCATCTCGAACACGCCGATCTCGTCGGTGGGCCCGAACCGGTTCTTCACGGCGCGCAGGATGCGGAAATGGTGGCCCTGGTCGCCCTCGAAGGAGGCGACCGCGTCGACCATGTGCTCCACCACGCGGGGACCGGCGATCTGCCCGTCCTTGGTGACGTGGCCGACCAGGATCACCGCCGTGCCGGTGGTCTTGGCGAAGCGGATCAGCGCCTGCGCGGAGGAGCGCACCTGCGTGACCGTGCCGGGGGCCGATTCCACCGTCTCGGTCCACATAGTCTGGATCGAGTCGATGATCGCGAGCGCGGGCGGGCGCCCCTGGCTCAGGGTCTCGACGATGTCCTCGACGTTGGTCTCGGCGGCGAGCTGGACCGGGCGCGCGCTCAGGCCCAGCCGCTCGGCCCGCAGGCGCACCTGCCCGACCGCCTCCTCGCCCGAGATGTAGGCGACCCGCTCGCCCGTGCCCGCCATGGCGGCCGAGGCCTGCATCAGCAGGGTCGACTTGCCGATGCCGGGATCGCCGCCCAGCAGGATCACCGAGCCGCGCACGAAGCCGCCCCCGGTCACCCGGTCGAGCTCGCCGATTCCCGAGGGGATGCGCGGCGCCTCCTTGGCCTCGCCGGTCAGACCCTCCAGGGGGAAGACTCGGCCGCGGTTGCGCGACGGCCGGGTCGCCGCCGGCCCCGACTGGCCGGGCGCCGAGGGCGCCTCCTCGACGATCGTGTTCCAGCCGTTGCAGGCCTCGCAGCGTCCGCGCCAGCGATTGTAGACCGCCCCGCAGGACTGGCAGACGAAGGTCTGATGGATCTTGGCCATACGGGTCCGGGCGCCGACGATCCGGCGTGTCAGGGTGGAGTCGGGTCAGCCTACATAAGTTCGAACATACCGAGAACCCAGCCCGGTCAGGATCTCGTACCCGATCGTGCCGGCGGCGCGGCCGACCGCGTCGATGTCGAGGCTGTCGCCGATCAGCACCGCTTCCGCGCCGCGCCGGGCCGCGGGTGCCGCCGTGACGTCGAGGATGATCAGGTCCATGGAGACGAGGCCCAGGATCGGGCACGGGACGCCGCCGACCAGCGCGTGGCCGCGGCCACTGATCGCCCGGGGGAAGCCGTCGGCGTAGCCGAGCGAGAGCGTCGCCAGCCGGCTCGGCGCGGCGGCGGTCCAGCGGCCGTTATAGCCCGCGGTCGCACCGGCCGCGACGCCGCGCACCTGCGCGATCGCCGCCTCCAGCCGCACCACCGGGCGCATCGGGTTCGCGGCGCCCGGCGTCGGGTTGCCGCCGAACAGGGCGTAGCCCGGCCGCAGCAGGTCGTGCCGGGCCCCGTCGAGGAAGACCCCGGACGAGTTCGCCAGCGAGGCCCGGAGCCCGGGATAGGCCGCCCGGACCCGCGCGAAATCGGCGATCTGCCGGGCGTTGACCGGGTCCTCCGGCTTCTCGGCGCTGACGAAGTGGCTGAGGAGCAGGTCGATCCCGGCGGCCGCGATCCGCGCGTCCCCGGCGAGGTCCAGCGCCTCGGGCACCGACAGGCCGAGCCGGTTCATGCCGGTATCGACGTGGAGCGCCGCGGGCGGCCGGCTCCCCGGGAACGCCGCCCAGTCCGACAGCTCCTCGACGCTGCCGAGCACCGGGCGCAGACCGTAAGCCACGAAGGCCGCCGCGGCGCCCGGGGGCAGACCGTTCAGGACGTAGATCGCGGCGTCCGGCAGGGCGGCCCGGGCGGCGACGCCCTCGGACAGGTGCGCGACGAAGAAGGTCCGGCATCCGGCGGCCCACAGGGCCGGCCCGACGCGGCCGACGCCGCAGCCGTAGGCGTCGGCCTTCACCACGGCGGCGCAGTCGGCGCCCGCGCCGCGGGCCGCCAGGACCCGCCAGTTGGCCGCGATCGCCCCGAGGTCGATCGTCAGCCGGGCGCCGTGGGCGCCGATCTCCGTCACAGGTCCGGCCTCGGACACGCGGAACGCCTCCATCCATTCGCCACCGGGAGTCCGGACGCGCGGACCGGACCCCGGGCGCGACCCATAGCACCGGGACGGTGCCCGGGTGGAGCCGGGCATTCCGCGCGGCGGCGCGCGCCACGGTGACCGGCGCGTCCGATGCACGGTCTGATGCATGGACGGCACAGGCGCGCGATCAGGCGGGCGCGCCAGGGTGACGGCCGAGGTCGGGCTTGGTATAAATCCGCCGCGGTCCGGGGGAGCCGCACGGCCGACGCGCTATCCCCGCGGGTACCAAAAAGCTCAACGATGCCGTTTACCGTCCTGGATCTCGCCGTGCTCGGCATCGTCGCGGTCTCCGCGCTGCTCGCGGCCGTGCGTGGTGTGACCCGCGAGGTCCTGGCGATCGTCGCCTGGGTGGCGGCCGCCGCGGTCGCGTGGACGCTCCACCCCATGCTGCTGCCCACCGTGAAGCAGCACGTGAACAGCGACACCGTGGCGCTCGTCGCCTCGATCGCAGCGATCTTCCTCGGCACCCTGATCGTCGTGTCGATCATCACGGTGAAGATCTCCGACGTCGTGCTCGACTCGCGGATCGGCGCAGTCGACCGCTCCCTCGGCTTCCTGTTCGGCGCGGCCCGCGGCTTCCTGATCTGCGTGATCGGCTGGGTATTCCTGTCGTGGCTGGTGCAGGGCAAGGTGCCGGACTGGGCCGCCCAGGCCCGCACGCGCCCGATGCTGGAGAAGTCCGGCGACGCCCTGGTGGCGCAGCTGCCCGAGAATCCGGAAGGCTTCCTCAAGCAGTTCAAGAAGCCGAAGACCGGCGCGCCGCCGAGCGATTCCGCCGACGCCCCGGCCGAGACCGACGCGGCGCCGCAGCGCCGGACCGAGACCGCGCCGACCCCGACGCGACGCTGATCTGCGGTATTCGCCGTAGGTCTCGTCGCGCGGAACGCCTAGATAGCGGTTCCGGTGGTGTACGGATTGCTTCCGCGACGACCGGCGCGCCGGCCCGTCGCCGCCGGGATCTGTGAGTGATCGACAGCCCCATGTCACACGCCGCCGCCACCACCGACACCTTCGATCTCGATCTCGACGGCGACACGCTCCGCGAGGAGTGCGGCGTCTTCGGCATCTTCGGCCATCCGGACGCCTCGGCGATCGTCGCGCTGGGCCTGCACGCCCTGCAGCACCGGGGCCAGGAGGCGGCCGGCATCGTCTCCTTCGACGGCTCGGTGTTCCACTCCGAGCGACGCCCCGGCCTCGTCGGTGATTCCTTCTCGGACGGGGACACGATCGCCCGCCTCAAGGGCCGCGCCGCCATCGGGCACGTGCGCTACTCGACCACCGGCGGGACGATCCTGCGCAACGTCCAGCCGCTCTTCGCCGAGCTCGCCAGCGGCGGCCTCGCGGTCGCCCATAACGGCAACCTCACCAACGCCCTGTCGATCCGCCGCGACCTCGTGCGCGACGGCGCGATCACGCAGTCGACCTCCGACACCGAGGTGATCCTGCACCTCGCGGCCCGCTCGCGGAAGCCGCGGATCATCGAGCGGTTCATCGACGCCCTGCAGGCGATCCAGGGCGCCTACGCGATCGTGGCGCTCACCAACAAGAAGCTGATCGGTGCCCGCGACCCGCTGGGCATCCGCCCGCTGGTGCTGGGCGAGCTCGACGGCCGCTACATGCTGGCCTCCGAGACCTGCGCGCTCGACATCATCGGCGCCCGCTTCGTGCGCGACATCGAGAATGGCGAGATCGTGGTGATCTCCGAGGAGGGGATCGAGTCGATCCGCTTCGCCGACGCCGTTCCGATGCGGCCCTGCATCTTCGAGTACATCTACTTCGCCCGGCCGGACTCGGTGGTGAACGGCAAGAGCGTCTACGCGGTGCGCAAGGCGATCGGCCGGGAGCTGGCCCGCGAGGCCGCGGCGCCCGCCGACATCGTCGTGCCGGTGCCGGATTCCGGCGTGCCGGCGGCGCTCGGCTTCTCGCAGGAGACCGGGATCCCGTTCGAGATGGGCATCATCCGCAACCACTATGTCGGCCGGACCTTCATCCAGCCGACCCAGTCGGTGCGCGAGCTCGGCGTGCGGATGAAGCACTCGGCCAACCGCGCGGCGATCGAGGGCAAGAGTATCGTCCTCGTGGACGACAGCCTCGTGCGCGGCACGACCTCGGTGAAGATCGTCCGGATGATGCGCGAGGCCGGCGCCGCGGAGGTGCATTTCCGGATCGCCTCGCCGCCGATCACCTACCCGGACTTCTACGGGATCGACACGCCCGAGCGGGAGAAGCTGCTCGCCGCGACCCACGATCTCGAGGCGATGCGCAAATATATCGGCGCCGATTCGCTGGCCTTCCTGTCGATCCCCGGCCTCTACCGGGCGATGGGCGAGGAGGCGCGCAACGCGGCCTGCCCGCAATACACCGACCACTGCTTCACGGGCGACTACCCGACCGGCCTGACCGACCTGTCCATCGCCGGCCCGAAGCGCTTCGCCATGCTGGCCGAGGCCGACTGACAGGATCCGGCCGTTTCGCGCGATCGGGCATCCCCTGCGCGCGGAAATGCGCTAGGTCCACGCCATGGCTGAGTCTCAGAGAATCCTGGAAGGCCGCGTCGCGGTCGTCACCGGCGCGTCCCGCGGCATCGGGCGCGCCGCCGCCCTGGCGCTGGCCGGGGCCGGCGCGCACGTCATCGCGGTGGCCCGGACCGTGGGCGCCCTCGAGGAGCTCGACGACGCCGTCCGGGCGGCCGGCTCCAGCGCCACCCTGGTGCCGTTCGACCTCGCCGACTACGACGCGATCGACCGCCTCGGCGCGGCGATCAACGAGCGCTGGAAGCGCCTCGACATCCTGGTCGCCAATGCCGGCATCCTCGGCGCGCTCATGCCGATCGGCCACATCACCCCGAAGATCTGGGGGCAGGTGATGGACGTGAACGTCACCGCCAACTGGCGCCTGATCCGCTCCCTCGACCCGCTGCTGCGCATGTCGGACGCCGGCCGGGCGATCTTCGTCTCGTCGGGGGCCGCCGCGAAGTGTCGGCCCTACTGGGGGCCCTACTCGGTCTCGAAGGCGGCGCTGGAGGCCCTGGTGCGGACCTACGCGGCCGAGAACGAGAGCGCGGCGATCCGGGCCATGCTGCTCAATCCGGGCCCCCTGCGGACCGGCATGCGCCGCTCGGCCATGCCCGGCGAGGATCCCGAGACCCTCCGGACGCCCGAGGAACTCGCGCCCCATTTCGTGCGGCTCGCGTCCCCGGACTGGACCGAGACCGGCAAGCTCTACGATTTCCCCACCGACCGGGTGCTGAGTTTCCGCGCACCCGAGTGAGCCCCTGCGCTGTTATTCGAACGCACATCCCACCGCCTGCCTCATCCTGAGGTGCCGGAGCGAAGCGGAGGCCTCGAGAGAACGGCCCGGAGGTCGCGCGATCCCTGGCGCCCTCCTTCGCGGTCCGCTCGCGCGGGCATCTCGGGATGAGGGGTTGTATGGGACGGGCCTGATCTTCCTCTCTGAGTTCATCACGATGATCGACGTCCGCTGCATCTGCGCGATCGGCCTGCGGGGCCAGCTCGGCCTCAACGGCCACCTGCCCTGGGAGGGCAACATCGACCCGCTCTTCGTGGAGGACGTCACGCGCTTCTTCGCCCTCACCATGGGCCACGTGCTGATCGCCGGGCCGAAGACGGTGGCCTCGGTACCCGAATTCGCCTTCAAGGACCGCACCATCGACGTGATCCGCAGCCACGAGGATCCGGAGGCGGTGCTCAAGCGCTATCCCGGGCGGCGGATCTTCGTCGGCGGCGGGATCGCGGTGTGGAACGTCTACGCGCGGTACATCCAGAACTGGGACATCACGCGCCTGCCCTACGACGGCGAGGCCGACCGCTGGTTCGACCCCGCCTGGCTGGTCGGCGGGCCGCTGCGGACGCCCTGAGCGGCACCTTCGTCCCCGCCGGCGCGTTGGCGCGCACGCGTCGCGTTTTCCGGAGACCACGATGAGCGCCCCGAGCTACCGCTTCGGCATCGAGGAGGAGTACTTCCTGGCCGATGCCGAGACCCGGGGGACGCCGCGGGGCGACCTCGCCGCCTTCCACGCGCGAGTGAAGGCGGAGCTCCCCGAGACGGGCCGCGAGCTGGTCGCCGCGCAGGTCGAGGTCTGCACGCCGCCGCTCACCGACGCGGCGGCCGCCCGCGACAACCTCGGCGGCCAGCGGGCGCAGCTCGCCGGGATCGCGGCCGAGAACGGCCTCCGGCTGCTGGCCTGCGGCACGCACCCCCTCGCGCGCTGGTCGCGCCAGACCGCCACCGACGGCGCGCGCTACAAGGGCATCCTGTCGGATGTCGGCATCGCGGCGCGGCGGGCCCTGATCTGCGGCATGCACGTCCACGTCGAGGTTCCGGACCCCGACGCCCGGGTCGACCTGATGAACCGGCTGCTGCCGTTCCAGCCGCTGCTGCTCGCGCTGTCGGCCTCCTCGCCGTTCTGGCAGGGCGAGGCGACGGGCCTGCGGGCCTACCGGCTCAGCGTCTTCGGGGAATTGCCGCGCACCGGCCTGCCGGAACTGTTCGCCGACGCCGCCGCCCACGCGCGGTTCGTCGCCATCATGACCCGGTCGGGCGCCATCGCGGACGCGAGCTTCCTGTGGTGGTCGCTGCGGCCCTCCATCAAGTTCCCGACCCTGGAGCTGCGCATCGCCGACGCCTGCACGCGCCTCGACGATTCGCTCTGCATCGCCGCGCTGTTCCGCTGCCTCGTGCGCCTGTGCGCGCGCCGGCCGGATCTCCATGCCGGGCTCGATGGCGTCTCGCGGGCGCTGGCCTCGGAGAACCTCTGGCGCGCCCAGCACAGCGGCGTCGCCGCGTCCCTGATCGACGAGGCGCGCGGCGAGGCCATGCCGTTCGCCGAGGTGCTGGAGGCGGTGCTCACGCTGGTGGCCGAGGACGCGGACGCTCTCGGCTGCGCGGCGGACGTGGCCCGCGCGCGGGCGATCGTCGCCGAGGGGACCAGCGCGGACGGGCAGATCGCGGCCTACGAGGCCGCGCTCGCCGCGGATCAGGACGAGCGCGCAGCGCTGGCGGCCGCGGTGGACTGGATCGCCGACGCGGCGCGCTGAGCACTGCCGCATCCGCGCCGTCATCACGAGCGGTGCGACGTGACCCGGGGTGCCGCGACCTCGACCAGCGCGGCGCGACACTGGGTTGCTTCGCTCCGCTCGCAAGGACGACCGGAGCTCGGATCAGCCCTTGTCGAACGGGTTCTGCGAGGTGCGCAGGGACAGGCGGATCGGCGTGCCCGGCAGGTCGAACGCCTCGCGCAGGCCGTTCACGAGGTAGCGCGTGTAGGATTTCGGCAGAGCGTTGAGCTGGTTGCCGAACAGCGCGAAGTGCGGCGGCCGGCTCTTCACCTGGGTGGCGTAGCGGATCTTGATCCGCCGGCCCGATACTGCCGGCGGCGGGTTGCGGGAGGTGGCCTCGTTCAGCCAGTCGTTGATGCGCGAGGTGGAGACGCGCCGGTCCCAGACCTCGGCGGCCTGCACCACCGCCTGCATCAGCTTGTCGACGCCGTCGCCCGCGAGACCCGAGAGCGGCACGACCCCGACGCCGCGCACCTGCGGCAGCAGCCGGGTGCAATCCTCGCGGAGCTGCTTGAGCAGGCCCGGCTGGTCGGCGACCAGATCCCACTTGTTGAGGCCGATCACCAGGGCGCGGCCCTCGCTCTCGACGAGGTCGACGATGGTGAGGTCCTGCTTCTCGAACGGGATCGTCGCGTCGAGGAGCACCACCACCACCTCGGCGAAGCGCACGGCGCGCAGACCGTCCGAGACCGCGAGCTTCTCCAGCTTGTCGTCGATCCGGGCGCGGCGGCGCATCCCGGCGGTGTCGTGCAGCTTGATCCGCCGCCCGCGCCACTCCCAGTCCAGGGAGATCGAGTCGCGGGTGATGCCGGCCTCGGGGCCGACGAGCAGCCTTTCCTCGCCGAGCATGCGGTTGATCAGGGTCGACTTGCCGGCATTCGGGCGGCCGACGATCGCAACCTTCAGGGCGCGGCCGCCGGGGGCGTCATCGTCGGCCTCCTCGTCCTCGTCGCGCTGGGGCAGGGCGCCCTTGAGCGCCTCGTGCAGCTCGCCCAGGCCCTCGCCGTGCTCGGCGGAGAACGGGATCGGGTCGCCGAGCCCGAGGGTGAAGGCCTCGTAGGCGCCGGCGAGGCCGGCGCCGCCCTCGGCCTTGTTGGCGATCAGGATCACCGGGCAGCCGGCGCGGCGCACCAGCTCGGCGAAGGGCTGGTCGGCCGGAAGCACGCCGGCGCGGGCGTCGATCACGAACAGGACCACGTCGGCGGCGAGGATCGCCGCCTCGGTCTGCATCCGCATCCGGCCCGTGAGGGTCTTCTCGTCGGCCTCTTCCAGGCCGGCGGTGTCGATCACCCGGAACTGGAGGCCGCCGAACGCGACGTCACCCTCGCGCCGGTCGCGGGTCACGCCGGGGCGGTCGTCGACCAGCGCGAGCTTCTTGCCCACGAGGCGGTTGAACAGGGTCGACTTGCCGACGTTCGGCCTCCCGACGATCGCGACGGTCGGCATATCCATGGTGGTTCTCGAAACAGTCCGGACGATGAAATCAGCGCGTGATCGGCGGGGGCGGCGCGGCGGGCTCGGGCTTGGCCGCGGTCACCGTCACGGGACCGCCCGCCACGATCGCCGCGTAGACCTCGATCCGCTCGCGCAGGTTCCGCGGCGTGTCGGGATCGGCCACGATCTGGTCGAACCAGCGGCTGGCGTCCTCGTAATCGCCCTTCTTCAGGGCGGCGAGGCCCAGCATCTCGCGGGCCGTGTGGCGGAACGGGGTCCCGGCCGCGAGGCCCTGGAGGTTGGCGAGCGCCGGATCCGGGTTCTGCCCGTCGAGGCGCAGCAGCGCGGCGCGCAGGCGCGCGAGGTCGCGCAGGCCGTCGCCGAGGCCGGTATCGTCGGCGAGCTTGTCGAACTCCGCGGCCCCGGCAGCCGGGTCGCGCTTGCCGGTCTCCGCCGCGGCGCGGAACCGGGCGAGCAGGCGGTAGCCCGCCGGACCCTGCGCCTCGAGGGCGTCGAAGGCCTTGTCGGCCTCCGCGACCTTGCCGTCCTTGGCGAGGCGGTTGGCGTCGTCGAACTGCACCGAGGCGACCTCGGCCGCCGCGCGCTGCTGGGCCTGCCAGTAGCGCCAGCCCGCGACGCCCGCCACCAGCAGCACGGCGAGCGCGATGATCACGCCGCTGTAGCGCTTCCAGATCTGGAGGATCCGGTCGCGGCGGTAATCCTCGTCGACCTCGCGGAGGAACTCGTTGTTCTCGGCCATTCTATCCCGGCCCGCATGATCTCAGCGGGCCACCTCGTCGCGTTCGGGCCCCGCGCCTAACACACGGGCGCCGGGTTGGCGACAGGCCATGTCTCGGGGCCGCCTCGGGTGTCGTCTCGGGGGCCGGCTCAGGCCGGGGTACCCGGCCAGACCGGCACGCCGATCACCGGGTAGTGCAGGTAGCGGGCGAAGACGAACCACGCAGCCGTGCCGATCACCAGGGCCAGGACGTCGTTGCGCCAGCCCAGCGGGGCCGCCGCCGGACCGCCGTGCTGGGCCGCGACCGCCCCCGGAGCGAGGCCCCGGCGCTTGGCGCTGATCCGCGCGGTCACCGCCCAGGCGAGGAAGCCGCCGAACAGCAGTATCGAGCCGAGATCGCCGTTGGCGAGGAGGTGTGCCGTCGCCCAGATCTTCACGGCGAGCAGCATCGGGTGCTTGGCCTTGGCGCGGATATGGCCCGGCAGGTAGGCGGCCGCGAGGCACACGAAGGCGGCCCAGACCAGCGTCAGGGCGAGGTGGCGCGTCCAGACCGGCGGGTCCCAGACCGGGATGTAGCCAGCGAGCCGGTAATCGTGGAAGCCGATCCCGATCAGCACGAGCCCGAGCAGCGACAGGGCGGTGTAGCCGAGCTTGTAGCGGCCCTCGCCGATCCGGCCGACGATCGCGGCGCGGCGGGTGCGGGCCATCGAGAAGGCGTGCGTGCCGAGGAACAGCACCAGCCCGAGGATCAGGAGAACCATGGATGACTTTCGGTCGGGCCGCGCGTCCGGTCGGCGGCAAGCACTCTGTAATGGTTCTCAAGCGAATCTCCGCCTGTTTGTCCAGGCGCGGCCGGGACGCAGCCGGGTGGCGATCATGGGTTGGGCGAACGGGATCGCCGGACGGACGCGCGCCGCGCGCTTAACCGGCTCCGGGACGGCGGCGCGCCGGATCCTGCCGACGCTTTCCCTGGCGCTATCCGTGGCACTCCCCCTGGTGCTTCTGCCGCTCCTCCCGCGCGTTGCCGCGGCCGCGCCCGAGCCGCCGCTCTCGGCGCTGACGCTGGTCGGGCCACCCGCGCTCGTCTTCAAGGCGGGGCGCGACGCCTGCGACGGCGCCGACGTGCCCGACGCGCCGGCGCGCGCCTTCCGGGACGCGTCGGGCGCGGTGGCGCTCTACGGGATGCATTACCGCAACCGGGCGCTGCGTGGTCCCGACCTCGAGCATCTCAAGATCGACTGCGCGGTGGTGCTCGATTCGGGCGAGAAGCCCGATCCGGCCACCTACGACGACCGCTCCTGGATCACCGCCACCTGGACCGAGGACGGGAGCCGCGTGGCCGCGCTCCTCCACCACGAGTACCAGGCCAACGAGCATCCCGGCCGCTGCCCGGCGGCCAGCTACATGGCCTGCTGGTACAACACGATCACGGCCGCAGCCTCGACGGATGGCGGCCGCAGCTTCAAGCGCCAGAGCCCGCCTGTCGTGGTCGCCGGGGCGCCGTTCCGGCAGGAGATCGACCAAGGCCGCCACCGCGGCTTCTTCAACCCGTCGAACATCGTCGCGGACGGGATGTGGCGGTACTTCCTCGCCTCGACCACCGGCTGGACCCGACCGGGCAGCGATCAGGAGGCCGGGGTCTGCCTGTTCCGCAGCGACGACCCGGCCGATCCGACCCGCTGGCGGGCCTGGACCGGCACCGGCTTCACCGCCGCCTTCCCGGACCCCTACCGCGCTGCCCGCCCGAATACGGCGACCTGCCGGCCGGTCGGGCCGTTCCCGGGCCCGGTCGGCGCCGTCGTCCGGCACCGCGGCACGGGCGCCTGGATCGCCGTGTTCATGGCCAAGGCGGGGGAGGGCTTTCCCCGGTCGGGCTTCTACTGGACCACCTCCCGCGACCTGATCACCTGGGACAGCCCGCGCCTGCTGCTCGAGGGCGCGACCCTCTACGACGACCCGTGCGCGGCGACGGCGCCGCTCCTCGCCTACCCGTCGCTGCTCGACCCGGACGCGCGCGGCCGCAATTTCGACGACGTCGGCGACCGGGCGCTGCTGACCTACGCGAGCCTGCGCATGGAGGGCTGCACGATCACCTCCGACCGCGACCTGCTGCGCCGCCCGGTGGCGATCCGCGTCTGGCCCTGATCCCGCTCGACCGGCGCGGCCCCACCGCGCGACACCGTCCCGAGCCTCGGGCGCATCCCGTCCGACCGGACGCGGCTCTACGGAGCGGGCCGGCCGAGCGCCACCGTGTAGGACGGGCCGGCCGCGACGGAGCGCCCCGGGAGGCCGATCCGCTGGCAGAGCACGGTGCCGAGGGTGACGCTCAGCATCAGCGCGGTCGCGGAGAGCAGGAGCGTGGTCGCCCGGGCATAGGCGCGACCGGCATGGATCAGCAGGCAGCCGAACGCGAAGATCGCGACGGCCTGGAACAGGTGCTGCACGGGCGACGTCCTCTCTGGCGGCGGACGCGCGGTCCGGGCCGGCCGGGATCGAGCGCCATCGTCTCCGAGCGGCGTGAAAACGCGGTTAACGTCGGGTATAGCTGGCTCCGGAGTCGCCCGCTCGGAGAGGAATCCGCATGTCGCGTTCGAGGGTTCCGGAGGCGCAGAGCCGCCCCGACGGGACGGGGGTGATCCCGTCCCACGACACGGCGATCCTGGGATCGGGCGCCGTCGGCGCGGGGGCGATCGGGGCGTCGGCCCTGGGCGCGCTGGCTCTCGGGGCCGCGGCCCTCGGCGTCGTGGCGGTCGGCGCCTTCGCGATCGGCCGCCTCTCGGTGGGCCGCGCCCGGGTCGGCACCCTGGAGGTCGGTTCGCTGGAGATCGACACGCTCACGGTGCGGTCGGTGCGGATGCCGGACCGCGACTGAGCCGCGGCGCCGGGGACCGGCGCCGGGAGGAATGCGAGGAGGGGAGCGATGACCGATCGGAAACCGCCCTTCCGGCCCGCGGACGCGGTCGACGCCCTCGGCGAGGTCGAGGGCGATTTCGTCCTGCCGCTCTGCCTGCCCGGATCCAACCTGCTGATCGGCGAGGACCTCGCCATGCTGGTCCTCGACACGATCCACGGGCAGCGGGTCGGCCTGCCGCTGAGCCAGCAGGGCGCGGCCGACCTCCACGCGGTCCTGGGCGAGGCCCTGCGGCTGCTGCAGGCGCGGGATCGCGGCCCCATCCAGTAGGGCGCGTGCCGGCGAAAGGCTTCGTTGAGGCGGCCGGGATAGACAGGTTCCGGTTCCTCTCCGTGGCGGCCGATGCGCGCTCCGTTGCTTCTCCTGCTGCTGACCTGCGCCGCCCCCGCGCAGGCCCGGCCCGCCACCTTCCTGGCGGTGCACGCCGTCGGCATGGCCTCGCTGCCGCCGGTCCCGCCCGCGCCTGCGGCCGTGCCCGCACTCGCACCGGTCGTCGCCGACGCCCGCGCCCGCTACCTGCCGCTCATCGCCCGCGAGGCCGCCGGCACCGGCCTGCCCCTCGCGGTGGCCGACGCCGTCGCGCGGATCGAGAGCGGCTACGATCCCACCGTCGTCGGCAGCGTCGGCGAGGTCGGTCTGATGCAGGTCCGCCCGACCACCGCGGCGATGCTCGGCTTCCGCGGCACCGTCGCCGAGCTGGCGTCGCCGGAGATCAACGTCCGCTACGGCGTCCGCTACCTCGCCGAGGCGTGGCGCCGGGCCGACGGCGACCTCTGCCGCGCCCTGATGAAGTACCGGGCCGGCCACGGTTCGGAGGCGATGTCGCCGCTGTCGCAGCTCTACTGCGCCCGCGCCCAGGCGATCCTCGGCAACCCGGAGGCGCGCGTCGTCCGGGCGAGCGCCCGCGCGGCCGCGCCGGACCGCCTCGCCGCGCGGCCGACGGGCCCCGTCCAGCGGACCCGCGTCGCCGCCGTCCCGGCGAAGCCGATGTCGTTCTGGGAGGCGCACCGGGCGCGCATCGCCCGGCTCAACGCCGCCGTGGTGTCGCGCTGGCGGGCCCGCGGCTGGTCGGCCGCGCCCGACGGGTCCTCCGGCGAGCCGGCCGGCGGCTAGCGCCCCTCACGCCTCGGCTTCGGCCTCCGGCCCGTCCGAGCGCGCGCCGCGGGCGACCTCGCGCATCGCCGTGTCCGGGAGCGGCCGCTGGAGCCGGAGCGCCTCCGCGGTCGGCGCCTCCAGCCACGTCGCCCATTCCTCCGGCTTCGTGAGCAGGACCGGCATGGCCTTGGGGTGGACCGGCCCGACGACGCCGTTCGCCTCGGTGGTCAGGAAGGCGAAGAGCCGGTGCTCCGCGGCGACCCGGTCGGGGTTCTCGCGCTTCGTGCCGCGCACGCCGGTCCAGGGCCGCCAGATCCCCGCGAAGGCGAAGAGCGGCCGGTCCTCGTCCAGGGCGAACCAGACCGGCGTCTTGCGCGGCTTGGTGTCGGCGTACTCGCTGAAGGCGGTGACCGGCACGAGGCAGCGGTGGGCGACGCCGAGCCAGGGCCGCCAGTGCGGGCTCGCGGCGTTGCGCACGTTGGTGATCGGGTGCTCCCCGAACGCCTTCGGGCCGGGCATGCCCCAGCGCATCATCGCGAGGTCGCGGCCGGTCGCGCCGTTCAGGACCACAGGCGCCAGCTGGTCGGGAAAGATAGCCGGCAACAGCGGGAGGTTTCCGGTGCGATCCTCCGCGATCTCGAAGGCCCGGCGCAGGTCCGCGGGGCCGGTCCGCAGGCTGTAGAGATTGCACATGGACACCCCGCGTGGTCGGTGAGCGCGTTGCCGGCTCTACACGCTTTCGGGACGCCGCGCCCAGCCCGGCGGAGAGGGGCGTCCCGGCCGATCGCCGACCGGGACGCCGCCGCCTCAGTTCAGGTGGAACACCACCTTCACGCAGCCGTCCTTCTTGTCGCGGAAGGTCTTGTAGAGGTCCGGACCCTCCGCGAGGTCCTGCGAGCGGTGGGTGATCAGGGAGGTCATGTCGATCTTGCCCTCTTGGATCAGCTTGGTCAGCGGCTCGAGGTAGCGCTTCACGTGCGTCTGGCCGCTCTTGAGGGTCAGGCCCTTCTGGACGATCGAGCCCATGTTGACCGGGATCGGCCCGCCGTAGACGCCCGGCACCGAGACGATCCCGCAGGGGCGGACCGCCTTGATGGCCTCGGCCAGCGCGTAGGGGCGCTCGGTGGCGGTGAGCTTTTCCTGAACCGTCGACAGCATGCCGGTGAGGCCGCCGTGGCCGGCGCTCGCCTCCATGCCGACGCAGTCGATCACACCGTCGGCGCCCTGGCCCTTGGTGATCTCCTTGATCCGCTCGAACACGTCCTCGTTCATGAAGTCGATGACGTCGGTGGCGCCGGCCTTCTTGGCCAGGGCGATCCGCTCGGGCACGGTCTCGATGGCGATGATCCGCTCGGCCCCCATGATCTTCGCGGACTGGATCGCGAAGATGCCGACCGGGCCGGTGCCCCAGACCGCGATCGTCTCGCCGCCCCGGATCTCGCAGTGCTCGGCGCCCTGCCAGCCGGTGGGCAGGATGTCGGTGAGGAACAGGACGGATTCGTCGTCCATGCCGTCCGGCACCTTCATGGGGGCGACGTCCGCCATGGGCACGCGCACGTACTCGGCCTGGCCGCCCGCGTAGCCGCCGGTGAGGTGCGAGTATCCGAACAGGCCGGCCGTCGTGTAGCCGAACTGCGCGGCCGCCATCTCGGCGTTGCGGTTCGACCGCTCGCAGACCGAGAAGTTGCCGAGCTTGCACTGCCGGCATGCACCGCAATTGATGTTGAAGGGCACCACGATCCGGTCGCCCTTCTTGAACTTGGTGAAGCCCTGTCCGACCTCGACGACCTCGCCCATGAATTCGTGGCCGAGGACGTCGCCGCTCTTCATGGTCGGCATCAGGCCGTCCATCAGGTGCAGGTCCGAGCCGCAGATCGCGCAGCTCGTCACCTTGATGATGACGTCGCGGGAATCCTCGATGACCGGATCCGGGACCGTGTCGCAGCGGATGTCGTTGCGGCCGTGCCAGCACAATGCCTTCATGGCGTCGTCTCTCCGGAAGCTCTCGGGATTGCGGCCGTCTCGGCCGCTCTCCCGTAAAGCCCGCTTCGGCACGGCCAAGTTCCGGCGTCGCCGTCCGGGCGACCGCGGACGAAGGGGTTTACGAATGTTTCACGTGAAACAGCCCCGTTCACCGTCGCTTTACGACTCGCGCGGCTCCGCTCGGATCAGGCGATCCCGTCGATGCCGATGCCGAGCTGCTCGGGCCCCCGGAGCGACGCGCCCGGCCGGTAGGGCGGCGGATCGACCGCGAGCCGCGGGGCGACGAGGCGGCGGCTCAGCGCCACCAGGGCGATCTCGGCCTCGAGCCGCGCCAGGGGCGCGCCGACGCAGTAGTGCAGGCCCCCGCCGAAGCCGAAATGCTCGATGTCGCCCCGGTCGGGATCGAAGCGGTCGGGATCCGCGAACCGGTCGGGATCGCGGTTCGCGGCGGCGAACATCAGGATGACGGGTGCCCCCTTCGGGATCATCTCGCCGGCCACCGCGATCGCGCCGAGAGCCTTGCGGGTCCGGAAGTGCACCGGCGGCTCGTAGCGCAGAACCTCCTCGATCAGCCGCGGCGCGCGCTCCGGATCGGCCCGGAGCCGCTCCAGCTCTTCGGGGTGCCGGAGCAGGGTCAGCATGGCGTTGGTGATGAGGTTCACGGTGGTCTCGTGACCGGCGACCAGCAGCAGGACCGCCGTCGACAGGAGGTCGAAGTCGCTCATCTGCTTCCGGCCGTCCGGACCGGGGGCGGCGAGGCCGCTCAGCATGTCGTCGGCCGGGCGCCGCCGCTTCTCGCGGATGAGGTCGCGCATGTAGGCGGCGATCTCGTCGAAGGCGCCGACGATCTGGCGCCGGGTCGTGTCGTCGTGGCGCGCGTCCGGCTCGACGGCCGTGGCGAGCTGCGTCGCCCAGGCCTGGAACCGCGGCTCGTCCTCGCGCGGCACGCCGAGCAGCTCGCAGATCACCGTCACCGGCAGCGGGTAGGAGAGGTCGCTCACGAGACAGACCTCCCGCCGGTCCCGGCAGGCGTCGATCAGGCCGTCCACCTCCTGGGCGATCCGCGGCCGCAGCGCCTGAACCCGCGCGATCGAGAATTCCCGCATCACCAGGCTGCGCAGCCGGTCGTGGTCCGGCGGATCGCGGAAGATGAACGGGCGGTGCGTGGCGCTGATGCGGTTCTTGATCGGGTTGAGGATCAGGTCCTTGAGCGGGTTGCCGGTGCGGGGCCGCCGGGGCGGCGGCAGATCCTCGGAGCTGAGCCGCGGGTCGAACAGCAGGCTGCGGATCGCCGCGTGCGTGGAGACGACGTAGCTGCCGTCGCGCTGGCGGGAGACCGGCTGCTGCCGCATCCGTCGATAGAGCGGGTACGGGTCGGCCCGGTTGGCCGGATCCATTACCGCGGCGAACAGCGCGTCGTCAGACATGGACGGTCTCGGCGGAAGGCCCCGCCGGGGCGGCTCGGTGCGGCGGCGGGAAGCCCGGTGCCGCCATCTCGACGCGCGGCCGGTCGGTGGCGTCGGTGATCGGCGGGAACGGGTCGCCGGCCGTGATCGCCTCCGCGTAGGCCGGCAGCCAGCGGGCCTGATCGAACGAGACGGCCGCGATGCTGCGCCCGGCGCGGCCGTAGACGGCGAGGAAGCGCCGGGAGGCCCGCGAACCCTGCACCACCGCCACGGAATCGGCGCCGTCGGGGAGGCCGACCAGCTTGATGTTGATCCCGAACTGGCTCGACCAGAAGGCCGGCAGGTGGCCGTAGGGGCGCTGGTCGTCGGGCCCGGCCAGCATGTTGCGCGCGGCGTGGGCGGCCTGCTCGACGGCGTTGCCCCAGTGCTCCACGGCGATCAGGCGATTGCCGTAGAGCGGGATCGGCCACCGGGCGACGTCGCCCGCGGCGTAGATGTCCGGGCAGGGCACCCCGTCGGCGTCGAGGGCCCGGCAGGCCGCGTCGCAGGTCACGCCGCCGGCATCCGCGCGCAGGCCCGCGCCCCGCAGCCAGTCCGTCGCCCGGGTCGCCCCAAGGGCGGCGATGACGAGGTTGGTCTCGACGGTGCTGCCGTCCGCCAGCCGGGCCCGGGCGACGTGCCCCGCCGCGTCGCCCTCGAACGCCCGCACCATCGTGCCGGGGCGGAACGTGGCGCCGGATTCGCGCAAACGCTCGGCGATCACGCCGCCGACGAAGGTCCCGAGACCCCGGGCCAGGGGCGCGGCGTTCGGGTCGACCAGGGTCACGGGCAGGCCGAGGTCGCGCAGGCAGGAGGCCGCCTCGCAGCCGATCAGGCCGCCGCCGACGATGAGCACCTGCCGCGGGCGCGCCAGCAGGGCGTCCCGCAGGGCGGCCGCGTCGTCGCGCCCGCGCAGGGTGAAGATGCCGGCGAGCCCGCCGCCGGCCTCGGCCGGCCAGGGCCGGGCCTCTGCGCCGGTGGCGATGAGCAGGGCCTCGTAGGCCAGCGCCGACCCGTCGGCGAGCCGGAGCGTGCGGGCTGCCCGGTCGAGGGCGACGGCCGGGCTCCCGAGACGCCAGCGGGCGCGCAGATCCGCCAGCTCCGGCAGCCGGGTCGCGTCGGCGGCGAGTTCCCCGGCGAGCACGTGCTTCGACAGGGGCGGCCGGTCGTAGGGCCGGTACGGCTCGGCGCCGACCAGCGTGAGCGGGCCGCCGTACCCGCCCCGCCGCAGTGCCTCGGCGCCGCGCAGGCCGGCGAGGGAGGCGCCGACCACGACGATGCCGGCGGGTTCGGGAGTCACGGCGCGTCTCCGTCGTCCGGGCCGGCCTGGAGGCTGATGGCGCGGACCGGGCAGGCCTGCACGGCCCGCTCGATGGCGCCGCGGCGGTCGGCCGGCGGCGCGGGATCGTAGAACAGGATCTCGTGGCCGCGGATCGCGAAGGCGTCCGGTGCGGCGTAGCAGCACTGGGCGTAGCCCTGGCAGCGGTTGAGATCCACGACGACCCGGAGCGCCGCGGTGTCGGAGGCCGGCATCACGCCGACCTCGCCAGCCGGCGCGCGGTCCCGGCATCGGTCCCGGCGCGCGCGAGATCGTCCAGAGCCGTCAGGATCGACGCCATGGCGTCCCGGGCCGCGAAGGCGTCCCGCAGCGCCCCGGCGCGCGCCCGGAAGTCGGACTCGCCGAGCACCCGCGCCACCGCGGCGCCGACCGCCTCCGGGGCCGGCGCGTTGGTCCCGAGGTTGATCCCGACGCCGGACCAGCCGATGCGCGCGTTCACCTCCGCCTTGTCCTCGGTCAGGCCGGCCGACACGATCGGCACGCCGGCGGCGAGCGCCTGCGAGATGCTGCCGTAGCCGCCGTTGGTCACCAGCACGCTCACCCGCGGCAGCAATTCGCGGAACGGCAGGAAGCACGACACCCGGGCGTTGGCCGGAACCGGAACCTTCAGCGCGTCCACCGGGCGGCCGCCGGTGGTGGCCAGGACCAGCAGATCGTCCCGGTCGGCCAGGGCGGTCAGTGTCGGCTCGACCAGCTCGCCGAAATCCGCGTTGGCCAGCGTGCCCTGGGTGACCAGCACGACGGGCCGACCCGCCGCGTTTGCCGCCTCCAGATCGGGCCACCAGTCCGGGAGCGGCGCGGGCGGCGTCGGCGGATCGAGCAGGCCGATGAAGCGCAGGCCGGGCGGCAGGGTGCCGTACTCGTACTCGAAGCCCGGCACGGTCGGCTGCAGGAACAGGTCCGGCAGGACCACGATCGAGTGGGGCAGGGACGCCGGCAGGGGCGGCAGGCCGTGCGCGGCGAGCTTCGCGTCCGTGTAGGCCCGCACCGGGTTGACGAAGGCCGCGTCCATGCCGGCCTTCAGGGTGGCGTAGCGGACGAGGTCGTCCCGGTCGCGGGCCGGCGGCAGGCCGAGGCCCACGGGCGCGTGGTCGGGCCGGTCGAGGAACAGGATGCTGACGTTGACGGTCACGATCGGCGGCCGCGGCGCGCTGTCGAGCAGCAGCGGCAGCGCGCCCAGGAACATGCTGCCGGCCAGGATCACGTCGGGCGCCTCGGCCGCGATCAGCGCCCGCAGGGCGGCGGCCTGGACCGGCATCGGATCCACGAACCGGCGCTCGAACTCGCGGCGGTAGCGCTCCGGGCCGGCCGGCAGCTCGGTCTCGCGGTACTCGGCCGCGTGGTTGTCCGCGTAGGGCGTGAAGCGCAGGCCCGCCGCCTCGACCTTCGGCCGGAAGGCCGGGTCGGTGAGCACGAGGACGTCGTCCCCCCGGGCCGCCACCTTCCGACCGATGGCGAGGAGCGGGTTCACGTGGCCGGTGAGCGGCGTCGCGGCGATCAGGATCTTCATCACGGCCTCCTCGAGCGCCGCCGGTCGGGCCGGCGTCGCTCCTGCTCGGGTGCCGGCGCCTTCACGCGCGGGTGCCCCGTGGCCCCCGGCGCGCCGGACTCACAGGGGAAATCGCGGCCGGTCCAGCGCAGTTACACAACCCCAAGGTGCTTGGTGCGGCGCCGCACCATGGCATCCGGTTGAAGTCCGACGCAATATCGGAGTGTCACAGGCCACAGCGATCGTGCGGCCTGCCGGATTTGGGCGCGTCCACCGTTCGAATGACGCGTCACCGGCGCCCGACCGCGACGGCCGGCGGCGCCGTCAGTCGACCACGACGACCCGGTTCGGCAGCTCGTCGGGATCGCCCGGGCCCGCGGGGAGATGCTCCGCCAGGCAGGCCCCGACGCGCGCGACCGCCGCCGTCAGGCCGTCCTCGATGGCGCCGCGCCCGAGCGCCGGTATCAGCTCGGCGAGGATCCCGTCCCAGGCGGAGGGCGGGATCTCCCGCAGGACGCCGAGATCGGTGACGATCTCGGCGTGCCGCTCGGCGAGCGACAGGTAGAGCAGGATGCCGGTGCGCCGGCGCGTCAGGCTCAGGCCGCGCGACCAGAAGGCTCGCCGGGCCGCCTCCCGGGCGCGGGCGCGGCGCAGGCGGCGCGGCACCAGGGCCATGCGCAGCCGCTCGTTCTGGCTCGCCGCGAGGATCGCCGCCACGAGGGCCGCCTGCGCCAGCAGGATCGACGCGGCGCTCCAGGCGGTCAGGGCGATCAGCGGCCAGGGCAGGACCAGCGCCGCGACGAGGGCGGTGAGCAGCACGATCGAGCGGTAGGCGCCGGCGCGCCGGCTCACCATCACGACGATCTCGCCGGAGGTCCCGGCCTCCGCGCGCCCGACCGCCTGGGCGAGCCGCTCCCGCGCTTCCGGAGTCAGGACAGCCGCGCGTCTACCAGTCACCGGAGGCCCCTCCGCCGCCCGACGAGCCGCCGCCGCCGGAAAATCCACCGTCGAAACCGCCCGAGGAGCCGCCCGACCCGCCGTCCGAGAAGCCGCCGCCCCACCCGCCCGAGCCGGGCCCCGGCAGGATGACGAGGCCGCCGGGTCCCGAGCGGCCACCGCGGCTCATGCGCCACGCGACGAACATAACGATCAGGAGCAGGACGACGAAGACCGCCACCTGGGCGGGATCGACCTCGTCGGACCGCACCTGCGGATTGCGCTGCCAGTCCTGCGCGTCGCCGGCCAGGATCGACAGGATGCCGTCGACGCCGGCGTCGAGGCCGCCGAAATAGTCGCCGGTCTTGAAGCGCGGCGTGATGGCGCCGGCGATGATCACCTTGGACAGGGCGTCGGTCAGCGCCCCCTCCAGGCCGTAGCCGACCTCGATCCGGACCTTCCGCTCGCTCGGCGCCACCAGCAGCAGGACGCCGTTGTTGGTCTTGGCCTGCCCGAGCTTCCAGTCCCGGAACAGGCGGTTGGCGTAGTCCTCGACGGTCGTGCCCTGCAGGTTCGGCACCGTGGCGACGACCACCTGGTCCGAGGTCTTGTCCTCGTGCGCCTTCAGCTTGGCCTCGAGGGTGCCGCGCTGCTCCGGCGTCAGGATGCCGGCCGCGTCGACCACGCGGCCGGTCAGCGCCGGGAAAGTCAGCTCGGCCGCCAGCGCCCCGAGCGCGAAGACCGTCAGGCAGGCAGCCAGGACGGCGAGCGACAGGGCGAGCCGCACCCGGTCGGGCAGGATCCCGCCCCGGGTCCGGGTCATGGTCGGTCCTACGCGCCGCCCCACGCGCCGCATCCTAGAACTTCACGTTCGGCGGCCGGTCGGCGTTCGGCGTCGCCGTGAAGGTCTCCATCGGCTTGGCGTCGGGATACAGCACGGCCGCGATCCAGCGGCCCGGGATCGTGCGCACCTCGGTGTTGTAGGCCTGGACCGCCGTGATGTAGTCGCGCCGCGCCACCGCGATGCGGTTCTCGGTGCCCTCCAGCTGGGATTGCAGGGCGAGGAAGTTCTGGTTCGACTTGAGGTCGGGATACCGCTCCACCGTCACCAAGAGGCGTCCGAGCGCGCCCGAGAGCTGGTTCTGGGCGTCTTGGTACTCCTTGAACTTCTGCGGATCGCTGACCGTGGAGGCGTCGACCTTCACGCTGGACGCCTTGGCGCGCGCCTCGGTGACGCCGATCAGCACGTCCTTCTCCTGCTGCGCGTAGCCCTTCACGGTCTCGACGAGGTTGGGGATCAGGTCGGCCCGCCGCTGGTACTGGTTCTGCACTTCGCTCCACGCGGATTTGGCCTGCTCCTGCAGCGTCGGCACCCGGTTCACCGCCCCGCAGCCGGAGAGACCCGCGGCCACCAGGATCACCGAGAGCACACCGAGGAGGCGCGCCGCGGGCGATGTCCGGCGCACCGCGCCGGCCGTCAGCGTCGTTCCCATATCGTCCCCCATCTGCCGGCCGAGACTCGGCCGCTTGATCACAAGCCCGAGAGATAAGGGCCGGAACCGCCAAGGTAAGGCCCTCGCCCGACGGGTCTTGAAGGTTTGTGGCGCGGCCGGCTAAGGGCGTCGGCAACGGACCGGGCCGGCGCACGTTCGGACCCTCGAGCCGATGGTCCGGCCGAGGACCGATCGGCGCGGCGCCGCGGAGGCCGGGAATGGATGCAGCACTCGCCGACGATGTCAGGGCCGCCAGCGCCGACGCGCGGCGCCACGCCCGGGCGTACCGGGCGCCGTCCGGCAAGGACGCGCTGCCCTGGTCGGTGATCGCGACGTTCGACGCCCGGGTCCGGGGCCACCTCGCCCGCGACCCGCGGATCGAGGACGAGCGCGACCGCGTCCTGATCGCCGCCGTGAAGCTCGCCGAGACACCGGTCGAGGAGGGGGACGAGAGCGTCGCCGCGGCGCGCGCCCACCTCGTCGACGCGATCGACTACCTGGAGCAGGCTGTGCTGCGCTTCGGCCTAGTAAACCGGGAGGGGGCCAAGGCCGGTCTCGGCACCTACGGCCAGCCGGTCGGATCCCGCGACTGACGGCGCGCCCGGACCGAGCCGCCGGATGTCCGCCGACCTGCCCGCGGCCGCGACCCTGAGCCGCCTCGACCTGAAGACGCTCCGGCTGTTCGCGGCCATCTGCGCGGAGGGGACCCTGAACGGCGCGGCCCGCCGGGCGGCGATCGCGCCTTCGGCGGTGAGCAAGCGCCTCGCCGAGCTCGAGCACGCGCTGGGCTGCACCCTGCTCACCCGCGAGCCGCGCGGCATGCGGCTCACCCCGGCGGGCGAGACCCTGCTGCACCACACCCGGCGGATGCTGGCGAGCGCCGAGCAGATCGCCCTGGAACTCGCCGAGCACGCCCGGGGCGTGCGCGGCTTCGTGCGGGTGCTCGCCAACCTCTCGGCCATCGTGGAGTTCCTGCCCGAGGACCTGCAGGCGTTCCTGGCGGCGCAGGACGGGATCCGGGTCGACCTGGAGGAGCGGCCGAGCGGCGGCGTCGTCGCCGGCGTCGAGGAGGGCTTCGCCGATCTCGGCCTCTGCGCGGACAACACCGACACCCGCAGCCTCACCGCCTACCCGTACCGGAGCGACCGCCTTGTCCTGGTGATGCCGGCCGGACATCCCCTGAGCGGCCGCGGCGCCGTCGCGCTGGCCGACACCCTCGACTACGACCATGTCGGGCTGCATGCGGAGAGCTCGATCTACGCCGCCCTGCGCGACGAGGCCCGGCGCCTCGGCCGGCCGCTGCGGCTGCGCATGCACGTCCCGAGCTTCGACGCGATCTGCCGCATGGCGCAGGTCGGGCTCGGCCTCGGGACCGTGCCGGAGCGCGTCTACGCCCTGCTCGGCCCCCCGATGCGGCTCGCCGCGGTGCCGCTCACCGATCCCTGGGCCGTGCGCACGCTGCGCCTCGTCGTCCGCCCGGGCGCCCTGTCGCCCGCGGCCGCCCTCCTGCTGGAGCATCTCCGGGAGGCCGGGCGCTGAGCCCGCGTTCTCCGTCGGCGAACGCACGGTGGTGCATGGCGTTTGGACTTGGCTACCGGAAGAGCCCTATCTCCGGGGCAACAAACGATGGAGGAAAGCCGTGTCCGGTCCGCTCAGCGGTATCCGCGTTCTCGAGCTCGGTCAGCTGATCGCCGCGCCCTTCGCGACGCGGCTGATGGCCGAGTTCGGCGCCGAGGTCATCAAGGTCGAGCCCCCGGGTGAGGGCGATCCCCTCCGGAAGTGGCGCAAGATGCACGAGGGCACCTCGCTCTGGTGGTACCTGCAGTCGCGCAACAAGAAGTCGATCGCCGTCAATCTGAAGTCGCCCGAGGGGCTCGACATCGTCAAGCAGCTCGCCGCGAGCGCCGACGTGGTGGTCGAGAACTTCCGTCCCGGCGGCCTGGAGAAGCTCGGCCTCGGCTGGGACGTGCTCTCCGCCCTCAACCCGAAGCTCGTGATGGTCCGGATCTCCGGCTACGGCCAGACCGGCCCCTACCGCGACCGGCCCGGCTTCGGCGCCATCGGCGAGTCGATGGGCGGGATCCGCTTCACCACCGGCAGCCCGGAGGCCCCGCCGGCCCGGGTCGGCGTCAGCATCGGCGACACCCTGGCCTCGCTCCACGGCGTCATCGGCGCGCTGATGGCCCTGCTGCGGGTCAAGACCGGGCAGGGCGCCGGTCAGGTCATCGACGTCTCGCTCGTCGAGAGCGTGTTCAACGTCATGGAGAGCCTCGTCCCGGAATACGACCTGCTGGGCGAGGTCCGCACCCGCACCGGCGGCGCCCTGCCGGGCATCACCCCGTCGAACACCTACCCGACGCGGGACGGCGGCTACGTGGTCATCGCCGGCAACAGCGACCCGATCTTCCGCCGCCTGATGACGGCGATCGGCCGGCCCGACCTCGCGGACGACCCGGCGCTGCGCAACAACGAGGGCCGCTCCAGGCAATCCGCCATGCTGGACGGCACCATCGCCGACTGGTCGAAGACGCAGACGGTCGAGGAGGCGCTCGCCGCCCTCGACGCCGCCGACGTGCCGGCCGGCCGCATCTACTCGGTGGCCGACATCGTGGCCGACCCGCATTATCAGGCGCGCGACATGATCCTGCAGGCGGAGCTGCCCGGCGGGACCGCGGTGAAGATGCCCGGCATCGTCCCGAAGCTCTCCGACACGCCCGGCGAGGTCCGCTGGCAGGGGCCGGCCCTCGGCGCCCACACCGATTCCGTGCTCGCCGAGCTCGGTCTCGACCCGGCGCGCATCGCCGCGCTGCGCGAGAAGGGAGCCGTGGCATGAGCGGCGACGCGCTGATCGTCCAGGAGGTCGCGACCCGCGACGGCTTCCAGATCGAGCCGGTCTTCGTGCCGACGGCGGAGAAGATCCGCCTGATCGACGCCCTGGCGGCGGCCGGCTTCAGCCGGATCGAGGTCTCGTCCTTCGTCTCGCCGAAGGCGGTGCCGGCGCTCGCCGACGCGGCCGAGGTCTTCTCCGGGATCCGGCGCCGGTCCGGGACCGTCTACGTCGCCCTGGTGCCGAACCCGAAGGGCGCCGAGCGGGCGCTCGCCGCCAGGGTCGACGAGATCAACCTCGTCGCCTCGGTGAGTGAGACCCACAACCGCGCCAACATGGGCATGAGCCCGGCCGACTCGATCGCCGGCTTCGCGCGGATCATGGATTCGGTGCGCGGCGCCCCACTCAGCACCAACGCCACGGTGGCGACCGCCTTCGGCTGCCCGTTCGAGGGCGACCAGCCGGCCGACAGGGTCGTCGCGCAGGTGGAGCGCTACCTGTCGCTGGGCGTCGACGGGGTGACGCTGGCCGACACGACCGGCATGGCCAATCCCCGGCAGGTGAGCCGCCTCGTCGCGCGGGTCCTGCCCCTGGTCGGTCCCGGGCGCCTGACGCTCCACTTCCACAACACGCGCGGCCTCGGCCTCGCCAACGTGCTGGCGGCCTACGACGCGGGCGCCCGGCGCTTCGATGCGGCGCTCGGCGGCCTGGGCGGCTGCCCGTTCGCGCCCGGTGCCACCGGCAACATCTGCACCGAGGATCTCGTCAGCATGGCCCACGAGATGGGCCTGCCGACAGGCCTCGACCTCCCGGCGCTGATCGGCCTGTCGCGGGACCTGCCGCGCCTCGTCGGCCATGACGTGCCCGGCCAGGTCGCCAAGGCCGGACGGCCCTGCGACCTGCATCCGGCCCCCGCCCGGGCGGCCTGAGCCGGAGACGGGGAGGGGCGGGCTCACAATGGCCCGCCCCACGCTTTGGACGCGACGCGCTCCCTCTCCCGTTCGGGAGAGGGTCGGGGTGAGGGATGAGAACTCTCCGGATGCGGCACACCGTCGACGCGCCGGCAGGACGCTTCTCATCCGGACAGACCTGATCCCTCACCCTGTCCCTCTCCCGCACGGGAGAGGGTACCCGCGCCTCGTCCGGCGAAGGCGGCGTCGCCGTCGTGTGCCGTGAGCTGCGCCCGAACCTGACTTCGCGGGAAGCCGCCCGCCCGAAGGCGGCACCGCCCACGACACGTCCCTCAAGAACACACCACGGAGGAAACCATGACCGCAGCCCTGTCCGGGTCGCCGGCCGCCGCCGAGGCCGGCGCGGTGACGGAGACCGGCGTCGTCCGCAAGGTCGCGTGGCGGCTCATGCCGCTGATCATGATCTGCTACATGTTCGCGTTCTTCGACCGCATCAACATCAGCTTCGCCAAGTTCCAGCTCCAGAGCGACCTCGGCTTCAGCAACGTCGCCTACGGGCTCGGCGCGAGCATGTTCGTCGTCGGTTACGTGATCTTCGAGGTGCCCTCGAACCTGTTCCTCTACCGGGTCGGGGCGCGGCGCTGGATCGCCCGGATCATGATCTCCTGGGGCATCGCCACCGCGCTGATGATCTTCATCCGCAGCGAGTGGCACTTCTACGCCCTGCGCTTCCTGATCGGCGCCATGGAGGCGGGCTTCGCGCCGGGCATCCTCTATTACCTGACCATCTGGTTCCCGGCCTCGCATCGCGGCCGCATCACCTCGTTTATGTTCGTGGCCTCGGCCTTCTCGGGGATCTTCGGGGCGCCGGTGGCGGGCCTGATCCTCGGCGGCCTCAACGGCGTCGGCGGCCTCGCCGGCTGGCAATGGCTGTTCCTGGCCGGCGGCCTGCCCTGCCTCGTGCTCGGAATGCTCGTGCTGACGCGCCTCGACGACCGGATCGCCGATGCCCGCTGGCTGTCCGAGCCCGAGAAGGCGCTCCTGTCGAGCCGGATCGCACACCACAACCGGGACATCGGCGACCACTCGCTGATCGGGGCGATCAAGCAGCCCGGCTTCCTGATGATCGCGCTGATCTACTTCCTGCTCCAGATCGGCTCGTACGGCCTGAATTTCTGGGGGCCGGACCTGATCAAGACTGCGAGCGGCGGGCAGGCGGCCTCGGTGGGGTTCCTGACGGCGATCCCCTACATCTGCGGGGCGATCAGCATGGTGGTGATCGGGCGCCTGTCCGACGCCTCGGGCGAGCGGCCGAAATTCGTCGCGGGCCTCGCCATCGCGGCGGCGCTCGGCTTCTTCGGCGCCGGCCTGTTCGACAAGCATATCGTGCCGCTGATGTTCGCCCTGGCGCTCCTCGGCGCCGGCATCGTCGCCTCGATCCCGACCTTCTGGACGCTGCCGGCCAAGCTCGTCACCGGCGTCGGCGCGGCGGGCGGGATCGCGCTGATCAACACCCTCGGGCAGTTCGGCGGCATCGTCAGCCCGGTTATGGTCGGCTGGGTGAAGGATCTCACCGGCTCGACGACGCCCGCGCTCTACGGGATCGGCGTGCTCTGCCTCGTCGCCGCCGGGCTGGCGCTCTTCGCCATGCCGGCGAGCCTGCGCCGGAGCGACCGCGCGGCGTGACATGGACCGCCGCCCCGGCGCGGCCGGTGCGGCGGGTCGCGTCTGGCCCCGGAGCGGGGCCAGACGGGCGTCGCCGCACGCCGCGCGGGCGGGATCGGTCAGGCGCGCGACCGCCGCGACCGAGCGGTCCCGGATCGGCGCCGGGCCCCCCGAGGTTGCGTGCCGCCGGGATCGGCCGATGCCGATATCCGTTCAGACGCCGATCTCAGCGACCGAAATCTGTGAACGTATCAGTAACCATGGCGGGAATGCCGCCGGTTGCGCGGTGGAGCAAAAAACCTCGCGCTGCCGGACAAACCGCTGGCCGCTCATATTGTATATTATCTGCAACCTCAAGAAACGGAGTGAAATCAACTTGAGGTAGAAATCCCTCGGCTGGCCCGTCGCCTCGGTTTCGTCCCGCAAAGCCCGCGCGAGCGGGTCCACCGGAGACGGAGCGCGCGGATCGGGATGCCCTCGAACAGCGATGTCTCAGATGGACCACCTCACCGACCACCGTTCAACCTTCATGCTGGAGAAGGTCGGCGCGATCGTCGCGGCCTACGTCTCGCGCAACGCGATCGAGGTCACGGCGCTGCCGGCGCTGATCGACCAAGTGCACACGGCGATCGCGGTGCTCCGCTGCGCGCCGTCGGAGTTCGGCGGGGTCGGGCTGAGCCAGTCGCAGGTCGACGCCTCGATCCAGCAGGACGGCCTGATCAGCTTCATCGACGGCCGGTCGTACCAGACCCTGAAGCGCCACCTCACCGCGCACGGCCTCACCCCCGAGCGGTACCGGGCGAAGTACGGCCTGCCGGCCGACTACCCGATGGTGGCCCCGGGCTACGCCGCGCGGCGCTCGGAGATCGCCCGGGCGATCCAGCTCGGCCACAAGGCGGCCTGAGCGATGGCGCCCGACGCTTCCGCGGATCCGGCCCGGGACCGCGCGCCGTCCCCGGGGGCGGCGCGCACGAGCGACGCCCTGAGCCGCATCGCCGGCATCCTCGACGTGCCGGTGGCGAGCTTCTACCCGGATGCCGACCGGCCCGACGCGGCCATGACCCAGGCGGCCGACCTCGTCTCGGCCTTCGTGGCGATCGATAGTCCGGCGGCGCGCCGGACCTGCCTGGCCTTCGTGCGGGCGATGGCGAGTTCCTGAAGCGCCGGGGCGCGCTGCGGGAAGCCGGAGACCTGGTCGCTTCGTCGGGGGGCGGAGCGCGGTCTCCGGCCCGTCCGGCCGGGCCCGCGTCAGAACAGGTGGCGCAGGAGGTAGAACAGAGCGGCCGCGAGGGTGATCGCCGCCGGCAGGGTCAGGATCCAGGCGAGCGCCATGTTGCGCACCGTGGACATCTGGAGCCCCGAGCCGTTGGCCGCCATCGTGCCGGCGACGCCCGACGACAGGATGTGGGTGGTCGAGACCGGCAGGCCGTAGAGCTCGGCCAGCCCGATCGTGCCGGCGGCGACGATCTCGGCCGAGGCGCCCTGCGCGTAGGTCAGGTGGGTCTTGCCGATCTTCTCGCCCACCGTGACGACGATGCGCTTCCATCCGACCATGGTGCCGAGACCCAGCGCCAGGGCGACGCAGACCTTCACCCAGCCCGGGATGTAGCGCGTGCCGTCGTTGAGCAGGCCCGCGTAGCGCTTCAGGTCGGCCTTGTCGGCCTCCGAGAAGTCCGCCCCGGCGCCCGGCAGGACGCGCACCGCGTCGGCGGCGAGGTACATGTCGCTGCGCAGGTTCTGGGTCTGGGCAGCCGGCACCGTGCGGATCGCGCCGTAATTCTTCACGCTGGCGGCGATGTCGTCCGAGAGCGCCGCCAGCGCCGCGTAGACGGGCGGCGTGTTCAGCGCCTTGGTCTTGAGCGCCTCCGTCACGGTCCGGCGCGCGGCGGCGGCGTCCGGAACCGCCGCGCCGGGGGCGCGGGCGGAGAACACCGCGCTCGCCGCCGTCGAGGCCTGCACGAAGGCGGGCGTCGTGTCGTCCGCCATGGTGCGGTTGAGCGCGTAGGCGGTGGGGGCGGCGCCGATCAGGATCAGCATGATCAGGCCCATGCCCTTCTGCCCGTCATTGCCGCCGTGGAAGAACGAGACCAGCGTGCAGGTGAGGATCAGCAGGCCGCGGATCCACGGGGGCGGCGGCGCCTCGCCCGCGGGCGCCTCGTAGAGGTCCCTGCGGCGGACCGTGACCTTCAGGGCGAGCAGCAGCAGCGCCGCGAGCACGAAGCCGCAGACCGGGGAGAACAGCAGCGCCTTGAACACGTTGAGCGCCTGGGTCCAGTCGACGCCCGCGGTGCCGTCGCCGCCGTTCATCAGCTGGTTGGCGAGGCCGACGCCGAGCACCGAGCCGATCAGCGCGTGGGACGACGAGTTCGGCAGCCCGAACGCCCAGGTCCCGAGGTTCCAGATGATGGCCGCCAGCAGCAGCGCGAAGATCATCGCGTAGCCCGCGTGCGAGCCGACGTTGAGGATCAGCTCGACCGGCAGCAGCGTGACGATCGCGTAGGCCACGGCGCCCGAGGACAGCATCACGCCGAGGAAGTTGAACACGCCCGACCAGATCACCGCGACGAGCGGCGGCATCGAGTGCGTGTAGATCACCGTGGCGACCGCGTTGGCCGTGTCGTGGAAGCCGTTCACGAACTCGAAGGCGAGGGCGATCAGCAGGGCGAGGCCGAGCAGCGCGAAGGCGCCGTAGGCCAGGGGCGCTTCCCCGACCGCGTTCATGTCCGCGATGAGGCTCACCACCGCGTAGCCCAGGCCCGCCACGAGGACGAGGAGGAACGCGACGACACCGCCGAGATGCATCCCGTGGTCGAGGCGCGGGCCGCCCGCCTGCCGGCCTTTCACCGCCCCCGACGGCATCACGGCGGTATCGGACATGAACCCTCGCGCGGAATCTTTCGTGGTGAGCGGGGATTAAAACCGCGCGGTGACGGTTGGGTGACGGCCCGCGACGCCGCGCGTCGGCGAGCGTGTCCGAGAGCGTGTCCGAGAGCGTGTCCGAGAGCGTCGGGCGGCGCTGTCACACGCCTGACGCGGTCCGGCCGCTAGCGGACCGGACCGCTCGCCCGATCGCACGAGGGATCCGCATGATTGACGCCACGGTGCCGGCCCTGTCCCTCGGCGCGCTCCTGGCCGTCGTCCAGATCGGCAGCATCGCCGTCGCGGCCCGGCGCCTCGGCCGGGACCACGGCCCGTCGCGGTTCCCGGACGGCGCGCCCGTCTCCCTGGTCCGCCCCCTGCGCGGGGTCGAGGCCTACAGCGAGGAGATGCTCCTCCGCAGCTTCCGTCTCGACTACCCGTCCTACGAGCTGATCTTCTGCGTGGCCGACCCGGCCGACCCGATCGTCCCGATGGTGGAGCGCCTGATCGAGGCCCACCCGCACGTGCCCGCCCGCCTGATCCTCGGCGACGAGCGCGTCAGCGCGAACCCGAAGCTCAACAACTGCCTGCGCGGCTGGCGCGCCGCCGCCCACGACTGGGTGGTGCTCGCCGATTCCAACGTCGCCATGCCGCCGGACTACCTGCAGCGGCTGCAGGCGGCGTGGCGCGCCGATACCGGCCTCGTCTGCTCCACCCCGGCCGGCGCCCGCCCGGGCAGCTTCATGGCGGAGGTGGAGTGCGCCTTCCTGAACACCCTGCAGGCGCGCTGGCAATACGCCGCCGAGGCCTTCGGGCTGGGCTTCGCGCAGGGCAAGAGCATGCTCTGGCACAAGCCCTTCCTGGAGGCGCAGGGCGGCCTCCAGGCGCTCGCGGCCGAGATCGCCGAGGACGCGGCCGCCACCAAGCTCGTGCGTGCCGCCGGCAAGCGGGTCCACCTCGTGGCGAGCCCGTTCGAGCAGCCGCTCGGCCCGCGCGGCTTCCGGGAGGTCTGGTCGCGGCAGCTGCGCTGGGCGCGCCTGCGCCGCGTGACCTTCCCGCTGTTCTTCGCCCCCGAGATCGGCAGCGGCGTCCTGCTGCCGGCGCTCCTCGTCGCCCTCTGGGCTGGAAGCCTCGCGGGCCTCGCGGGCGCTGCCGGCCTCGCCGCCCTGTGCTATGCCGCCGAGCACCGGCTCGCGGTCCGCGCGGGCTGGCACCGCTCGCCCCGCACGCTGGCCGCCTTCCTGGCGCGCGATGCCCTGATCCCGGCGATCTGGGTCGGCGCCTGGATGCGGAGCGCCATCGTGTGGCGGGGCAATGCCATGGACGTGCGCCCCCGGC
The DNA here is from genome assembly GCF_900110155.1 of Methylobacterium sp. UNC300MFChir4.1. NCBI lineage: Bacteria > Pseudomonadati > Pseudomonadota > Alphaproteobacteria > Hyphomicrobiales > Methylobacteriaceae > Methylobacterium > Methylobacterium sp. UNC300MFChir4.1. Next base: position 14,774 of record NZ_FOCS01000016.1, on the reverse strand, counting down.
GGGCCGCCGACGCGCGCACCTACGCGCCGACGGCCTGACCGCCCGGCGATCGGAGACCCTGACGTGTCGCGCCGCTACGCCCTCTACTGGCTGCCCGCCCCGGATTCGCGCCTCGAAGCCTTCGGCCGGGCGATCCTCGGCACCGACAACGTCACCGGGCTGCCGGTGCCGCACCCGGAGGGGCTCGGCGATCTCGCACCCGTCACGGCGGGCGCGCGGGTCTACGGGTTCCACGCCACCCTCAAGGCGCCGCTGCGCCTCGCCCCGGGCACCGGGGAGGCCGACCTCGTGGCCGCCGCCCGCGCCCTCGCGGCCGCGCACCCGCCGGTGGCGGTGGGGCCGCTTCGGGTCGCCGCCCTCGGGCCGTTCCTCGCCCTGGTGCCGGAGACACCCCCGCCGGAGCTCGGGCTCCTCGCCGCCGAGTGCGTCGCCGCCCTCGACCCGTTCCGGGCACCGCTCACGGAGGCCGAGCGCGCCAAGCGCCGGCCGGAGCGCCTCGACCCGCGCGGCCGCGCGCTCCTCGACCGCTGGGGCTACCCCTACGTGTTCGAGGCCTTCCGCTTCCACATGACCCTGACCGACGCCCTGCCGGAGGCGGAGCGCGACCTCTGGCACCGGCGCCTGTCCGAGGCCTACGCCGCCGCGGGACCGGAGCCCCTGCGGATCGACGCCGTCAGCCTCCTGACCCAGGACGGGTCGGGGCCGTTCCGGCTCCTGGCGCGCCTGCCCTTCGGAGAGGCCCGTGGTTGACCGCCCCCTCGGCCTCGAACCCGCGCTCGATCCGAGCGCCCGGGTCGTCGACAGCCGCCTCGGCCGCTACACCGAGGTCGGCGCCCGCACCCGCCTCACCGAGACGACCCTCGACGACTATTCCTACATCGGTGAGGACGGCGAGGTGATCTACACCGCGATCGGCAAGTTCTGCTCGATCGCCGCCAGCGTGCGGATCAATCCCGGCAACCACCCGATGGAGCGGGCGTCGCAGGCGCACTTCACCTACCGGGCCCGCGCCTACTGGCCGGAGGAATCGGACGAGCCCGCCTTCTTCGACCGGCGCCGGGCGAACCCGGTGGCGATCGGCCACGATGTCTGGATCGGCCACGGCGCGGTCGTCCTGCCCGGGCGCACGATCGGCACCGGCGCGGTGGTGGGGGCGGGCGCCATCGTCACCCGCGACGTCGAGCCCTACACGATCGTCGTCGGCAATCCCGCCCGGCCGGTCCGGCGCCGCTTCCCCGAGGCCGTCGCGGACCGTCTGACTCGCTTGGCGTGGTGGGACTGGGACCACGAGCGCCTGCGCCGGGCGCTGCCGGATTTCCGCGGGCTGCCCATCGAAGCATTCCTGGAGCGCCACGAAGATTAAGTCGGCTATCGAAAAGCCGAGATGCTGCGCCGGCAAATATAATCGTTCCGAATACGTCATCCAATCGTCGTCAAACCGGCGTCTACGTGCGGCCGTTCCCCGGCGGATGGTGGCATGCTGGTTATCGAGGATCTCACGCGCCAGTACGGCGACCGACGCGCCGTCGACGGCGTGTCGCTCCGGATCGAGCCCGGCAGCTTCGTCGGGGTGATCGGCCGGTCCGGTGCCGGCAAGTCGACGCTGCTGCGCCTCATCAACCGGCTGGCGGATCCGAGCTCGGGACGCATCCTCCACGACGGCCGCGAGGTCACCACCCTGCGCGGCCGCCCGCTGCGCGAGTGGCGCACCCGCTGCGCCATGATCTTCCAGCAATTCAACCTCGTCGGCCGGCTCGACGTCATGACCAACGTGCTGATGGGGCGCCTCAGCCACGTGCCGACCCACCGCGCCCTGCTCCGGCAATGGTCCGCCGAGGACCGGGCCATGGCCCTCGCCGCCCTGGAGAGCTTCGACATGGGCGAGTTCGCCGGCCAGCGGGCCGACGGCCTGTCGGGCGGCCAGCAGCAGCGCGTCGCCATCGCCCGCGCCCTCGTGCAGGAACCCGAGATCCTGCTCGCCGACGAGCCGGTCGCCTCGCTCGACCCGCGCAACACGCGGCTCGTGATGGACGCGCTCGCCGACGTGAACCGGCGCTACGGCATCACGGTGCTGTGCAACCTGCACTCCCTCGACCTCGCCCGCGCCTACTGCGACCGCCTCGTCGGCCTCGCGGCCGGGCGGGTCGTGTTCGAGGGCGGCCCCTTCGACCTCACCGAGGACGTGGCGCGCCGGCTCTACGGCCTGGAGGCCGGCGAGGTGCTGGACGATTCCGCGCAGCGCGAGGCGGAGCAGCGGGCCGCGATGCCGGGCCGGCCCGGTCTCGTGCCGGTCCGCCCGGTCCGCGAGGCCGCCCTCGGCGCCTGATCCGGGCCCCGGGCCCCAACAAGCACCGCCAGAGCGCACCGCCAGAGTGCACCGCCAGAGCGCACCGTCTTGGAAACGCCCGACCGGCCTCCGGCCGGCCGAACCTCGCCGACGCCACGAAGGACGACCCGATGATCACCCGACGCACCCTCGCCGCCGCCGCGGCCCTCGCCCTCCTCGGCCTGCCGGCCGCCGCCCAGGACTGGAAGGCCCAGTATCCGGAGTTGACGCTGGGCGTGATCCCGGCCGAGAACGCCTCGGGCACCGCCGACCGCTGGGCGCCGCTCACCGCCTACCTGACCAAGACGCTCGGCGTGCCGGTCAAGCTGCGGGTGGCGAGCGACTACGCCGCCGTGATCGAGGGCCAGCGCGCCGGCAACATCCAGATCGCGTGGTACGGGCCGGCCTCGTTCGCGCGGGCCGTGATGACCGGCGTCAAGATCGAGCCGATCGTCAACCAGAAGCACGAGACCGGCGCCTCGGGCTACTATTCGGTGGTCTACGTGCTGGCCTCCAGCCCCTACAAGACCGTCGAGGATCTCAAGGGCAAGAACCTCGCGCTGGTCGATCCGAACTCCACCTCCGGCAACCAGGCGCCGCGCTTCTTCCTGAAGCGGGCCGGCTACGACGTCGAGAAGTTCTTCGGCAAGACCTTCTACGCGGGCAGCCACGAGAACGCCGTCCTGGCGCTCACCCAGGGCACGGCCGACGCCGCCGCCAACCTGTGGAACTCCGAGACCGACACGATGGTCACCCGCATGGCCGCCAAGGGCATGCTCAAGAAGCCCGACGGCACGCCGATGCAGCAGTCGGACTTCCGGGTCGTGTTCAAGTCCGACTTCCTGCCGGAGGGGCCCTTCGCCGTGCTGGCGAGCCTGCCGGACGACCTGAAGGCCAAGATCCGCGACGCCTTCGTGGCCCTGCCGAAGGCCGACAAGGCCGCGTTCGACCGGCTCTCCGACGGCAAGGACCAGGATCTCACGCCGGTGACCCTCAAGGATTACCAGCCGATCATCGACATGCTGCGGTTCAACGACGAGCAGCGTCGGAAGTCCTGATCCGGAGCCGCCCGCCTTGCGCGGTCTGACACCCCTGTCGCCGGAGCGGGCAGCCGCCCTCTCCGGCCTCTACGCGGCGGCGACCGGCGAGGCCCGCCGCCGCACGCTGGCGGGCTTCGCCCTGGTGGCGGCGCTCGCCGTGGTCGCGGGCCTGATCGCCGAGGTGCGGCCGCTGGTCTTCGCCGAGAACATCGGCAAGTTCACCGCCTACATCCAGCAGATCCTGCCGCCGATCAGCCTCGAGCACCCGCTGGAGGACGTCCGCGCCTGGTACTGGGGCCTGCCCAAATGGCTGGGCCTGCTGGGCGAGACCCTGCTCATGGCCTATCTCGGGACGCTGCTCGGGGGGCTGGCGGGCTTCGCCCTCAGCTTCGTGGCCGCCGCCAACCTCGTGCGGTCGCGCGTGCTGCGCGTCGGCGCCAAGCGCCTCTTGGAACTGTGCCGCACCGTCCCCGAGGTCGTGTTCGCGCTGATCTTCGTCATCGCCTTCGGCCTCGGCCCGATGGTGGGCGTGCTCGCCATCGCGATCCACACCACGGGCGCGCTGGGCAAGCTGTTCTCCGAGGTGGTCGAGAACATCGACATGCGGCCCGTCGAGGGCCTGTCGGCCTCGGGCGCGACCTGGGTCCAGACGGTGCGCTTCGCGGTCCTGCCGCAGGTGCTGTCGAACTTCGCCTCCTACGCGCTGCTGCGCTTCGAGATCAACGTGCGCGGCGCCGGGGTGATGGGCTTCGTCGGCGCCGGCGGCATCGGCCAGGAATTCCTCGTGGCGATCCGCAATTTCTACTACGCGGACGTGAGCGCGATCCTCGTGCTGATCATCCTGACCGTCTTCTGCATCGACCTCGTCACCGAGCGGGTCCGCCACCGCCTGATCGGCGCGGAGCACGCCCGATGAGCGCGCGTCCCGAGACCCTGCGAGCGGCGGCCCGGGCCGACCTCGGCCGCCTGCGCGCGCGCTACCCCGCGCAGTTCCGCACCGACTGGCCGGGGCGGGCGCGGCTCGCCGCCCTGCTCGTCGTCCTGGTGGGACTCGCGGCGCTCGGCTACTGGCGCCTCGACTTCTCGGTGGCGCGGATCCTCCACGGGCTCGGGCGGCTCGGCACCTTCGCGGTGCTGATGCTGCCGCCATCGCCGGAGGGCCAGTTCTGGACCTTCCTGCACGCGCTGGGCGAGACCCTCGGCATCGCCTTCCTGGGCACGCTGACGGCGGCGATCCTCTCCTTCCCGGTGGCGTTCCTGGCGGCGCGGAACGTCGTGCCCAACCCGTTCGCGCGGTTCGCGGTCCGCCGCGGCCTCGACGTGATGCGCTCGGTCGACGTGCTGATCTGGGCGCTGATCTGGATCAACGTCGTCGGCCTGGGCCCGTTCGCCGGGGCGCTCGCGATCGCGTGCTCGGATTTCGGCGCGCTCGGCAAGCTGTTCTCGGAGGCGATCGAGACTTGCGACAAGCGGGCCGGCGAGGGCGTCGTCGCCTCGGGCGGCTCGGCGCTCCACCGCATCCGCTTCGGGCTGATCCCCGGGGTGCTGCCGGTGCTGGCGAGCCAGGTTCTCTACTTCTTCGAGTCGAACACCCGCTCGGCGACGATCATCGGCATCGTCGGCGCGGGCGGCATCGGCCAGTACCTCACCGAGCTGATCCGCGTGCTGGAGCTGCAGCAAGTCGCATTCCTGGTTCTGATGATCCTCGTGACCGTGGCGGCGATCGACTGGGTCTCGACCCGCCTGCGCCGGGCGATCATCGGGCCGGCGGCGCGCTGAGGGAGGCCTCGGCTTTCCGGCATCACGCGCGGAGCGCAATGACCCAGGGTCGCGCTGCCCCGGGTCGCTTCGCTCCGCTCGCGAGGACGGAGTGCCGAGGCCCTCGCGCGGACATCGCGCGGACATCGCGCGGAGGTCGCGCGGAGGTCGCGCGGACATCGCATCACCCGCCGATCACCAGCTCCACGCGGTCGGCGGCGAACAGGGTGCGGTTCGCCTGGATCGGCACGCCGGCGGGATCGATGTTGACGCTCGACACCACCAGCACGACCCGCGCCGGCGCGATGTCGAGGCGCTGCGCCTCCGCGGAGTCCGCGGGGCGGGCCCGGATCCGCGTCGAGAGCCGGGTGTAGTCGTGGACGCCGCAGGTCGCGAAGGCCCGGGTGATCGAGCCGCGCGCCGCGTAGGCCTCGGCGAAACCCGCGAAGCGCGGCAGCGGCAGCCAGGTCAGCGCCGTCGAGAGCGGGGCGCCGTCCGCCCGGTGGACCGTCAGCAGCTCCAGGATCGGCGCGCCGGGGGCGAGGGCCAGGGACGCCGCCTGCTCGGTCCCGGCCGGGACCGTGGTCGCCGCGACGAGGTCGCCCCAGGCCTCGCGCCCGGCCCCGGCGACGATCTCGGAGAAGCGCGTGCGCGGCCCGATCGGGTAGGCGAGCGGCGCCTCCTCCACGAAGGTGCCCCGGCCCTGGCTGGCGCGCACGAGCCCGCCCTCGGCCAGCGCCGCGAGGGCGCGCCGCACCGTGTGCCGGTTCACCGCGAACCGCGTCGCCAGGGCGGCCTCGGCGGGGAGCTGCTGTCCCGGCGCGTAGCGTCCCGCCGCGATCTCGGCCGTCAGCGCGTCGGCGATCTGCCGCCACGCCGTCAGCCCCTCGCCCCGGACGAGGCCGGCCGCCTGCTCCTGCGCATCCATCCTGTCATCCAAACTTCATTTGTGCGACGCACGCCAGTTGTCTATACACCTAGACAACCGAGCGACGAAGGGATTCGCGATGACGACGACCCCGAGACATCCGGGATCCGAGGGCGAGACCGCGGCGCGCCAAGCGGTCATGGCCCTCTGTGCCGAGGCGAGCCGCGCGGATCTCGAGGCGGCCCTCGAGGCGGCCGTGTCGGGCCTCGAAGCCCCCGCGGCCGCGGACCTGCGTCCGCCTGAGACCGGTCTCGTGATGGCGTCGGGCCGGATCGGCGGCGACGGTCGCCCGTTCAATCTCGGCGAGGTCAGCGTGACCCGGGCCGCCATCCGCCTCGCGGACGGTCCGGCGGGCTTCGCCTACCATCTCGGCCGCGACCGCGCGAAGGCGCGGCTCGCCGCGATCCTCGACGCCCTCTGGCAGGATCCGGTTCGGCGCGCCCGGGTCGAGGCCGCCCTGGAGCCCGCCGCCCGGCGGCTCGCGGCCTCCCGGGATCGGGCCGCCCGGCGCACGGCCGCCACCCGGGTCGACTTCCTGACCCTCGCCCGCGGAGAGGATTGAGCATGCTCGCCCCCGGCTTCGCCGACCCGGTTCACGACGCGCAGGACACGTTCCGCGCCGTGATGGACGCCCTCGCCCGCCCCGGACGCGTCCGGCCCCTCACGCCGGACCTCGCGCCGCCCGCGCCCCTGACGCCGGAACTGGCCGCCGTCGCGCTGACGCTCACCGATGCCGACACGCCGGTCTGGCTCGATCCGGCCCTCGCCGCGGCGCCGGAGGTCGCGGAATACCTGCGCTTCCACACCGGCGCGCCGCTCACCGGCGACCCGGCCGCGGCGGCCTTCGCGCTGGTCAGCGACCCGGCGCGCTGCCCGCCGCTGGCGGAGTTCGCCGCCGGGACGCCGGCCTATCCCGACACCGCCACGACGCTGGTGCTCGCCCTCGACGCGCTCGCGGAGGGGGAGGGGCTGCGCCTGTCCGGCCCCGGCATCCGGGGCACCGCCGGGATCGCGCCGGCGCCCCTGCCGGACGGCTTCGCGGCGCAGCTCGCGGGGAACCGGGCGGCCTTCCCCCTCGGCGTCGACCTGATCCTCACGGCGCCCGGCCGCGTGGCCGGCCTGCCGCGCTCCACGACGGTGACGGAGGCCTGATCCATGTACGTGGCCGTGAAGGGCGGCGAGGCCGCCATCGACAACGCCCACCGGCTCCTCGCCGAGGCCCGCCGCGGCGACCCCGCGGTGCCGGAGCTCTCCGTCGAGCAGATTCGGGAGCAGATGGCGCTGCTCGTCGACCGGGTCATGACTGAGGGCTCGCTCTACGATCCGGACCTCGCGGCTTTGGCGCTCAAGCAGGCGCGCGGCGACGTCGTCGAGGCGGTGTTCCTGGTCCGCGCCTACCGGACCACGCTGCCGCGCTTCGGCGCCTCCGCCCCGGTCGACACCGGCGCCATGGCGGTCGAGCGCCGGATCTCCGCGACGTTCAAGGACCTGCCCGGCGGGCAGGTGCTCGGGCCGACCTTCGACTACACCCACAGACTGGTCGACTTCGCGCTCGCGGCCGAGTCCGAAGCCGGGATCGAGCCCGCCGCCGAGGCCGCGCCGCGCGCCGATGCCGGCACCTGCCCGCGGGTCACCGACCTGCTGGCCCGGGACGGCCTGATCGAGCCCTCGCCCCCGGACGACGGCGCGCCCGCGGGCGACCTCACCCGCGAGCCGGTGGACTACCCCGCTGACCGGGCGCTCCGCCTTCAGGCGCTGGCCCGGGGCGACGAGGGCTTCGTGCTCGGCCTCGCCTACTCGACGCAGCGCGGCTACGGCCGCACCCACCCGTTCGTCGGCGAGATCCGGGTCGGGGAGGTCGCGGTCGAGTTCGTGCCCGAGGAACTGGGCTTCGCGGTGCCGCTCGGCCGGGTGCGGCTGACCGAGTGCCAGATGGTCAACCAGTTCAAGGGCTCGGGGGCGGCCCCGCCCCAGTTCACCCGCGGCTACGGGCTGAGCTTCGGGCAGAGCGAGCGCAAGGCCATGGCGATGGCCCTGGTCGACCGGGCGCTCCGCGCGGAGGAGCTGGGCGAGCCGGTGGCGAGCCCGGCCCAGGATCAGGAATTCGTGCTGGCCCACTGCGACAGTCTCCAAGCGACCGGCTTCGTCGAGCACCTGAAGCTGCCCCACTACGTCGACTTCCAGGCCGAGCTGGAGCTGGTTCGCCGGCTACGTACCGAGTTCGAGCGCGGGTCCGACACCGTCGAGATGCAGGAGGCCGCCGAATGAGCGCCGCGATCGCGCACCGCCCGGAGAGCGAACCGGGCTACAACTTCGCCTATCTCGACGAGGGCACGAAGCGGATGATCCGCCGGGCCATCCTCAAGGCCATCGCGGTGCCGGGCTACCAAGTGCCCTTCGCCTCCCGCGAGATGCCGATGCCCTACGGCTGGGGCACCGGCGGCGTGCAGGTGACGGCCGCGATCCTCGGCCGCTCGGACGTGCTGAAGGTCATCGACCAGGGCGCCGACGACACCACCAACGCGGTCTCGATCCGCCGCTTCTTCGCCAAGACCTCCGGGGTGGCCACCACCACCCGCACCGCGGAGGCGACGGTGATCCAGACCCGCCACCGCATCCCCGAGACGCCGCTCACCGAGGGGCAGACCCTCGTCTACCAAGTGCCGATCCCCGAGCCCCTGCGCTTCCTCGAGCCCCGCGAGACCGAGACCCGCCAGCTCCACGCGCTGGCCGAGTACGGCGCCATGCACGTGAAGCTCTACGAGGACATCAGCCGCCACGGCCACATCGCCACCACCTACGCGTACCCGGTGGAGGTGGCGGGCCGCTACGTGATGGACCCGTCGCCGACGCCGAAATTCGACAACCCCAAGATGGACGACTGCCCGGCGCTCCAGCTCTTCGGCGCGGGCCGCGAGCGGCGGATCTACGCGGTGCCGCCCTACACGCGGGTGCGGAGCCTCGACTTCGAGGACCACCCGTTCCGGATCCAGGCGTTCGAGCATCCCTGCGCGCTGTGCGGTGCCGAGGGCGTCTATCTCGACGAGGTGCTGCTCGACGATGCGGGCCGGCGCATGTTCGTCTGCTCGGACACCGACCATTGCGAGGGGCGCCGCGCGGACGGCCATGTCGGCACGGGGGACGCGGCATGAGACGCGCTATGACCGACCTCACGGTCCGCCGGGCCGGGAAACCTGACCTGCCCGCGATCCTCGACCTCTACGCCGAGCTGAATGGCGGGCGGGTGGCGACCCTGGCACACGCCGGGGCGCTGCTCGACCGGCTCGCGGCCTATCCCGATTACGGGCTCTACGTGGCCGAACGCGACGGCGCTGTCGTCGGCACCTTCTGTCTCGTCATCCTCGACAACATCGCCCACTGGGGCACGCCCTCGGCGCTCGTCGAGAGTGTCGTGGTCGCGTCCCGGCACCGCGGCGGCGGTCTCGGCCGGGCGATGATGCACGAGGCGGCCCGGCTCGCCGAGGCGCGGGGCTGCTACAAGCTCGCCCTGTCGTCGAACGTCGACGCCAAGCCGGCCCACGTCTTCTACGAGAGCCTCGGCTTCGAGCGCTACGGCTACAGCTTCCGCCTCGATCCCCCCTTCCTGCCCGACGCCGCGGAGGCGACCCGATGAGCGAATCCCTGCTTCAGGTCCGCGGCCTGACCAAGCGCTACGGCGCCCGCCTCGCCTGCGCCGACGTGTCGTTCGACCTCGTGCCCGGCGAGGTGCTGGCCATCGTGGGCGAGTCCGGGTCCGGCAAGTCGACGCTGCTCTCCCTCATCGCCACCGAGCTGGCGCCCGATTCCGGGACGGTCGCCTACCGGATGCGCGACGGCGCGCTGCGCGACCTCGGCACCCTGAGCGAGGCCGGGCGCCGGGCGCTGATGCGCACCGAGTGGGGCTTCGTCCGCCAGGACGCGGCCCAGGGCCTGCGCATGGCGGTCTCGGCCGGCGGCAATGTCGGCGAGCGGCTGATGGGGCTCGGCGACCGCCACTACGGCCGGATCCGCGCCCAGGCCCTCGACTGGCTCGGCCGCGTCGAGATCGCCGCCGACCGGATCGACGACCCGCCGACGCGGTTCTCCGGCGGCATGCGCCAGCGCCTGCAGATCGCCCGGAACCTCGTCACCGGTCCCCGCCTGGTGCTGATGGACGAGCCGACCTCCGGCCTCGACGTCTCGGTCCAGGCCCGGCTCCTCGACCTGATCCGCCGGCTCTCGGCCGAGCTGGGGCTCGCGGTGATCATCGTCACCCACGACCTCGCGGTGGCGCGGCTCCTCTCGCACCGGATCATGGTCATGCGCGCCGGCCGGGTCATCGAGACCGGCCTCACCGACCGGGTGCTCGACGATCCCGAGCACGCCTACACCCAGCTCCTCGTCGCCTCGGTGCTCGCCGCATGACCGCGCTTCTGACCTTCCAGGACGTCGCCAAGAGCTTCACCCTGCACCTGCGCGGCGGCGTCGTGCTGCCGGTGGTGGGCGATGTCAGCTTGTCCGTGGAGCCCGGCGAGTGCGTGGTGCTCGGCGGCCCGTCCGGCGCGGGAAAATCCTCGCTGCTGAAGATGGCCTACGGCAACTATCGCTGCGACGGCGGCGCGATCCTGGTCCGCGACGGCGCGACGGTCGTGGACGTCGTCCGGGCCGACCCGCGTGCGGTCCTGGCGCTGCGGGCCCGGGTCATCGCCTACGTGTCGCAGTTCCTCCGGGTGATCCCGCGGGTCCCGGCCCTCGACGTCGTCGAGGCCGCGGGCCGCGAGGGCGGATTGCCCGAGGCGGCGGCGCGCGCGCGGGCCGAGACCCTGCTGGCCCGGCTCAACCTGCCGGAGCGCCTCTGGAGCCTGCCGCCCGCGACCTTCTCGGGGGGCGAGCAGCAGCGGGTCAACATCGCCCGGGGCCTGATCGCCGACCGGCCGCTCCTGCTCCTCGACGAGCCCACCGCCTCCCTGGACGCGGAGAACCGCGCCGTGGTGGCCGAGCTCGTGCGCGAGAAGCTCCGGGCCGGGGCGGGCGTGCTCGGCATCTTCCACGACAGCGAGATGCGCGACGCTGTGGCGACCCGGGTGGTCGATGTCACCCGCTTCGCGCCGCGCGCCCGGGCAGCCTGAGGATCCTCACGATGGACGACTTCATCCTCGAGAACGCGACCCTGGTCCTGCCGGACCGGGTGCAGCGCGGCTGGCTCGCGGTCTCGGACGGGGCGATCGCCGAGATCGGCGAGGGACGCCCGCCCGCGCGCGGCCTCGATCTCGGCGGCGACCACCTGATCCCCGGGCTGATCGAGCTGCACACCGACCATCTGGAGAGCCATTTCGCGCCGCGCCCGAAGGTGCGCTGGCACCCCCTCGGCGCCGTCCTGGCCTACGACGCGCAGATCACCGCCTCGGGCATCACCACGGTGTTCGATTCGCTGCGCGCCGGCAGCGACCCGGACGGCAGCGGCCTCGGCTCCGAGCTGGAGCAGCTCGCCGGCGCCATCGCCGCCGCACGGGCCGGGGACCTGTTCCGGGCCGAGCACTTCACGCACCTGCGCTGCGAGCTGCCCTCCCTGGACGTGCTCGACACGGTGGCGGACTTCACGGCCCGCTACCCGGTGGGGCTGATCTCGCTGATGGACCACACGCCCGGCCAGCGGCAGTTCCGCGACATGGAGAAGTACTACACCTACGCCACCCGGGGCGGCCGGCCCATGGAGGAGATCCGCGCCAACACCGAGCGCAAGGTCCGCGACGGGCGGGCGCTCAACGCGAAGAACCGGCCGGCCCTCGTCCAGTTCGCCCGCGAGATGGGCATCCCGCTCGCGAGCCACGACGACACCACCCTGGCCGACGTTGACCTCGCGGTCGGCGAGGGCGTGCGGCTGGCCGAGTTCCCCACCACCCTGGAGGCGGCCGAGGCCGCGCACAGGCTGGGCATCACCGTGATGATGGGCGCGCCGAACCTGATTCGCGGCGGCTCGCATTCCGGCAACGTCGCGGCCCTGGCGCTGGCCGAGGCCGGGCACCTCGACATCCTGTCGTCGGACTACGTGCCGGCGAGCCTGCTGATGGCGGCCTTCCTGCTGCCCGAGCAGGCGCCCGGGATCACGCTGCCCGCGGCGCTCGCCACCGTCACGTCGAACCCCGCCCGCGCCACCGGCCTGACCGATCGCGGCGCCCTGGCGCCCGGGCTGCGGGCCGACCTCGTGCGCGTGCAGCGGGCCGAGGGCGTGCCGGTGGTCCGCCAGGTCTGGCGCGCCGGCCGGCGGGTCGCCTGATGGCGGGCTGCCTCGTCCTCGTGGTCGGCCCGAGCGGGGCCGGCAAGGACACGTTGATCCGGCTCGCCCGGGCGGCGCTCGCCGACGACCCGCGCTACGTCTTCCCGCGCCGCCTCGTCACCCGCCCGCCCTCGGCCGACGAGGACAACGACGAGATCGACGAGGCCGCCTTCGCCGAGGGCTGCGCGGCCGGGCGCTTCACCCTGAGCTGGCGCGCCCACGGCCTCGGCTACGCGCTCCCGGAGGCGGTCGGCCGGCGGGTCGCGGAAGGCCACGTGGTGGTCTGCAACGTCTCGCGCCGCGTCGTCGCGGGGGCGCGGGAGTCCGGCCGGCGGGTGAGCGTCGTCGAGATTACGGCGCCGCCCGAGATCCTGGCGCGGCGCATCGCCGCCCGCGGCCGCGCGCAGGACGGCGACCTGGCCGCGCGTCTCGCCCGCGAGGGCAGCGTCACCGCGGACCTGACGATCCTCAATACCGGCGCCGCGGATGAGGCGGCCGCGCGGCTGGTCGCGCACCTGCGCGCCTGCTGACGCGGCTCTCGGCGGCTCGGGCCGCGATCCCGGTCGCGGTTCGCGGGGCGCGATCCGGGTCTCACGCGCCGGCCGCGCGGCGCGCGCGACCCACGAAAAAGGGCGGGCGCCGATGCCGGAACCCGCCCTCGCTGGGATCCGCCGGGGAGCCCCCGGGGTCGTCCGACTCAGATGCCGCCGAACTTGTAGTTGAAGCCGGCGCGGACGATGCTGCCCTCGGTGCGGAAGCGCGAGATGTACGCGCCGTTGCCCACGCCCGGGACCGCGCCGACGAGCACGTTCTGGCTGCCGAGGTCGTAGTGCAGGTACTCGGCCTTCACCGTGATGGCGTCGTACTTGATGCCGATGTAGCGGCCGAGCGCGAAGGTGTTCAGGAAGCTGTCGGTCGGCAGGGCGAACTCGATGCCGCCGCCGTAGGCGAAGCCGGTCTTGAAGTCGTCGTAGCGGCCGGCGAACTGCAGGCGGCCGCCCGGGGTGTAGAAGTTGGCGTCGTGGAACACGTTGCCGTAGGCGAGGCCGCCCATCCCGTAGACCAGGACGCGGTCGAAGGCGTAGCCGACGCGGCCGGTGAGGGTGCCGAGCCAGTCGAGGCTCTGGCGGAACTGGCTGATGTTCGGCGGGCCGCCGGCGACGTTGCCGGTGCCGAGCACGACCCGGTTCTTGGTGATGTCCGTCCAGTCGATGCTGTTGGCGATACCGACGACGATGCCGGCGCCCGGCGTGAACTGGTAGTTGTAGCCGGCGGTGCCGCCGATGTTGGCGAAGCCGTCCTGCGAGGTCGAGGTCGCGAACGGGCGGCGGCCGAGGGCGACGTTGGTGGCGTTGCCGGGCTGGACGCCGACGGTCGTGATGCGCTCACGGTCGGTGAAGGTGTAGGCGGACTCGAGACCGGCGTAGAAGCCCGTCCAGGTGAAGACCGGCACCGGCGTGAAGACCGGCGGCGGGGCGGCGCGACGCGGCAGGTCGGCGGCGGAGGCGGCCGTCGTGACCAGGGCCGTCGCGGCGGTGGCGAGGAGGAGCTTCTTCATCATGGCGGGGGTCCGAGGTGACGCGTTGTTGTCGCCACTTAAGCTCGGCCGCACGGATCCCGCTATGCCCGCGAAGCCACACTGTGGCGCGAAAGCGGCGCGGATACTGCCTGTGATTGATCTTTCTCCGTTCAAGACTCGCATCCGCAGCTTGACAGCGCGGTCAGTCGGCGGGCCCCCGCGCGTCGCGGAGCTTGATCCCTGGCGGCCGACCCTCTAAGCGGACCGCGTTTTTCGCCCCTGTCGGAACTTCGGGGCGGCGGACCAGGATTCGGGGCCCTTGCGTGGTCCCCGCCGCAGGAATGGGAATCATGGGCAAGGAAAAGTTCTCCCGCACCAAGCCGCACTGCAACATTGGCACGATCGGCCACGTCGATCACGGCAAGACGTCTCTGACGGCGGCGATCACGAAGGTCCTGGCCGAGACGGGCGGGGCGACGTTCACGGCCTACGACCAGATCGACAAGGCGCCTGAGGAGAAGGCGCGCGGGATCACGATCTCGACGGCGCACGTGGAGTACGAGACGCAGAACCGTCACTACGCGCACGTGGACTGCCCCGGCCACGCCGACTACGTGAAGAACATGATCACGGGCGCGGCGCAGATGGACGGCGCGATCCTGGTGGTGTCGGCGGCCGACGGCCCGATGCCGCAGACCCGCGAGCACATCCTGCTGGCCCGCCAGGTCGGCGTCCCGGCGCTGGTGGTGTTCCTCAACAAGGTCGACATGGTCGACGACGAGGAGCTCTTGGAGCTGGTCGAGCTGGAGGTGCGCGAGCTGCTCTCCAAGTACGACTTCCCGGGCGACGACATCCCGATCACCAAGGGCTCGGCGCTGATGGCGCTCGAGGACAAGGAGCCGAAGATCGGCAAGGAGGCGGTCCTGGCGCTGATGGCGACCGTGGAC
>NZ_FOCS01000012.1:0-184331 GCF_900110155.1 Methylobacterium sp. UNC300MFChir4.1 | reverse complement strand
TGGAGCTGGTCGAGCTGGAGGTGCGCGAGCTGCTCTCCAAGTACGACTTCCCGGGCGACGACATCCCGATCACCAAGGGCTCGGCGCTGATGGCGCTCGAGGACAAGGAGCCGAAGATCGGCAAGGAGGCGGTCCTGGCGCTGATGGCGACCGTGGACGGCTACATCCCGCAGCCGGAGCGTCCGATCGACATGCCGTTCCTGATGCCGATCGAGGACGTGTTCTCGATCTCGGGCCGCGGCACGGTGGTGACGGGTCGCGTCGAGCGCGGCATCGTGAAGGTGGGCGAGGAAGTCGAGATCGTCGGCATCCGGGCGACCACCAAGACGACGGTGACGGGCGTGGAGATGTTCCGCAAGCTGCTCGACCAGGGGCAGGCGGGTGACAACGTCGGCGTGCTGCTGCGCGGCACGAAGCGCGAGGACGTGGAGCGCGGCCAGGTCGTGTGCAAGCCGGGTTCGGTGAAGCCGCACTCGAAGTTCAAGGCCGAGGCGTACATCCTGACCAAGGAGGAGGGCGGCCGCCACACGCCGTTCTTCACCAACTACCGGCCGCAGTTCTACTTCCGGACCACGGACGTGACCGGGATCTGCACGCTGCCGGAGGGCACCGAGATGGTGATGCCGGGCGACAACGTGACCATGGACGTGGCGCTGATCGTGCCGGTGGCCATGGAGGAGAAGCTGCGCTTCGCCATCCGCGAGGGCGGCCGCACCGTCGGCGCCGGCGTCGTCGCCGCCATCAACGACTGAGCTCGAGCAAGCATCCTTAGCAGGGCGCGGCGGGGTGAAGGCCTCGCGTACCCCGCCGTCCCTCTCAAGGTTCCAGGATCATGAACGGTCAGAACATCCGCATTCGCCTCAAGGCGTTCGATCACCGCATCCTCGATGCGTCGACCAAGGAGATCGTCTCCACGGCCAAGCGTACGGGCGCGACCATCCGCGGCCCGATCCCGCTCCCGACGCACATCGCCAAGTTCACCGTGAACCGCTCGCCCCACATCGACAAGAAGTCGCGCGAGCAGTTCGAGATGCGCACGCACAAGCGGGTGCTCGATATCGTCGATCCGACGCCTCAGACCGTGGACGCGCTGATGAAGCTCGACCTCGCCGCCGGCGTGGACGTGGAGATCAAGCTCTGAGTCCGCTGAGGACTTAGAGCTTACCGTTTCATCGCGCGAGGGAGAGAACCTATGCGCTCAGGCGTCATCGCACAGAAGGTCGGCATGACCCGCGTCTTCACGGACGCGGGGGAGCATGTCCCCGTCACCGTGCTCAAGATCGATCAGTGCCAGGTGGTTGCCCACCGCACCGTCGAGAAGAACGGCTACGTCGCGCTGCAGGTCGGCGTCGGCAAGGCCAAGGTCAAGAACGTCTCGGCCGCCGAGCGGGGCCGCTTCGCGGTCGCCAAGGTCGAGCCGAAGAAGAAGCTCGCCGAGTTCCGCGTGTCCGAGGACGCGCTGATCCCGGTCGGCGCCGAGATCACCGCGGACCACTTCATCCCCGGCCAGTTCGTGGATGTCACCGGCACCACGACCGGTAAGGGCTTCGCCGGCGGTATCAAGCGCTGGAACTTCGGCGGCCTGCGCGCCACCCACGGCGTGTCGATCTCGCACCGCTCGATCGGTTCGACCGGCGGCCGCCAGGATCCGGGCAAGACCTTCAAGAACAAGAAGATGCCGGGTCACCTCGGCGTCGAGCGGGTCACCACCCAGAACCTGCGCGTCGTGCGCACCGATCCCGAGCGCGGCCTGATCCTGGTCGAGGGCGCGGTCCCGGGCGTCGCAGGCGGCTGGATCCAGATCCGCGACGCGGTGAAGCGCAAGCTCCCCGCCGACGTTCCGCTGCCGGGCAAGTTCCGCGAGAACGGCGCCTCCGCCCCGGCGACCGAGGCCCCTGCGGCTGAGGAGACCGCGTGATGAAGCTCGATATCAAAACCCTCGACGGTGCCGGCGCCGGCTCGGTCGAGCTGAACGAAGAGATCTTCGGCCTGGAGCCGCGCGCCGACCTGCTGCAGCGCATGGTCCGCTGGCAGCTCGCCAAGCGGCGCGCCGGTACCCACGCCGTGCAGAACCGCTCGGACGTGAACCGGACCCGCAAGAAGCTCTACAAGCAGAAGGGCACCGGTAACGCCCGCCACGGCGCGGCCTCGGCGCCGCAGTTCCGCGGCGGCGGGCGCGCCTTCGGCCCCGTGCCGCGCGACCACAGCCACGACCTGCCCAAGAAGGTCCGCGCCCTGGCCCTGCGCCACGCCCTGTCGGCCAAGGCCAAGGCCTCGACCCTGATCGTCGTCGACGACATCAAGATCGAGGATCACAAGACCAAGGGTCTCATCGAGCGCTTCGGCAAGATGGGCCTCTCGAACGCGCTGATCATCGGCGGTGCCGAGGTCGACGTGAATTTCGGCCGGGCCGCCCGCGCCATCCCGCAGATCGACGTGCTGCCCGTGCAGGGCATCAACGTCTACGACATCCTGCGCCGCGACACGCTCGTCCTGACGAAGGCTGCCGTCGACGCGCTGGAGGAGCGTTTCAAATGAGTGCCGATCCGCGCCACTACGACATCGTCGTCTCCCCGGTCATCACCGAGAAGGCGACCAACCTGACCGAGCAGAACAAGGTCGT
Organism: Methylobacterium sp. UNC300MFChir4.1; assembly: GCF_900110155.1. NCBI lineage: Bacteria > Pseudomonadati > Pseudomonadota > Alphaproteobacteria > Hyphomicrobiales > Methylobacteriaceae > Methylobacterium > Methylobacterium sp. UNC300MFChir4.1. The sequence continues at coordinate 181,708 of NZ_FOCS01000012.1, read as the reverse complement.
CTTCCGCGTCGCCCCCAAGGCGACGAAGCCTCAGATCAAGGAGGCCGTCGAGAAGCTGTTCGACGTGAAGGTCACGGCCGTGAACACCCTTGTCACCAAGGGTAAGAAGAAGATTTTCCGCGGTCTCCGCGGACAGCGCTCCGACGTGAAGAAGGCGATCGTGACCCTGGCCGAGGGCCACTCGATCGACGTCACGACCGGGCTCTGAGGACGGGATTTAGGGATCCAAGCCGATGGCCTTGAAGACATTCAAACCGGTCACGCCGAGCCTGCGCCAGCTCGTGCTCGTCGACCGCCGTGAGCTCTACAAGGGCAAGCCGGTGAAGGCGCTGACGGAGGGCAAGTCGTCCTCCGGCGGCCGCAACAATCTCGGCCGCATCACCGTCCGCTTCCGCGGCGGCGGCCACAAGCGCGTGCTGCGCAACGTCGACTTCAAGCGTCGCGAGCAGCTCGGCGTCGCCGCCACGGTGGAGCGGATCGAGTACGATCCGAACCGCACGGCGTTCATCGCGCTGATCAACTTCCCCGACGGGAAGCAGAGCTACATCCTGGCCCCGCAGCGCCTGCAGCCGGGCGACAAGGTGGTGGCCGGCGAGAGCGTCGACATCAAGCCGGGCAACGCCGCTCCGGTCGGCTCGATGCCGGTGGGCACGATCGTCCACAATGTCGAGCTGAAGATCGGCAAGGGCGGCGCGATCGCCCGCTCGGCCGGCAACTACGCGCAGATCGTCGGCCGCGACCAGGGCTACGTGACGCTCCGCCTGAACTCGGGCGAGCAGCGCCTGGTCCACGGCCAGTGCTTCGCCAGCGTCGGCGCGGTCTCGAACCCGGACCACATGAACATCTCGCTCGGCAAGGCCGGGCGCAACCGTTGGCTCGGCAAGCGCCCGCACAACCGCGGTGTGGCGATGAACCCGGTCGACCATCCGCACGGCGGCGGCGAGGGTCGCACCTCGGGCGGCCGCAACCCGGTCACGCCCTGGGGCGTGCCCACCAAGGGGAAGAAGACCCGGTCCAACAAGCGGACCGACGTGTTCATCCTGTCCAGCCGCCACAACCGCAAGAAGTAATCGCTATGGCACGCTCTCTCTGGAAGGGGCCGTTCGTCGACGGCTACCTCTTCAAGAAGGCCGAGGCGGCGCGGGGCTCCTCGCGCTCCGAGGTCATCAAGATCTGGAGCCGCCGCTCCACGATCCTCCCGCAGTTCGTCGGGCTCACCTTCGGTGTGCACAACGGGCAGAAGCACATCCCGGTCTACGTCACCGAGGAGATGGTCGGGCACAAGTTCGGCGAGTTCTCGCCGACCCGCACCTTCCCGGGCCACGCGGCCGACAAGAAGGCGAAGAGGCGCTGAGATGGGCAAGCAAGCCACCCCCCGCGCGCTCCCCGAGAACGAGGCGAAGGCCGTCGCGCGCATGCTGCGCGTCAGCCCGCAGAAGCTCAACCTCGTGGCGCAGATGATCCGCGGCAAGAAGGTCGACACGGCGCTCGCCGAGTTGCAGTTCTCGCGCAAGCGGATCTCGACCGAGGTCAAGAAGTGCCTTGAGAGCGCCATCGCCAACGCCGAGAACAACCACGACCTGGACGTCGACGACCTCGTCGTGTCCCAGGCCTTCGTGGGCAAGGCGCTGGTTCTCAAGCGTTTCCACGCCCGCGCCCGCGGCCGCGGCGCGCGCATCCTGAAGCCCTTCTCGAACCTCACCATCGTGGTTCGCGAAGTCCGCCAAGCCGAAGCGGCTTGAGGAGGATCTGATGGGTCAGAAAGTCAACCCGATCGGTCTCCGGCTCGGCATCAACCGGACCTGGGATTCCCGCTGGTTCGCCAACAAGGGCGACTACGCGAAGCTCATGCACGAGGACGTCGCGATCCGCGCCGCCCTCATGAAGCAGCTCAAGCAAGCGGCGGTCTCCAAGATCGTCATCGAGCGCCCGCACCGGAAGTGCCGGGTCACCATTCACTCGGGTCGTCCGGGCGTGGTGATCGGCAAGAAGGGCGCGGACATCGAGAAGCTGCGCAAGCTCGTCGGCACGATGACGAAGGCCGACGTGACCATCAACATCGTCGAGGTGCGCAAGCCCGAGATCGACGCCACCCTGGTGGCCGACTCGATCGCCCAGCAGCTCGAGCGCCGCGTCGCCTTCCGGCGCGCCATGAAGCGGGCCGTGCAGTCGGCCATGCGTCTGGGCGCCGAGGGCATCCGGATCAACTGCTCGGGCCGTCTCGGCGGCGCCGAGATCGCCCGCCAGGAATGGTACCGTGAGGGCCGCGTCCCGCTGCACACGCTGCGCGCCGACGTCGATTACGGCACCGCCACGGCGTTCACGACCTACGGGACCTGCGGCATCAAGGTGTGGGTGTTCAAGGGCGAGATCCTCGAGCACGATCCGATGGCCCAGGACAAGAAGGCCCAGGAAGAGGGCGGCCGCTCTGGCGGACGCCGTGAGCGCGATGGCGAGGGCGGCCGCGAGCGCGGACGCCGCGAGCGCGAGCACGCGTAAGGTAGGAAGCCATGCTGCAACCGAAAAAGACCCGCTTCCGCAAGCAGTTCAAGGGCCGCATCCACGGTGCGGCCAAGGGCGGCTTCGAGCTGAACTTCGGCCAGTTCGGCCTGAAGGCGGTGGAGCCCGAGCGCGTCACTGCCCGCCAGATCGAGGCGGCCCGCCGCGCGATCACCCGCGAGATGAAGCGCCAGGGCCGCGTCTGGATCCGGGTGTTCCCGGACGTCCCGGTGTCGTCGAAGCCGACCGAGGTCCGCATGGGCTCCGGTAAGGGCGCCCCGGATTACTGGGCGGCCCGGGTCCATCCCGGCCGGATCATGTTCGAGGTCGACGGCGTTGCCGAGAACATCGCCAAGGAGGCACTCCGCCTCGGCGCCGCGAAGCTCCCGATCCGCACGCGGGTCGTCCAGCGCATCGCCGACTGAACGGAGGATATCGTGAAGTCGACCCAGAGACTGTCTGATCTGAAGGCGCTGTCGCCGGATCAGCTGAATGACGAGCTGATCAACCTCAAGAAGGAGCAGTTCAACCTGCGCTTCCAGGGGGCCACCGGCCAGCTCGAGAACGTCGCCCGCGTCCGCGAGGTCCGTCGCGACATCGCCCGTGTCCGGACTCTGCAGCGTTCCAAGACGCTGCAGCAGGCCAAGGGCTGAGGCGGGTTTTAGGAGACAACCATGCCGAAGCGCATCCTTCAGGGCACCGTCGTCAGCGACAAGGGTGAGAAGACCATCGTGGTGAAGGTGGAGCGCCGCTTCACGCACCCGGTGATGAAGAAGACCGTGCGGCGGTCGAAGAACTACCACGCGCACGACGAGGGCAATGTCGCCAAGGTCGGGCAGACGGTGTTCATCGAGGAGTGCCGTCCGTTCTCCAAGACCAAGACCTGGAAGCTGGTCGAGGGCGAGGCCGCCCAGGCCGAGGCCGGCGAGGCCGCCTGATCCCGGGATCCCGGCGGCTGCGGTCTCCGCGTCCGCCAGATCCCGGCCCGCGGCGTCGCGGGATGGTGCCTCCTCTGGGGTGACCATCCCGGGGATGCCCGGTGACCGGTACGACGAACGCCCGGACGCAATTCGACTCGCGAGAGCCGGATTCGTGCCGGGCGTCGTCGTTTTCGGCCGCATGTCTGGCGGTCGGGTCCCGGTCGCCGGCGGGCCGAGCCTGCTGCGGGACCGCGGGAGGCGTCGCCATTGCGGCTGGCGGTCGTCCCGTCCAGCGCGTTGTGTCGGCGTTCGTACGGGTCCTCGCGGGCGATTACCGGATTGGATTGCTGTCGCGGGGCATCCGGGGCTCGAGCCGGGATTTCGTGACTTGCGTCCGGCAAAACCGCGTTGCGGCCTTGCTGGCTGAGAACAAAACGGGTACATAAAGGCGGTGGCGACGCGCGTTGTGAACTGCGTCCAACCCCTTCATAAGGAGCCCGCCAGATGGCCCAGCCCGCATTGAAAGTGGTCGACATGCCCCCGGTGGACAAGGACAAGTCCAAGGCCATTGACGCTGCCCTGGCTCAGATCGAGCGCGCCTTCGGCAAGGGCTCGATCATGCGGCTCGGCAAGAACGACAAGGTCCAGGAGGTCGAGACCGTCTCGACCGGCTCGCTGGGCCTCGACATCGCGCTCGGCGTCGGCGGCTTGCCGCGCGGCCGGGTGATCGAGATCTACGGTCCGGAATCGTCCGGCAAGACGACGCTGGCGCTCCACACGATCGCGGAGGCCCAGAAGAAGGGCGGCGTCTGCGCCTTCGTGGATGCCGAGCACGCCCTCGACCCGGTCTACGCCCGCAAGCTCGGCGTGAACCTCGACGACCTGCTGATCTCCCAGCCCGACACGGGTGAGCAGGCGCTCGAGATCACCGACACGCTGGTGCGCTCGGGCGCCATCGACGTGCTGGTGGTCGATTCGGTGGCCGCGCTGACCCCGCGGGCCGAGATCGAGGGCGAGATGGGCGAGAGCCAGCCGGGCCTCCAGGCCCGCCTGATGAGCCAGGCCCTGCGCAAGCTGACCGGCTCGATCTCGCGCTCGAACTGCATGGTCATCTTCATCAACCAGATCCGAATGAAGATCGGCGTCATGTACGGCAGCCCTGAGACGACCACGGGCGGCAACGCCCTGAAGTTCTACGCCTCGGTGCGCCTCGACATCCGCCGCATCTCGACGCTCAAGGACCGCGACGAGGCGATCGGCAACCAGGTCCGCGTCAAGGTGGTGAAGAACAAGGTCGCCCCGCCCTTCAAGCAGGTCGAGTTCGACATCATGTTCGGCGAGGGCGTGTCGAAGGTCGGCGAGCTGATCGACCTCGGCGTGAAGGCCGGCATCGTCGAGAAGTCCGGCGCCTGGTTCTCGTACAACAGCCAGCGCCTCGGCCAGGGCCGCGAGAACTCGAAGGGCTTCCTGCGCGACAATCCGAAGATCGCCGCCGAGATCGAGGGCTCGATCCGGCAGAATTCCGGTCTGGTCGCCGAGAAGATCTTGGAGAACGCCGCCCCGACGGCGGACGATCTCGACGAGGGCGAGGCCTAGGCCGCGCCGCCGCGCGCCGCCGCGGGCCGGCGACGGCGCGCGGCGGACCTTGCGACGTTCGAAGATGCGCGGCCCCGGAGTCTCTCCGGGGCCGCTCTTCGTTGAGCGACGGTGACCGGACGCGACGGGCCAATCAGTCCGCCATCGTCTTCTTCACGGTCTCGACGAGCTGCTTCAGGCTGAAGGGCTTGGGCAGGAAGTTGAAGGTCTCACCCTCGGGCAGGTTCTTGCGGAACGCGTCCTCGGCGTAGCCGGACACGAAGATCACCTTCAGGTCGGGCTGATGCTTGCGCACCTCCCGCAGGAGCGTCGGGCCGTCCATCTCGGGCATGACCACGTCGGAGACGACGAGATCGATGGTCTGCGCGCCCTCGCGGACGATCGCCAGGGCCTCGAGGCCCGAGGCCGCCTCCAGCACCGTGTAGCCGCGGGCCGAGAGCGCCCGGCTGTTGACCGCCCGCACCGGGTCCTCGTCCTCGACGAGCAGGATGGTCCCCTGCCCCGTATGATCGGCGGCGGGCTTGCGCGGCGCCGGCTTGTCGACCTTGGCGGGCGGCGTCTCCCCCTTCGGCACAGCGGCGTCGCCGCCCGCGGCCGGCGCGGTGACCGGCTTGGCGTCCGACCCGGAATCGGGATGGGCGGTGGTGGAAGCCGGCGCGAGCGGCTCCGCGCGCGGCAGTGCCGGCTCGGCCGCCGCGACCGGCACCTCCTCGGGCTCCGCCACGGGCACGTGACGCGGCAGGTAGATGCGGAAGGCCGTGCCCTCCCCGACCTTCGACTGCACGTCGATGGTGCCGCCGGACTGCTTGACGATGCCGAACACCGTCGAGAGCCCGAGGCCGGTGCCCTTGCCGATCTCCTTGGTGGTGAAGAACGGCTCGAAGATCTTCTCCATCAGCTCGGGCGGGATGCCCTGGCCGGTGTCGCGCACCTCGATCAGCACGTGGTCGCCCGCCGGCGCCCCACCGCGCCCCTCCGCCCCGGCGGCCGCCCCCGGATCGGAGACGTTCTCGGTGCGGATCATCAGCTTGCCGCCCTCCGGCATGGCGTCGCGGGCGTTGACCGCCAGATTGACGATCACCTGCTCGAACTGGTTGACGTCGGCCTTCACGGGCCAGACCTCGCGGCCGTGCTTCAGCTCCAGCGCGACGCGCTCGCCGAGCAGCCGCTTGAGGAGGAGGGTCAGCTCGGAGAGCGCCTCCCCGACATTCATCACCTCCGGGCGCAGCGTCTGCCGGCGGGAGAACGCCAGGAGCTGGCGGACGAGGCCCGCCGCCCGGTTGGCGTTCTGCTTGATCTGCATGATGTCCTGGAAGGCCGGGTCGGTCGGCCGGTGGCTCGCGAGCAGCAGGTCCGAGTAGCCGATGATCGCCTGCAGGACGTTGTTGAAGTCGTGCGCGATGCCGCCGGCGAGCTGGCCGACCGCGTTCATTTTCTGGGCCTGGGCGACCTGCTGCTCCAGCTGGCGCTGCGCCGTCGTGTCGAGGGCGTAGAGGATCACCCGCTCGGCCTCGTCGGTCTGCTGGCCGGCATCGCCGCCGTCGGCCGGGCTGAGCCAGACCCGGGCCGAGCGGCCGCCGGGCCCGTTGAGCTGGACCTCGATCGGCTCCGGGTCGGTCCGCCCGCTCGCGGCGCGGGCGAGCCCGGCCTCCAGGGCGGTCCGGTCGGCCACCGAGTCGGCGACGTTGGGCTCGACCCGCGGCACGCCCTCCCCGTCCGGGGCGCCGTCGTCGGCCTGCCGCGGGACCGTGCCGAACAGGCGCGTGAACGAGGCGTTGGCGCGGGCGATCCGGCCGCCGCTGTCGAGGGTCGCGATGGCGATCGGCGAGTTGTTGAGGAAGCGGGCCAGCCGGACCTCGGCGGCGCGCTGCGGCTCGTCGGTCTCGGCCCCGGCGGAGCGGTTGATCACGAAGGTCCGCGACGAGCCGGGCTTGCCGTCCTTGCCGAAGGCGACCCGGTGGTAGAGCCGGACCGGCAGGGTGTGACCGTTGCGGCGGCGCAGGTCGAGGTCGAAGCGGTCGGTGCGGACCTCGCCCGGCAGGCCGGCCGTGCGCACCAGCACGTCCGCCTCCGGGGCGATCTCGGTGAGGTGCGGGCCGCCGGGGCCGACGCTGGCGAGGTCGTAGCCGAGCCAGGCCGCCAGGGTCGCGTTCATGTAGACGATGGCGCCCGCCGGATCGATCGACAGGAAGCCCGCCGGGGCGTGGTCGAGGTAGTCGATGGCGTGCTGGAGTTCCTGGAAGACGTTCTCCTGCCGCTCCCGCTCGGCGGTGATGTCGGCCACCGTCCAGAGGGAGGCCGCCCGGCGCGGGCGCGCGAGGGGCCGCACCGAGACCCGGTACCAGCCGAAGCCGCGCTCGCCGGCCGTTGGGCCGAGGGGCGGCGACATCCGCACCTCCTCGGTGTGGGCCCGGGCGTCGCGTGAGGCCTGCGACAGGCGGTAGACCGCCTCGGAGACCTCCGGCGAGCCGACGAGGATGCGCTCCACCGGCGCGAGGTTGGAGAAGGTGTCGCCGCTGGCGATCCGGAGATAGGCCTCGTTGGCGTAGATCAGCCGGCCGCCGTCCTCGACGACCAGCTGGCCGTCCGGCGAGGCGTCGACGATGCCCTTGGTGATGTCGTCCCGGGCGGCGCTGCCGCTGAGCTGGAGCGCTCCGATGGCGAGGGCGAACAGGAAGAACACGCCCGCCATGGCCAGCAGGGCCAGCAGCCAGACGATCAGCGACTGGGCCTGCTCGTTGGCCACGAAGGACAGGCCGATGGCCGCGCCGACCAGCAGGCCGGCGAGCACGAGGAGCAGGCCGACCCGGCCCGGCTGTTCCGAGCGGTCGATCGAGCCCGTTCCCAGCAGGGACGAGGCCGGCGCGACCGGGGGACCCGAATTCTGCGGGCCCGCGGCGGGCGCCGGAGGTCCAGTGACGTCGGCCATCGGCTTCATTCCAGAACAGTCACCCGGTTAGTCCGCCGGCCATATCAGGACATGCGGGGCGCGGCATCAGTCTCGTCGCGCCAAGCCTTGACACAGCCTCGCGAAAAAAGGTGGAGGAAGCGTGGCTTTCGCCCCACCGGGCGTTCGGCGAGACGGCGCGGCGCGCGGATTGCGCGGGGCTACGCCGCCCGTCTCCGCAGGCGCAGCACGAACCCGATGACCTCCGCCACCGCGCGGTAGTGCTCGGCCGGGATCTCCCGGTCGATCTCCACGGTGGCGTGGAGCGCCCGGGCGAGCGGCGGGTTCTCGATCACCGCGACCCCGTGCTCGGCCGCCACCGCGCGGATACGCAGGGCGAGCGCGTCGACGCCCTTGGCGACGCAGACCGGCGCGGCCATGCCGGTCTCGTAGCGCAGTGCCACCGCGTAGTGGGTGGGGTTCGTCACCACGACGGTGGCGGTGGGGACCGCGGCCATCATGCGCTTCTTCACCCGGGCCATCCGGAGCTGCTTCAGGCGACCCTTCACCTCGGGATTGCCCTCCGACTCCTTCATCTCCTGCTTGAGCTCCTCCTTCGACATCCGGTGGCGCTTGCGCCAGCGGAACCGCGCGTAGAGCGCGTCGCCGAGGGTGATCGCGAGGTGCATGCACAGCATGCCGGCGAGCAGCTTCAGGCTGAGGGACAGGATCGCCGGCATGGAGGCGGCCGGGTCCAGCTGTGCGAACACTTCCAGCCGGTCGCGGTCGTTCCACAGCATCACCGCGCCGACCACGCCCACGGCGGCGATCTTCGCCAGCCCCTTGCCGAACTGGAACAGGGCCTCGACGCCGAGGAGCCGCTTCACGCCCGCCATCGGCGAGAGGCGCGAGAATTTCGGCATCAGCGTCTCGGCGGAGAAGACCAGCGGGTGCTGCAGGAGCCCCGCGGCCAGCCCGGCCACGACCGCCAGCCCGACCGGCACCGCCACCGCCTGGAGCCACAGCCACAGGCCGCGCGTCATGGCCGCCTTCATGGCCGTGGCGTCGTCCGGCAGGGTATGGGCGTTGGCGAGGTAGGCCTTGAGCCCGTGCAGCAGGTTCGTGGCGATGGTCGGGGCCGCGACCAGCAGCGCCAGGGTGAACGCGGCCAGTATCGCGAAGGTGTTGATCTCGGTGCTGGTCGCGACGTCGCCGCGCTCGATCGCCTGATCGAGCCGTCGTTGGGACGGCTCCTCGGTCTTGTCCTCGTCGTCGGTATCGTCGGCCATCGCGCGTCGGGCTCAGAGCGTGGGCATCGTCGGGGCACGGGCGGTCCGGCCGCTCAGCGGCCGACGTAATCCCCGAGATACCGGCCCAGGTCGTCCAGGAAGACGCCCATCATGACGCCGAGGCAGCCCATCAGCAGCAGCATGCCGATCAGCACCGAGGCCGGGACCGCCAGGAAGAACACCTGCATCTGGGGCATCAGCCGCGACAGCACGCCGAGACCCAGGTTGAACAGGATCCCGAAGGCGATGAATGGGCCGGCGATCTGCACCGCCAGGGTGAAGCCTCGGGCCAGCGCCTTCGTGGCCAGCATCAGCGCATCCGAGAAGGACGGCACGCCGTCGGGGGGCAGCACCACGTAGCTGCGGGCCACGCCCTCGATGGCGAGATGGTGCAGGTCCGCGGCGAAGATCAGCGTGATCCCGAGCAACGACAGGAAGTTGCCGATCGCCACCTGCTGGCCGCCCTGGCTCGGATCCACCGTCATTGCGTAGGACAGCCCGACCTGCGCCGAGATGATCACCCCGGCGGTCTGAAGGGCGGCGAGGATCATCCGCACCGTGAGGCCGAGCACCAGCCCGATGATCGTCTCGCCGAATAGGAGCCCGATCAGCCGCGGGCCGGCCACGCCCTCCGTGCCGCCGAGCAGCGGGCGCACGGTCGGGAACAGCACCAGGGACGTGAGCAGCGCGAAGGCGAGGCGCAGGCGCGGCGACACCGTCTGCTCGCCGATCCCCGGCATCAGCATGATCAGCGTGCCGATGCGCGCGAAGGTGATCAGGTAGGCCGAGGCGATGCCGGGCAGGAGCAGGTTCATCGCGGCCCCTATGGCACGCGGGGGCCACGCCTGTCCCGGCCGGCGGGCGCATCAGCCGCCGGCCGCGATGCGGGCGGCGATGCGAGTCATGTAGCCGGCCATGGCGTCACCCATGAAGGGCAGCATCAGCAGGAGCGCGGCGAACACCGCCACGACCTTGGGCACGTAGATCAGCGTCTGCTCCTGGATCTGCGTCAGGGCCTGGACCAGGGACACGGCGAGGCCGACCGCGAGCGCGACCAGCATCAGGGGCCCGGCCACCTTGAGGAATACGAAGATGCCGTCGCGGGCGATGTCGAGGATGGCGAGGCCGGTCATGGGGGTGCGCTCAGTGCGGGGGGAGCGGGCGGGGAAACGGTCGGCCGGTCAGATCTGCATCCGCATGATCTCCTCGTAGGCGGAGATCATGCGGTCGCGCACCGCCACCATGGTCTGCAGGGCGGTCTCGCTCTCGGCGACCGCGGTGACCACGTCCACGACGTTGGCCTTGCCGGCGGCCGCGGAGACGGCCTGGGAATCGGCCCGACGGCCGGCATCGCCGACGCTGTCCAGGGTCTGCCCGAGCATCTGCATGAAGTCGGTGCCGGTGCCGGTCGTCGGCTGCACCCGGGGGGCGGGCCGGCCGCCGGCGAGGCCCTGGACGGCCGCGTAGGCACCCGCCGCGAAGTTGCTCGAAGCCATCGCCATGCGTCCTTGCTAAGCGGTCCTGCCGCGGGCTTCGGGGGTCACTTCAGGATGCCGAGGGTCTGCGCCAGCATCTTGCGGGTGGCGCTGATCATGTTGAGGTTCGCCTCGTAGGAGCGCTGGGCCTCCCGCAGGTCCATGTTCTCGATCAGCGCGTTGACGTTGGGCATCTGCACCACGCCCTGGGCGTCGGCCGCGGGGTTGCCGGGCTCGTACTTGGTCCGGAAGGCCGACGGGTCGCGCCTGACGCGCCCCGCCTCGACGAGCTTGGCACCGGTCTCGTCGTCGAGGTGGCTGGTGAAGGTCGGGATCTTGCGGCGGTAGGGCTGCGCCCCGGCGGAGGCCGGCGCGGAATCGGCGTTGGCGATGTTCTCGGCGATGATGCGCATCCGGCCCGACTGGGCCTTGAGGCCCGCGGCCGCCACCGCCAGCGACTTCGTGAATTCCATGGCTCAGGACCCTCCCGCTGCCGCGACCCCGCGGCCGTCGGCGCTCCACATTCGGTCGTCGCGCGTCAGCTCTTGCCGATCGCGATCTTCAGGGTGGTCAGGCTGTGCTGGTACAGCGAGGCGGCGAGCTGGTAGTCCGCCTGGTTCTCGCCGGCCTTCATCATCTCGTCCTCGAGGTTGACGCCGTTGCCGCTGGGCCGGACCTCGAAGCCCTTGGCGCGCTTGGAGTCGGCTCCGACCGTCTGGCCGGGCGGTGCCATGTGGCCCGCGCTCGTGAGCGTCAGGCCGGAGCCGCTGGTGGCGAGGGCGCCGGTCGCCCGGTCGAAGCGCGGCTCCACGAGGTCGCGGGGCTTGAATCCCGGCATGTCGGCGTTGGCGACGTTCTCGGCGATCACGCCCTGGCGCGCCTGCGCCCATTGCATCCGCGTGCGCAGCATGCTCAGCACGGGCAGATCGGTGAGGGCCATGGTCGCCTCCGGGATGGCGTGGCCGCGCCGGGACGAGCGGGCTCGGCAAAATCTGCCGCCTGCATGGTTAACGGCGCGTTAAGCCCGATCTCCGGGTCGGCCGGTGCCCGCGTCAGCTCGCGCCGCGGGGGAGTGAACCCCCGGTTCGGCCGGGCCGGCGGCGCAGTCCCGACCTATTGTCTTGCGCGCGCTCAATTAAAAGGTCTGTTAACGAACTCTTAACGTCGTTTGCCTTGCCGCCCCTCCGGCGTGGTATGGATCAAGTCCGTGCCGGCGCGCACCCGCGGCGGTCGGAACGTGCGAGTGCGTAATCTTGCGATGGCTGCAATCCGTGTTCGGCTCTGACGGCTCCCCCATCGTCCAGTATATCGTGATCTTCGCCGTCATCTTCACGGCGCTCGCGGCGATCGTGTTCACGGTGCGCCGGCTCACCGGCCGGAGCCTCGCCCTGCCGGGGCGGTCCGGGAGCCGCGGGCGCCAGCCGCGCCTCGGGATCGTCGACGTGTACGAGCTCGACCGGGCCCGGCAGCTCATCCTGCTGCGCCGGGACAATGTCGAGCACCTGCTCCTCGTGGGCGGCCCCAACGACGTGGTGGTCGAGCGCAACATCCAGCGCGGCCAGCGGCCCCTGCCGGAGGCGGCGATCCGGCCGGAGCTGGCGCCGGAGCCGCTGGACGAGCCGCTCCCGGACCCCCTCGTCCAGGGCGGCCGCCTGCCCGAGCCGCCCCGCGGTCTGCCGGAATCCGGCGGCCGGCGCGCGGAACCGCTGTTCGATCCGGGCTTCGCGATGCCGGTGGTGGTGCCGTCGCCGGTGCCGCGCTCGGCCTCCGCTCCGCCCGTGACGCTGCCCCTCGATCCCGGGCTGTTCGGCGGCGACGAGCCCGGCCAGGACGTCACCGCACCTCTGAGTGCCGCGCCGCCCGCGCCTCAACCCCCGGCGCCGCCCGCGCCCGAGCCGGTGGTGCCGCCGCCGATGGTGTCGCCGCCGATCGCGCCGCCGGCGGTGGAGCCGCCCGCGCCCCCGCCGCGCGAGCCGGTCGCCCCGCGGCGGATCCTGAGCCGGACCGCGCCGCCGCTGATCGAGCCGCGGCCCAACCCGGCCTCCGAGCGCAAGCCCGAGCCGGCACCGGCGGAGCCGGAGACCGCCCGTCTGGCCCCGAGCCTCGCGGTGCCCTCCGAGCGCAAGTCGGTCGATCCGGTGGTCCTGTCCGACATGGCCCGGCAGCTCCAGGCCGCCCTGTCGCGCTCGTCCTCGGCCGTGACGCCGCCGCCGCAGCCCGCGCCCGCCCCGCCGGTGCCCGAGGGCGTCGATCCGCTGGCCGCCGCGATGGCGAGCGTCCCGGTCGAGCCGGTGCCCGCCCCCGCCCCGGTCGACGAGCCGGAGGCCCCGCCGCCCCCACCTCCACCTCCGCCTCCGGCCAAACCCGTGCCGCCGCCGGCGATGCCCAAGGTCGAACCCCCTCCGCCCGTGCCGGCCCCGCCGCCGCCGCCGTCCGCGCCCACGCCCGACGCGAAGGGATCCGGCAACCCGTTCTCGGTGGAGGAGATCGAGGCCGAGTTCGCCCGCCTCCTCGGTCGCCCGCTCGACAAGCGGAGCTGAGGAGCTCCGCCCCCGCCGAGCGGGCGCGTCGGGACCGCGTCCTCGATCGCGAGAGCCGCGATTTACCGACGGTTAACCATCTTCCGGGACGTTCCGGCCCGGAGGATGTCGCTATGCTCGCGCTGGATGCTGGAACGGCTCACCGGAGCCGCGCTTACAGAGCCTTCCGGCTCGACCGGGCGGGCCGCGTCCGCGCGGCCGAGATCCTGTCGGCCGAGGACGACACGCAGGCGCGCCGCCGCGCCCGGGCGATGGTCGGGCGCGACGCGATCGAGCTGTGGGAGCGGACGCGCTTCCTCGGGCGCTTCGAGCCCACCGTGGCGGCGGCTCAGGATCGCGCCGGCCGCTGAGGCCGGCGGCGCCCGCCCGTCCCGTCAGCGGCCGGCAGTCTCCGGCATGGCCAGCACGGCGAGGAAGCTGAGGATCGCGGCCCCCGCTAGGTAGAACCCGACGAAGCCGATGCCGCCGTAGGCCGCGAGCTGCTGCGCGATGTAGGGCGCCCCCGAGGCCCCCAGGATCCCCGCGAGGTTGTAGGTCACCGAGGCGCCCGTGTAGCGCACCCGCGTCGGGAACAGCTCGGGCAGGACGGCGCCCATCGGTCCGAACACCCACCCCATCGTCAGGAGGCTGAGGCACAGGAAGCCGAGGACCGGCGGCCAGGTGCCGGTGCCGGTGCCGGCGGCGTGGCCCAGCATCGGCCCCATGAGGAAGCCCAGCAGGAACGTCACGGCCATGCCGGAGAGCAGCACAGGCCGGCGGCCGAAGCGGTCGGCCGCGGCCCCCGACACGACGGTGCCGAGCGCCATGAAGCAGACCGCGATGCACTCGAACAGCAGGAAGGTCGGCCGGCTGTAGCCGAGGGTGCCGGTGCCGTAGCCCAGGGCGAAGACGGTGGAGAGATAGAAGACCGCGTAGACCGCCACCATCGCGAAGGTACCGACCAGGACGGCGTGGCCGTGCTGGGTCAGCATGGTGGCGAAGGGCACGCGCTCCGGCCGCGCCTGGCTGAGCGCCGCCTTGAAGGCCGGCGTCTCGGTGAGCTTCAGGCGCACGTAGAGCCCGACGCCGACGAGCGCCGCCGAGGCCAGGAACGGCAGGCGCCAGCCCCAGGCCTGGAAGCTCTCGGGCGTCAGGCCGAAGCTGAGGGCGAGGAAGCCGAGATTGGCCAGGACGAAGCCGACCGGCGCCCCGAGTTGCGGGAAGATGCCGTACCACGCGCGCCGGCCCGGCGGCGCGTTCTCGACCGCCAGCAGCGCCGCGCCGCCCCACTCGCCGCCGAACCCGATCCCCTGCCCGCAGCGCAGGATGCACAGCGCCGCCGGCGCCCACCAGCCGACCGACGCGTAGGTCGGCAGGCAGCCGATCAGCACCGTGGAGATGCCCATGATCAGCAGCGACGCCACCAGCGTCGCCTTGCGGCCGACCCGGTCGCCGAAATGCCCGAACAGGGCCGCGCCGACGGGCCGCGCGATGAACGCGATGGCGAAGGTCGCGAAGGCGCTGAGCTGCTGCACGCCGGGCGCGCCGGCGGGGAAGAAGACCGGGCCGATCACCAGGGCGGTGGCGGTGGCGTAGATGTAGAAGTCGAAGAACTCGATCGCCGTCCCGACGAAGCTCGCGGCGAGGATCCGCCGAGCACTCGGGGGAGCGCTCGGGGCGGCCTGCGAGGGGTCTGCGGTGTTGCCCGCGGGGTCGATGGTCTGCAGCATGATCGGGATGGGGGGTCCGGGTCGGTCGCGGCGCTTTCGCACGGGCCGCCGGGGGCCGATACCCCGCTCCGGACATGGGCATCCGCCCTGGACGCGGAGGTCGCTGTGCGGTGCACCGACGGCGGCCTTGCGTTCCCCTGTCCCCTTCGCCAAGCTGAACGGCCATATTCCGCGACGGTCGCCGGCCGCGGCGCCGTCCCTATCACTTGAGTATTGCGATGAGAGTCACTGTCGAGCGCGCGGCCCTGCTCAGGTCGCTCGGCCACGTGCACCGGGTCGTCGAGCGCCGCAACACGATCCCGATCCTGTCGAACGTGCTCCTGCGCGCGGAAGGGTCGGGTCTCCAGCTCCGGGCGACGGATCTCGACATCGAGGTGACCGAGAGCGTGCCGGCGGACGTGGCGGATGCGGGCGCCACGACCGTGCCGGCGCACGTGATCTACGACATCGTGCGCAAGCTCCCCGACGGCGCGCAGGTCTCCCTGGAGACCGGCGGCGAGTCCGGCCAGATGACGATCCGGTCCGGACGCTCGCGCTTCGCCCTGGGCGCCCTGCCGGAGGGCGACTTCCCGGACCTCGCCGCCGGCGAGATGCCGCACGGCTTCGAGATCGCCGCCGCCGACCTGAAGCGGCTGATCGAGAAGACCCAGTTCGCGATCTCCACCGAGGAGACCCGCTACTACCTGAACGGCATCTACCTGCACACGCTGGAGACCGAGAACGGCCCGGCGATGCGGGCGGTGGCAACGGACGGCCACCGGCTCGCCCGCGTCGAGATCCCGGCCCCGCAGGGCAGCGTCGGCATGCCGGGCGTGATCGTGCCCCGCAAGGCGGTCGCCGAGATTCAGAAGCTCCTCGACGACGGCGGCGAGACCGTCTCGGTCGACCTGTCGCCCGCGAAGATCCGCCTGCGCTTCGCCGGCGGCCTGACGCTGATCTCCAAGCTGATCGACGGCACCTTCCCGGATTACCAGCGCGTGATCCCGGCCAACAACGACAAGCGGCTGACCGTCGAGCGCGACGCCTTCGCGAAGGCCGTGGACCGGGTCTCGACGATCTCGTCGGAGCGCGGGCGCGCGGTGAAGCTCGGGCTCGCCGAAGGGCGCCTCGCGCTCTCGGTGAACAACCCGGATTCCGGTAGTGCCACCGAGGAACTCGACGTCGACTACGAGGCGGCCGGCCTCGATATCGGCTTCAACGCCCGCTACCTCCTCGACATCACCGCGCAGCTCGAGGGCGACACCGCCCTGTTCAAGCTCGCGGATCCCGGCTCGCCGACCCTGATCCAGGACCGCGAGGGCGCGCCGGCGCTGTACGTGCTGATGCCGATGCGGGTGTGAGGCGGCCGCGCGGATCCCGGTCCCGCCCTCGTCCCGAGGTGCCGGAGTGAAGCGGGGGGCCGCGCGGGAGGTCCCCGGACGGCGATGTGGTTTCTGGAGCCCGCCCGCGCGGCCCGCTGACGCGGGCGCCTCGGGGCGAGGTGGTTGGATGGGATGTCAGACAGCAAGGGACGGTTGAGCGCGGCGCGTCTCGGCCCCTCGATTCACCCCTCGGTTCACCGATGAGCGACATCCGCGATCCGCGGGACGAGCTCGACGGGTCGAGCCTGCGCGTCACCCGCCTGATCGCCCGCGATTTCCGCAACCACGCGGACCTCGAACTGACGCCCGAGGCCCGCTTCGTCGCGCTGGTCGGGGAGAACGGCGCGGGCAAGACCAACCTGCTCGAGGCGCTCTCGCTGTTCGTGCCGGGCCGGGGCCTGCGCCGGGCGGAGTTCGCCGCCATGGCGCGCAGCGGCGGCCCGGGGGGATTCGCGGTCTCGCTCACCCTCGACCGCGACGGCGCCGAGCACCGGCTCGGCACCGGGCTCGAGCCGCCGGGTCCCGACGGGCGCGCGAGCCGGCTGTGCCGGATCGATGGCGCCACCGCGGCCTCGCCGGTGGCGTTCAGCGAGTTCCTGCGGGTCGTCTGGCTGACCCCCGACCTCGACGGCCTGTTCCGCGGGGCGGCCGGAGACCGGCGGCGGTTCCTCGACCGTCTCGTGCTGGCGGTCGACGCCGCCCACGGCGCCCGGGTCTCCGCGCTGGAGCGGGCCCTGCGCTCGCGCAACCGCCTGCTGGAAGAGCGGCCCGACGACGACCGCTGGCTCGACGCGGTGGAGCGGGAGGTCGCGGAGCTCGGCGTCGCCGTGGCGCTCGCCCGGCGCGAGACCGCCGAGCGCCTCGACCGGCTGATCGCCGAGACCCGGGACGACGCGCAGCCCTTCCCCTGGGCGGCCATCCGCCTCGAGGGCGACCTCGACGATCTGGTCGCTGTCTGGCCGGCCCTCGAGGCCGAGGACCGCTACCGCATGGCGCTCCGCAACGGCCGCAATCGGGACCGGGCCGCCGGCCGCACGCTGATCGGGCCGCAGAGCAGCGACCTCGTGGTCCGCCACGGCCCGAAGGACGTGCCGGCCGGGACGGCGTCCACGGGCGAGCAGAAGGCGCTGCTCATCGGCCTCGTCCTCGCCCACGCGCGGCTGGTGCGGGCCATGAGCGGCATCGCCCCGCTGATCCTCCTGGACGAGGTGGCGGCCCACCTCGATCCCCGCCGCCGGGCCGGCCTGTTCGAGGCCCTCGAGGCCCTCCCGGGGCAGGTCTGGATGACCGGCGCGGACCCGGACGCCTTCGCGCAGGCCGGCACCCGGACGCAGGTCCTGCGGGTCGGCGGCTGATCGGCCTCAGGCCGCCCGGACCGACCCGAGAAAGCGGGAGACCTCGACGCCCAGATGCTCGGACTGGCGCGACAGCTCGCCGGCTGCTCCCAGAACCTGGGCTGCCGCGGCGCCGGTCTCTTCCGAGGCCCGCGCCACGCCGGCGATGTTGCTCGTCACCTCGTCGGTGCCGGCCGCCGCCTGCGAGACGTTGCGGACGATCTCCTGCGTGGCCGCGCCCTGCTCCTCGACCGCCGCCGCGATGGTGGCGGCGACCGCGTCGATCTCGCGGATCCGGGCGGCGATCGTGTCGATGGCCGAGACCGCCTGGCCGGTCACACCCTGGATCTGGCCGATCTGCTGGCTGATCTCCTCGGTGGCCCGGGCGGTCTGGCCGGCCAGCTCCTTGACCTCGGCGGCGACGACCGCGAATCCGCGGCCGGCCTCGCCGGCCCGCGCCGCCTCGATCGTGGCGTTCAGCGCCAGCAGGTTGGTCTGGCCGGCGATGTTCGCGATGAGCCCGACCATATCGCCGATGCGCGTCGCCGCCTGGCTGAGCGCCTGAACGAGGTGCTGGGTCTCGTCCGCCTCGCCGACCGCCGCCTGCGCGAGGTTGGCCGAGCCGAGGACCTGCCGGCCGATCTCCTGCACGGAGGTGCCCAGCTCCTCGGCGGCGGCCGCCACGGTCTGGACGTTGGCGGAGGCCTGCTCGGCGGCGGCCGCCACCGTGGTGGACTGGCTGGCCGTCTCGGTCGCACTCGACGTCATGGTCTGGGCCGTGGCCTGCAACTCGGTGGCCGAGGACGAGACCATCCCGACGATGCTCCCCACGGCCCGCTCGAACCCGTCCGCGAGTTCCACCATGGTCCGCCTGCGCGCGGCCGCTGCCGCCTCGTCGGCGCGGCGCTTCATCTCGGCTTCCTCGGCGGCCTTACGGGCGACCATGACCTTGATACCCTCGACGGCCTTGCCGACGGCGCCCACCTCGTCCCTTCGGGCGGCCTCGGTGATCTCGGCCTCGACCTCGCCCTGCGCCATCCGCTGCAGGACCTTGACCAGCCGGTCGAGCGGCCGCGTGATCCCGACCGTGGCGATGAACACCGCCGCCAGCAGCCCCGCCAGCATGCCGAGACCGCTGACGATCATCAGCGTCCGGCGGGTCTCGTTGGTCTGATCGGTCAGGTCGCCCGAGCCCCTCTGCATGTACGTATCGATGTCCTCGGCCATCCGGTTGCCGTCGGTCAGCAAGCCGGAGAACGTCGGATCGATCGCCGTGTGGATCAGCGCGATGGCTTGCTCGTTCTGATTGGCAGTGCCCAGCCGGCGGACCTCGCTCACGTCCCTGAGATAGCGCTCGATCCGCGCGGCCTGCTCATCGATGCGCGCGGCGAAGGTCGGCGCGTGCGATCGGAGGCTCGGAAGGAGCGCCCTCACCGCGGGCAGCGCGGCCTCGAAGCCGCTGTTGGCGGCCTGCATCTGGCCCTGATCGGTCTCCGCGATGATCCGGTAGACCCAGTAGTTCAACTCGATCACCAGGCGGTTCAGCCTGCGTGCCTCCGCCACCGCCGTCGCCTCGCGGGCGAGGAACTCGCTGTAGCGGTCGTCGATGACCGTCATCCGCGCCTGAGCGTACCAGATACATCCGCCGACAATCACGCTTATCAGTGCGATAACGGCAGCAATCTTTGGAAGTATATTGATATTGGATAAGCGTATCACTGTCCTGAAATCCCTTCGCTCGATCGATGATCGGCCTCATGATCTCATGGGATTCACTTTGGTCGTCGAGGTCGATAAAGCGTTGGAAGCGCGTTTGTGTCAATGAGAAATATCATTGTGCAGTTTTGTTTGTGATTCGAAAAGTCTTGCGACATTTTATACAAGCGTATCTC
This sequence comes from Methylobacterium sp. UNC300MFChir4.1, assembly GCF_900110155.1. NCBI lineage: Bacteria > Pseudomonadati > Pseudomonadota > Alphaproteobacteria > Hyphomicrobiales > Methylobacteriaceae > Methylobacterium > Methylobacterium sp. UNC300MFChir4.1. The sequence continues at coordinate 162,206 of NZ_FOCS01000012.1, read as the reverse complement.
TCAATATATTGACTCCAATACGCTGCTTGGAACGATTTAAAGATCAGATATTGATCTAGGATATGAAGTATGGGATCGGTCGATAAAGGCCGGGTTCTTCGACAGCTCGTGGCCGACGTCCCGGGGCGCGACCCCGGCGCCGCGCCACCGGCCTTTTCGCGGCTGCGGATCGCGCCACATAGTGGGCGTTGCACGCCGCCGGCGTGCCCACGGAACTCCGCGCGCATGTCCAAGCCCGTCCACGCCATGATCCGCGTCCTCGAGGAAGAGCGCGCGCGCGACTACTATGCCCGTGCCTTCGGTCTCGCGGTGTCCGGCCGGTTCGACTTCCCGGACTTCACCCTCGTCTACATGCGGGATCCGGATTCGCCGTTCGAGCTGGAGCTCACGGTGAACAAGGGCCGCGACAAGCCCTACGATCTCGGCGACGGCTACGGGCACATCGCCTTCGTGGTCGACGACGTGGAGGCCGAGCACGCCCGGCACCGGCGCGAGGGCTTCACGGCCACCGACGTCAAGACCCTCAAGCACGGGGACGACGTGCTCGCGCGGTTCTTCTTCGCCACCGACCCGGACGGCTACAAGATCGAGGTCATCCAGCGCGGCGGCCGCTTCGCCTGACCGGTCCGGTCCGCCATTCCCTCTCCGGAACGTCTTCGAGATCCATGCAGGACAAGACCCGCATCGTCTGCATCCGCCACGGGCAGTCGACCTTCAACGCGGCCCACCGGCACGGGGGCGGCGATCCCGGCCTGCCCGACGCTCGCCTGACCGAGCTGGGCCAAGCCCAGGCCCGGGCCGCGCGGGAGCGGCTCCGGCCGATCCCCTTCGATCTCGTGGTGGTCTCGCCCCTGACCCGCGCCATCGAGACCGCGGCGATCCTGTTCGGCGAGCATCCGAGCCGGCCGCGGGTGCTGGTCGAGGTGCTGCACCGCGAGTGCCAGGAGAGCAGCTGCGATGTCGGCCGGGCCGCCTCGGAGATCGCCGCGGACTTCCCCCACCTCGATGTCGGGCACCTGCCCGAGGTCTGGTGGCACGCGGAGCCGGGCTGCGAGGTCGGCGGCTACCCAGTGGAGCCCCGCCCCCTATTCGACGCCCGGGTCGCGGCGTTCCGCGACTGGCTGCGGGCCCGGCCGGAGACCACCATCGCGGTGGTCGGCCACGGGACGTTCTTCTACCACCTCACCGGCACGTTCCTGGAGAATTGCGGCACCATCGACTTCGATCTCGACGCCGCGCCCGCGGCGGCCTGATCAGGCCGGCACCCGGGCGCGCGCCGCGTCCATGCGCTGACGGGCGCCGGCGACGGCGATCTCCGGCGCCTGCCGGCCGATGGCGAGGGCCTCCGCGAGGATCGTGCAGGCCTCGGCCCAGGCTCCGGTCAGGAACGGCGCCGCCCCCTCGGCCACCTCGGCGGCGCAGCGCGCATCCTCGCCGGCGCGTTCCGCCGCCGTCGCGGTGCGGGACACCGCCGCGGTCAGCGCGCCTTCCCGCCAGCGCCGCGCCTGGGCCGCCGCCTGCGCGCGCGCGCCGCCCCGCCACGCGGCCGCGCGGGCCGCCGCCAGGGCCGCGGGCCAGTCCGGCGCGCCGGAGCAGGCTTCCGCGTCCTCGACCATCCCGGCGACCGCGCAGAGCGGCGCCAGGATGCGGCGGACGCTCTCCAGCGCCAGCTGCCGGGTGCGGGCGGCCTCGATCTCCGCCGTGTCGGCGCTGCCCGACAGGCGCAGGACGAAGGCCATCAGCTGCGGCCGCACCTCGTCCGGCATGGCGTCGTTGAGCCCGAGGGCGTAGGCGGCGGCCGGCCGCGAGAAGCAGGGTGGGCAGTCCGCGCTGGAGCGGATCGCCCGGTAGGGCAGGCCCGCGGCCACCATCGCGGCCTCGTTGATGCAGGTCCCGCCGTCTGGCCCGGGGAAGGGATGCGATCCGGCGAGCAGACGCCAGTTCAGGATCGTCGCGAAGTCGGGATGCATCGGCGCGCGCTCCGTCTCGGTCGCGCAGCGTGGCACGCCGCGCCCCGGAAGGCGAGGCCCTTCAGCCGCCGAGGCCCGGGGCGAGGCCCGAGAGCATCGCGGCGCCCAGGACCAGCACGAAGGCGGCGGCGACGAGTTCGAGGCCACCGAGCGCCAGGAGGCCGGCCTGTCCCCGTCCGCCCGCGAGGCGCAGCGCCATCCGCTTGGCGAAGACCGCGAGGCAGGCCAGGGCCGTCGTGGTCAGCGCGGTGCCGAGCGCCATCGCCAGGACCGCCAGCACGCCCGCGCCGGGCACGCCCTGCGACACCGCGAAGACGAGGACCAGCACGGCGCCGGCGCAGGGGCGTGTCCCGGCCGCCAGCACCACGCCGGCCCGCTCGCGCCACGTGTCGAGGGTGTCGAGGGCCTGCGGTTCCGGCAGGTGGCTGCAGCCCGGGCCGCAACCCGCGCCGAGATTGGCGAGGCGACCGGCCTTGCGCCACGTCAGGACCAGCCCGATCAGGGCGACGAGGGCGAAGCTCACGGTCTCGATCAGGGTGCCGGCCCGGGTGATGCTCGCCGCCGTGGCGTTGAGGACCAGCGTGCCGAGGCCGACGATCGCCCCGGCCACGCAGGCCTGGAGCAGCGCGGCGCAGACGCTCAGCGCGGCGCCGCGCCGGAGCGCCCGCTCCCCAGCCAGGATGTAGCCGGCGATCACCGCCTTGCCGTGGCCCGGGCCGGCCGCGTGGAACACGCCGTACGCGAAGGCGAGGCCGATCAGCGGGGTCCAGCTGCCGCCGCCCCGCAGCGCGCTCACCGCGGCGTTGAGGCTGCGGGAGAAGCTCGCCTGCAGCGCCAGGATGACGCCGCCGAGACCCGTGGCGGCCGGCGCGGCCTCGCGGAAGCCGATCCCGAAGGGCGAGCGCGGCGGCGGCGCGGCGAGGCCGGGCGCGACCAGCCACGCGATCGCGGCCGCGAGCAGCGCGGCCAGCGCGATGGCCGCGGCCATGAGGCCGAGCCTCAGCCCCAGCCGTCCCGCCCCGGCGGGGGCGACGATCCCGATGCCTACGGACATGCCACGAGAACCCGGCTGGCGAACTGCACCCCGTAGGTCGAGGCGGCGGTGAGCGCCTCGAAGAAGGCCTCGGTCATGCCCGGCGACCCGGCATCGGCCGTCTTCGGCTGCTCGGTCTTCGGCCGGGTGACCGTGGCGGCGCAGCCCTGGGGCGCACCCGCGAGGGTGGCGGCGTCCGCGCCCTCGGCGAACGAGAAGGCGACGAAGTAGGTCGGGTCGTAGACCTCCAGCGCGGCGACCCCCCGCCCCTGCTGGACCGGGGTCTTCAGGGGCAGCAGGAAGGTCATGACCAGCGCCCGGTCGTCCATGTGCGCCGCCGGCTCCTTCGGATCGCCGAAGGCCTGCTCCTTGCCGCCGACCTTCAGCTTCGTGAAGTAGCCGAACTCGGCGAGGTTGGCGGTGTTCTCGGCGGCGAGCCCGGCGAGTTCCTCCGGGCTGGGCTTGCCGTCCTTGTTGGTGTCGAGGCCCTGCGTGACGAAGGCCGTGTACTCGGGATCGAAGCTCCACGTGTCGCGGACGCCGACGAGCTTGCCGTCCGCGTAGACGAGCTGCGCCTTGGCGGTCACCCAGACGTGCGGGTGGGCGGAGGCCGCCGAGGCGGCGCAGCCGAGGGCGGCGGCCAGCGCCAGGGCGAGCGGTTTCGGGCAGGGCGCGGCGATCAGCATGGACGGTGGCACGCTCGCGGCGGGAGGGAAGCGATCAGGCCGCGTCTTCCTCGCGTGCCGGTTGGGCGAAAGCGAGGCGCCGTCCGGTCGTCGCGCCTGTCCCCGCGCCGGTCACTCGCCCCCGTCGAGGCCCATCAGCTGGAAGCTGACCCGCAGGTCGTTCGACATCGGGATGTCGAGGCGTTCGCCGTTGGGCAGGCGCTTGAGGAACCAGCGCTCGTAGGTCCAGCGCAGTGCCCGCGACTCGGCGAGCCGCGTGAAGGTCTGCTGCACGAGGCCGGCGAATTCCGGATCGTCCTTGCGGAACATGATGCCGTAGGGCTCGTAGGAGAGCTTGTCGGGCAGCACCGTGTAGTTCGCCCCGTCCTTCGCGTCCGTGGCGATCAGCCCGTAGAGAAGCACGTCGTCGGTGGCGAAGGCGTCGGCCTTGCCGGCCTTGACCATCGCGTAGGAGGCGGCGTGGTCGGGCGCCGTCACCACCTGCGCGTCGATCTTCAGGCGGGCGAACTGGTCGCGCACGGCCTTCTCGTTGGTGGTGCCGGCCGTGACCACCACGGTCTTCCCGCCGAGATCCCGGTAGGAGGCGATGCCCGATCCGCGCTTCACCAGCAGCTGCGTCGCGCTGATGTAGTCCACCGGCGAGAAGGCGACCTGCTTGCGGCGCTCGGCATTGGCGGTGGTCGAGCCGCATTCGAGGTCGATCTTGCCGGAGGTCACCGCCTCGATGCGGCTCTCGGCCGTGACCGGTGCGTAGCGGATCTTCACCGGCCGGCCGATCGCCGCCTGGATGTCGTCCGCGATCTCGCCGCAGAGGTCGATGGCGTAGCCGATCGGTCGGGGGCTCCCGTCCGACTGCTTGCCCTCCACGAAGGAGAACGGCACCGAGCTCTCCCGGTAGCCGAGGACGATCTCTCCGCGCTCGGCGACGCTCCTGAGTGTCCCGGTGAGCACCTCGACGGCGGAGGCGGGCGTCGCCGCCAGCGCCAGCGCCAGAACCGCGACGAGCCGCATCGTCATCACTCCGCCTCCGAAGGGCACCGAACAAGCCACGCCGCGATTCAGGGCACCCGTGAGAGCGCTCATCAGAGCGGCCGTCCTGCGCCCGCCATCGCGGCGCGCGCAGATTTCCCCGGACCGGCCCCTACTCCGCGGGCGAGGCCACCGTGCCGACATGGTCGAGGCGCTGGTCGGTGGTGCTGAGCTGGCCCTCCCACTTGGCGACCGCCACGGTGGCGACGCTGTTGCCGAGCACGTTGGTGGCCGACCGGCCCATGTCGAGGAACTGGTCGATCCCGATGATCAGCAGCAGCCCGGCCTCCGGGATGTTGAAGTGCGACAGCGTCGCCGAGATCACCACCAGCGAGGCGCGCGGCACGCCGGCCATGCCCTTCGAGGTCACCATCAGCAGGAGAAGCATCGTGAGCTGCTGGCCCCAGCTCAGCGGGATGTTGTAGGCCTGCGCGATGAACATCACCGCGAAGGTGCAGTACATCATCGAGCCGTCGAGATTGAACGAGTAGCCCATCGGCAGCACGAACGAGGTGATCCGGTTCGGCACCCCGAACTTCTCCAGGTTCGAGAGCATCTTGGGGTAGGCGGCCTCGCTCGACGCCGTCGAGAAGGCCAGCACGAAGGGCTCCTTGATCAGGTTGAACAGGCGCATGATGCCGCCGCCCCCGAGCAGCAGGAAGCCGACGCCCATCAGCAGCGTCCAGAGCACGCCGAGGCTGATGTAGAACTCCACGAGGAACTTGCCGTAGGTCACGAGCACGCCGATGCCCTGCGTGGTGATCGTCGCCGCGATGGCGGCGAATACCGCCACGGGGGCGAACATCATCACGTAGCCCGTCACCTTGAGCATGACGTCGGCGATGCCCTCGATGCCCTGCGCGAGCAGGCGGCCCTTCTCGCCGAGGGCGGCGAGGCCCACGCCGAAGAAGATCGAGAAGACCACGATCTGCAGGATCTCGTTGTTGGCCATCGCCTCGACAGCGCTCTTCGGCACGAGGTGCGTCACGAACTCCTTGAGCGAGAGCGAGGCCGCCTTGAGCCCGGTGCCGGCCCCGGCATCGGGCAGCGGCAGGTTCAGGTTGTGGCCGGGCTGCATCAGGTTGACCATGACGAGGCCGAGCATCAGAGAGCAGAACGAGGCGCCGACGAACCAGAGCAGCGCCTTACCGCCGACCCGGCCGACAGAGGCGGTATCCCCGAGATGGGCGATGCCGACGACCAGCGTGGAGAAGACCAGCGGCGCGATGATCATCTTGATCAGGCGGAGGAACACGTCGGAGACCAGCGCGATGTAGCCGGCGATCTCCTTGGCGGTCTGCGGATCGGGCCAGGTGATGCTGCAGGCGTAGCCCACGGCGATGCCGAGGAGCATGCCGATGAAGATCATCGTCGTGAGTCGCGACCCTGCCATCGGTACTGCTCCTCGCCTGGGCCCGGGATGATCGAGCATTGCAATTCGTTAACGTGTCGCAGGAACTGCGCCACACGCAAGCCCGGCCAGGGGGCGTTACTGGCGTGGTCGACTGTTTTCACGCGACGCTCGGGCGGCGATGAAACCGGTGGCCGGTGTGCTACGGCTGCGGTACGAGACTTGCCCCGCCAAGCTGCCTGCGCTCTCCGTAGGCGGCCCAAGCAACCTGCGCGCGAGAGTTCATGGACGTCTTCGTACAGCAGCTCATCAACGGGCTGACGCTCGGCTCGATCTACGGCCTGATCGCGATCGGCTACACGATGGTGTTCGGCATCATCGGCATGGTGAACTTCGCCCACGGCGACGTCTTCATGGTCTCCTGCTTCATCGCGCTCATCACCTTCCTGCTGCTGACGGTCTGGCTCGGGGTCAGCTCCATCGCGCTGGCCTTCCTGGTGGTGCTGGTGGTCGCCATGGTGCTGACCGCCCTGTGGGGCTGGGCGATCGAGCGGGTGGCCTACCGGCCGCTGCGCGGCTCGTTCCGCCTCGCGCCGCTGATCTCGGCGATCGGAGTCTCGATCTTCCTGTCAAACTTCGTGCAGGTCGTGCAGGGCGCGCGCAACAAGCCGACCCCGCCGATGCTGTCGGGCGGCATCACGCTGTTCGAGCGCGACGGCTACGCGGTGTTCCTGGCCTGGAAGCAGGTGCTGATCATGGCGGTGACCGCCGTGCTGCTCACCGGCTTCTGGTACCTCGTGCAGCGCACGCCCTTCGGCCGGGCGCAGCGCGCCTGCGAGCAGGACCGCAAGATGGCGGCGCTGCTCGGCATCGACGTGGACCGCACGATCTCGCTGACCTTCATGCTCGGCGCCGCGCTCGCGGCCGTCGCGGGCGTCCTCTACCTCATGTACTACGGCGTCGTGTCCTTCTCGGACGGGTTCGTGCCCGGCGTGAAGGCGTTCACGGCGGCGGTGCTCGGCGGCATCGGCTCGCTGCCCGGCGCCGTGCTCGGCGGCCTGATCATCGGCCTGATCGAGACCTTCTGGTCGGCCTATTTCTCCATCGAGTACAAGGACGTCGCCGCCTTCTCGATCCTGGCGATCGTGCTGATCTTCATGCCGTCGGGCATCCTGGGCCGGCCCGAGGTCGAGAAAGTCTGATGGCCGCCTCGCAGAACGCTCTCCCCGGCTCCGCGATGGCCGGCATCCTGCGCGACGCCGCCCTCTACGCCCTCGTCACCTTCGGCCTCTGCGTCCCGATCATCGCCTACCGGACCGATCCCGGGCCCGGGAGCGAGCTGGTGCTCGTGCCGCGCTGGGGGCTGGTGGCGGCGCTCTGCGCGGCGATCTTCGTGCTGCGCCTCGTCCAGCGCCTCGTGCTGCTGCGCCGCGACGCGCGGCGGGCGCTGACCCCTTCCCCGGCCCAGGCCACCGAGGCGGTGCACGGCGAGCCCGACGCGGGCCAGAAGACCTCGAAGGTCGGTCTCTGGCTGTTCATCTTCGTCGCGCTGACCCTGCCGATGATCTCCGCGCTGGCGACCGGCGGCCTGTCCTCGGCCCGCTACTGGATCGACCTCGGCATCCTGATCCTGACCTACGTCATGCTCGGCTGGGGCCTGAACATCGTGGTCGGCCTCGCGGGCCTGCTCGACCTCGGCTACGTCGCCTTCTACGCGGTCGGGGCCTATTCCTACGCGCTGCTGTCGACGACCTTCGGCCTGTCGTTCTGGGTCTGCCTGCCGCTGGCGGGCCTGTTCGCCGGCCTGTGGGGCATGATCCTCGGCTTCCCGGTGCTGCGGCTGCGCGGCGACTACCTCGCCATCGTCACCCTGGCCTTCGGCGAGATCATCCGCCTGGTCCTGATCAACTGGACCGACGTCACCGGCGGCGGGGCCGGCATCTCGTCGATCCCGCGGGCGACCTTCTTCGGCATCCCGTTCACGGCGGGCGAGGGCGGGTTCGCCGCCACCTTCGGCATCCCGTACGACTCGATGCACCGGCTGATCTTCCTGTACTACCTGATCCTCGGGCTGGCCCTGATCACCAACTTCGTCACCCTGCGCCTGCGCCGCCTGCCGATCGGGCGGGCCTGGGAGGCCCTGCGCGAGGACGAGATCGCCTGCCGCTCGCTCGGCATCGACACCACCGCCACGAAGCTCACGGCCTTCGCGCTGGGCGCGGCCTTCGGGGGCTTCGCCGGCTCGTTCTTCGCCGTGCGCCAGGGCTTCATCAGCCCGGAGAGCTTCAACTTCTTGGAGAGCGCCATCATCCTGGCGATCGTCGTCCTCGGCGGCATGGGCAGCCAGGTCGGCGTCGCGATCGCCGCGGTGGCGATGGTCGGCGGGCCGGAGATGCTGCGCAATCTCGGGTTCCTGAAGGCCGTGTTCGGCGAGGGCTTCGACCCCAGCGAGTACCGGCTGCTGCTGTTCGGGCTCGCCATGGTCGCCATGATGGTCTGGCGGCCGCGCGGCCTGATCTCGGAGCGGATGCCGTCCGTGTCGCTCGGCCAGCGGCGCGCGGTCTCGGGCGCCCATGTCAGCGAGGGGCACGGCTGATGGCGACGTCCCCCCTCCCCCCGCCGGTGCTCACGGTCGAGCACCTGACCATGCGGTTCGGCGGGCTCACCGCCGTCTCCGACCTGTCCTTCGAGGCGCGCCGCGGCGACATCACCGCGCTGATCGGCCCGAACGGGGCCGGCAAGACCACGGTGTTCAACTGCATCACCGGCTTCTACAAGCCCACCGAGGGCATGCTGACGCTGGCGCACGCCGACGGCACGGCGCACCTGCTGGAGCGGCTTCCGAACCACAAGGTGAACCGCACTGCGCGGGTCGCCCGCACCTTCCAGAACATCCGCCTGTTCCAGGGCATGACCGTCCTGGAGAATCTGCTCGTCGCCCAGCACGCGCCGCTGATGCGGGCCTCGGGCTACACGATCCTCGGGCTGCTCGGCCTCAAGACCTACCGGGACGCGCAGGCCGCGGCGATCGAGCGGGCCAAGGCCTGGCTCGAGCGCATCGACCTGATGAAGCGGGCGGATGATCCGGCGGGCGCCCTGCCCTACGGCGCGCAGCGGCGCCTGGAGATCGCCCGGGCGATGTGCACCGACCCGGTGCTGCTCTGCCTCGACGAGCCGGCGGCCGGCCTCAACCCGCGGGAATCGGCCGAGCTGAACGGCCTCCTGCGCCACATCCGCGACGAGCACGACACCTCGGTGCTGCTGATCGAGCACGACATGTCGGTGGTGATGGAGATCTCCGACCACGTGGTCGTGCTCGATTACGGCGTGAAGATCGCCGACGGCTCCCCCGGCGATGTGCGGGCCGACCCGAAGGTGATCGCCGCCTATCTCGGCGTCGAGGACGAGGAGGTCGAGGCCGTGGAGGCCGAGGTCGGGATCACCGTGCCGCACGGGGACGCGGCGCACACGGGAGCCTCGGCATGAGCGTCGCCGGCATCAACGTCCTCGTCGAGGAGACGCGGGCGATCCAGGCGGGACGGAAGCCGCCGCTCCTCGCGGTGCGCGACGTCTCGACCTATTACGGCAGCGTCGCGGCCCTGCGCGGGGTCGATCTCGACGTGGCCGAGGGCGAGATCGTCACGCTGATCGGCGCCAACGGCGCCGGCAAGTCGACCCTGATGATGACGATCTTCGGCAGCCCCCAGGCGCGCTCGGGGACGATCACCTACGATGGCCGCGACATCACCCGGTTGCCGACCCACGCCATCGCCCGGCTCGGCATCGCCCAGTCGCCGGAGGGGCGCCGGGTCTTCCCGCGCATGACCGTCTACGAGAACCTCCAGATGGGCGCTGCGCTCCATGACGGGCGCTTCTTCGCCGAGGATCTGGAGAAGGTCTGCACCCTGTTCCCGCGGGTCAAGGAGCGCCTCAACCAGCGCGCCGGCACCATGTCGGGCGGCGAGCAGCAGATGCTGGCCATCGCCCGGGCGCTGATGAGCCGGCCGCGGCTGCTGCTGCTCGACGAGCCGTCGCTCGGCCTCGCGCCGCTCGTGGTGAAGGGCATCTTCGACGCGATCCGGGAGCTGAACCGGACCGACGGCATGACGATCTTCCTCGTCGAGCAGAATGCCTACCACGCCCTCAAGCTCGCCCATCGCGGCTACGTGCTAGTCAACGGTCGGGTCACGATGAGCGGGACGGGTCGGGCGCTGCTCGACGATCCGAACGTCCAGGCCGCCTACCTGGAGGGGGGCCATGCCGGCCCGGTCGGGGCATGATGCCGTTCTCGGTTGATGCCATTGGCATCCCCGTCTTTGCGAGCGGAGCGAAGCAATCCAGGGCGGCGCCCCACCTTTCGAGGCTGCGCTGCCCCAGGTCACCTCGCTGCGCTCGCGATGACGGCGAGGGGCGCGTTAACCGAAGCAATCGACCGGACATCACATGAGCATGCTGCAGGGGATCCTGTACGAGGAGCCGTCGGCCTGGCTGTTCCTGCTGGTGACCGTCGTGATGGGCGGGTGGGCCGGATGGATGGCCGCCCGCGGCATCGCCCGGGGCTGGCGGCCGTTCTGGCAATGCGCCCTGGCGCTGCTTCTGGTGGCAGCCGCCGTGCGCTTCATTCACTACGCCCTGTTTTCGGGCACCCTGCTGTCGCTGCACTACTATGCGGTCGACGCGGTCATCGTCATGATCATCGGCGCTGCGGGCTTCCGCTACACGCGGACGCGCCAGATGACGAGCCAGTACCGCTGGCTCTACGAGAAGACCTCACCGCTGACATGGCGCGCACGGGCGCCCGCGGCCGGCGAGGTCCGATGAGTGCGGCCGGATCCGCACGTGCGGTCCTGACACTTAGGGGAAGTACGCGATGAGATCGATTCTGCTGGCCGGGCTCGCCCTCGGCGCCATGGCGGCGGCCGCGCAGGCCGCCGAGGTCAAGCTCGGCGTCGCCGCGCCGATCACCGGCAACAGCGCCGCCATCGGCGCGCAGCTCAAGAACGGCGCGAGCCAGGCGGTCGAGGACCTCAACAAGGCCGGCACGCTGAAGGGCACGACGCTGACCGTCACGGTCGGCGACGACGCCTCCGACCCGAAGCAGGGCGTCTCGGTGGCCAACAAGTTCGCCAGCGACGGCGTGAAGATGGTCGTCGGCGACTACAATTCCGGCGTGTCGATCCCGGCCTCCGACGTCTACCTGGACGCCGGCATCATCCAGGTCACGCCGGCCTCCACGAACGTGAAGTTCACCGAGCGCGGGATGTGGAACACGTTCCGCACCTGCGGCCGCGACGACCAGCAGGGTGCCGTCGCCGGCAACTACCTGGCCGATCACTTCAAGGGCAAGAAGGTCGCCTTCGTCCACGACAAGACCCCCTACGGCAAGGGGCTGGCCGACGAGACGCTGAAGGCGTTCAAGGCCAAGGGCGGCAAGGAGGTCATGTCCGAGGGCATCAACCCGGGCGAGAAGGACTACTCGGCGCTCGTCTCCAAGCTGAAGTCCGCCAACGTCGACGTCGTCTATTTCGGCGGCTACTACACCGAGGCCGGGCTGATCCTGCGCCAGATGCGCGATCAGGGCCTGAAGGCGCCGATGATGGGCGGCGACGGCATGGTCGACCGCGAGCTGGTGGCGATCGCCGGTCCCGCGGCCGAGGGCACGCTGACCACCTTCCCGCCGGACGCCCGGAAGAACCCGAACGCCAAAGCGGCGCTGGCGGCCTTCAAGGCCAAGAACATCGATCCCGAGGGCTACACGCTCTACTCCTACGCGGCCGTGCAGGTCCTCGCGAAGGCGATGGCCGAGACCGGCTCCAGCGACGGGAAGAAGCTCGCCGAATGGCTGCACCAGGGCAAGCCGGTGGACACGGTGGTCGGGCCGATCGCCTACGACAAGAAGGGCGACATCACCCGGCCCGACTACGTCATGTACGAGTGGAAGAAGGGACCCGACGGCAAGATCGACTACAGCGGCAATGAGCTGACGAAGTAAGCCGCGGTCACGAACCGGGATTTCAGTCCGACGCCGCCTCCCGATACCGCGGGGGGCGGCGTCGTCGTTTTCTATACCGTGGATTCGTCAGCTTTCCGGGCGGATCCGTCCTCCGCACCGCGTGCGTACGCCTAAGAAGTGTGCATGATGCCGCCGGCGCGAGCGTGAGGCCGGCTCAGCGCTTGGGAGGAGGCCATGAGGACGGCAGGGACCGCATCTGCGGACGTGCGCAGAGGCTTGGCCGCAACTTGTCCGTACTCAGCCGCAGGCTCGCGCGGCGCCTCGCGCTTTCTCCCGGCACCATCATTGCAAAGGCGTCGCCCGAGCGGGCGGGCCCGCGTACCCCGCCGCCGGCCGATGTCGTTCGGCCCGATCCAGGAGTTCCGTACCGATGCAGTCTGATATCGCTCGCCGCGGCGCCGCCGCGGCGCTGGGCCTGACCCTCGCCCTCGCTCCGATGAGCGTCCGGGCGCAGGAGCTGACCGGCACCCTCAAGAAGGTGAAGGACGCCAACGCCATCGTCATCGGCTACCGCGACGCCTCCGTGCCGTTCTCGTATCTCGGCGCCGATCAGAAGCCGATCGGCTACGCGATGGACATCTGCTACAAGATCGCCGACGCCGTGAAGGCCAAGCTCAACCTCCCGAACCTCGAGGTGAAGCTCAACCCGGTCACCTCCGCCACCCGCATCCCGCTGATGGCGAACGGCACGATCGACCTCGAGTGCGGCTCGACCACCAACAACGCCGAGCGCGAGAAGCAGGTGTGGTTCACCAACTCGCACTTCCTGACCGCGACCCGCTACGTCTCGAAGAAGTCGGCCAACCTGCACACGATCGAGGACCTGAAGGGCAAGACCGTCGTGTCGACCTCGGGCACCACGAACATCAAGCAGATCAACGAGGCCAACACGGAGCGCAAGCTCGGCCTGACGATCCTGCCGGCCAAGGACCACGCCGAGGCGTTCCTGATGGTCGAGACCGGCCGCGCCGCCGCCTTCGTGATGGATGACGTGCTGCTCGCCTCGCTCGCCGCCTCGTCGAAGGACCCCTCCGCCTACGAGATCTCCACCGAGGCCCTGTCGAAGCCCGAGCCCTACGGCATCATGCTCCGCAAGGACGACACGGAGTTCAAGAAGGTCGCGGACGACGCCACCGCCAAGCTCTACACGAGCCCCGAGGGCAAGGCCCTCTACGAGAAGTGGTTCACCCAGCCGATCCCGCCGCGCAACATCAATCTCAACCTGCCGATGAGCGCGGAGATGAAGAAGCAGTTCACGACCCCGATCTCGAGCCCCGATCCGGCGGCCTACTGAGACCCGTTCGGTCCGGTTTCATGCCATGATGCGCATCGCGGGCTCCGGCCCGCGGTGCGTCTCTATAAGTTCAAAGTAGAAGCGGCGCGATGAACTACAACTGGAACTGGCGGATCTTCTTCGACGCCTCGCCGGAGGGCAACGGCACGTATCTCGACATGCTGCTCTCGGGGCTCATGTGGACGATCACGACCGCGCTCTGCTCCTGGGTGATCGCCTTCTTCCTGGGCTCCCTGATCGGCGTGATGCGCACCCTGCCGTCGAAGCCCGCGAACGCGATCGGCACGGCCTATGTCGAGCTGTTCCGCAACGTGCCGCTGCTGGTGCAGATGTTCCTCTGGTACTTCGTGCTGCCCGAAGTGGTCCCGACCCGGATCGGCGACGCGATCAAGCAATTGCCGGACGCGCCGTTCTACACGGCGGTGGTCTGCCTCGGCTTCTTCACCGCGTCGCGCGTGGCCGAGCAGGTCCGCGCCGGCATCCAGTCGCTGCCGCGGGGCCAGCGCATGGCCGGCACTGCCATGGGCTTCACCACCTATCAGACCTACCGCTACGTGCTGCTGCCCAACGCCTACCGGATCATCCTGCCGCCGATGACCTCGGAATTCCTCAACAATCTCAAGAACACGTCGGTGGCGCTGACCATCGGCCTGCTGGAACTGACCGCCCGGGCCCGCTCGATGCAGGAATTCTCGTTCCAGGTGTTCGAGGCCTTCACGGCCGCGACGATCCTCTACGTGATCATCAACCTCGTGGTCGTCACGGCGGCGACCTTCCTGGAGAAGGCGGTCGCCATCCCCGGCCAGCGCTGAGGGCCGCCCGCTTCCGCTCCGCCACCCCGCCCGACGGCCACCGGTAACAGGCCCCGATGCTCTCGAATTTCGACTTCTCCGTCATCGTCTCGTCCCTGCCCTACCTGTTCGGTCAGGGCATGGTCTTCACCGTGACGCTCACCGCCATGGCCGCCGTGGGCGGCGTCATCATCGGCACGCTGCTGGCGATGGCGCGGCTCTCGGGCATTCCCGGCCTGTGGCACGTCGCCAAGGGCTACGTCGAGCTCTGCCGCTCGCTGCCGCTGGTTCTGGTGATCTTCTGGTTCTACTTCCTGGTGCCGTATATCGGCGCCTACCTGACCGGATCCTCGACGCCGATCCAGGTCGGCGCCTTCCCGTCGGCCCTGATCACCTTCATGGCCTTCGAGGCGGCCTACTTCTCGGAGATCATGCGCGCCGGCATCCAGTCGATCCCGAAGGGTCAGACGGCCGCCGCCCAGGCCCTCGGGATGAACTACTGGCAGACCATGGGCAACGTGATCCTGCCCCAGGCCTTCCGCAACATGCTGCCGCTGCTGCTGACCCAGACCATCATCCTGTTCCAGGACACGTCGCTGGTCTACGTGCTCTCGCTCACCGACTTCATGGGCGCCGCCTCGAAGGTCGCCCAGCGCGACGGCCGTCTCGTCGAGATGTATGTCTTCGCCGCCGTGGTCTATTTTGCGATCTGCTTCTCGGCCTCGTACCTCGTGCGCCGCCTGCAGCGCCGCGTGGCCATCATCCGCTGACCGACACTGGAGACCGTGTCATGACCTCGTCCCCGATGCCGGCCCCCACCGCCGCCGAACCCGTCGCCGATGCCAGCCACGCGCCGAAGGATGCCGGCCTGCAGCCGGGCAGCCTGATCTCCGGCGCCCAGGCAGTGGCCCCCGGCGAGACGATGATCGCCATCGACAACATCAGCAAATGGTACGGCGACTTCCAGGTGCTGACGAACTGCAGCACCCAGGTCGCCAAGGGCGAGGTCGTGGTCGTCTGCGGCCCCTCGGGCTCGGGCAAGTCGACCCTGATCAAGTGCGTCAACGCCCTGGAGCCCTTCCAGAAGGGCCAGATCACGGTGGCCGGCACGAAGGTCGCCGACAGGGCCACCAACCTGCCGAAGCTCCGCTCGCGGGTCGGCATGGTGTTCCAGCACTTCGAGCTGTTCCCGCACCTGTCGATCACCGACAACCTCACCATCGCCCAGCGCAAGGTGCTCGGCCGCGGCGCCGAGGACGCGAAGAAGCGCGGCCTCGACCTGCTCGCCCGCGTCGGTCTGGGCGCCCACGCGAACAAGTTCCCGGGGCAGCTCTCGGGCGGTCAGCAGCAGCGCGTGGCCATCGCCCGGGCGCTCGCCATGAACCCGGTGGTGATGCTGTTCGACGAGCCGACCTCGGCGCTGGACCCCGAGATGGTCGGCGAGGTGCTCGACGTGATGGTGGAGCTCGCCAAGGAGGGCATGACCATGATGGTCGTGACCCACGAGATGGGCTTCGCCCGCAAGGTCGCCGACCGGGTGATCTTCATGGACCGCGGCGAGATCGTCGAGGACGCCCGGAAGGACGAGTTCTTCGGCAGCCCCCGCTCCGAGCGCGCGCAGACCTTCCTGTCGAAGATCCTGCAGCACTGACGGCGGGCCGTCAGGCCAGCGCCTCCTGCGCGGCCCGGTATTCCCGGCCGTGCCGGCAGTAGCCCTCGACGATGCGGATCATCATCGCCCGCTTCTCGGCGTCGAGGGGCCCCAGGATGCGGGCGGGGCGGCCGCCCCAGAGGTAGCCGGCCTCCAGGATCTGCCCGGGATCGGTGGTGGCCCCGGCCGCCAGCATGACGTCGTCGGCGATGAGGGTGCCGGCCGCGATCGTCGCGCCGATGCCGATCAGCGCCCGCGCCCCGATCCGGCAATCGGCGATCCGGACATTGTGGGCGATGGTCGTGTCTCGCCCGATCACCACCCCGTCCGCCCGGGTGCGGATCACCGTGTTGTCCTGGATGTTGGTGTCCGCGCCGACCACGATCGGTCCGACTTCCGCGTTGAGGTCGCAGCAGAACAGCACGCTCGCGCCGGCGCCGAGGCTCACCCGCCCGCGCAGGCGGGCGGTGCGCGCCACGAAGACGCTGTCCTCGACCTCCAGCGCCTCCCCGGCCGGGAGCGCGGGCCCGTCGCCCATCCGCTCGCGCAACCGCTCGGCCCGCTCGGCGACCTCGTCGGATCCGATCGCGCGGCTGGGGCGGGCCGGGCTGCCCGCGTAGGCGAAGCCGCCGGGCAGCGTCGCCCGGGGGAAGACCGTCGCGCCGGCCTCGAGGACCGCGCCGTCGCCGACCTCGGCGCCGTCGAGGATCACCACGTCGTCCTCGACGACGACGTCGGAGCCGAGCGTGCAGGCGTGGACCACGCTGTTGCGCCCGACCGTGACCCGGTCGCCGCACCGGGTGCCGTGCGTCGCGGTGGCGATGTGCACCGTCGAGCGGTGGCCGAGCCAGAAGCGGTCGCCGAGGGTGACGGTCTGGCCGTCCGCGCGAATCACCGCCTCGTCGCCGATCCAGGCCTGCGCGCCGATCCGGGCGGCGCCGATCACCGTGCTGCCGCGACCGCACCAGACGGGGCGACTGACGAAGTCCGGCTGCTCGCCGTCGTAGGGCAGGATCAGGTCGGGGGTCACGCGGGTATCCTTCTCCAGCGCCGTCCGGAGCGCGCGGGGACATCCGGACGATGGCGGGCCGCGCGCCGGGCCGGCAGGGCGCGACGGACCGTGTCATATAGAGGCGGGACCGGGTGTGACAGGGACGGGGCTGGTCCGCGAAGCCGGGGACTCCTATGGATCGGGCCATGAGCGCCCCCGTCCCGAGCGTCGGCATCCAGGCCGAGCCCTTCGACACCGCGGCCGAGATCGCCGGCCTGAGCGCCGCGCTGGGCGGCCGGGCCGGCGCCGTCGTGACCTTCACCGGCCTGTGCCGCGACGAGGGCGGGCGGCTGACCGCCCTCGAGCTGGAGCACTACCCCGGCATGGCCGAGGCCGAGATCCGGCGCGTCGCCGACGAGGCGATGGCGCGCTGGCCGCTCCAGGCCCTGCGGGTGATCCACCGGCACGGCTTGGTCCGTCCGGGCGACGGCATCGTGCTGGTGGTTACCGCCGCGAGCCACCGGGTCGCGGCGTTCGAGGCCGCGGACTTCCTGATGGACTACCTCAAGACCCGCGCCCCGTTCTGGAAGCGGGAGCACCTCGCCGACGGCACGACCGGCGGCTGGGTCGAGGCGGCGGCCCACGACGAGGCCGCGGCCGGCCGCTGGGCCTGATGGCCGTGCCCGGGGTCGCGCTCAGGCTGCCCCAGGGCGCTCGACGATCGGCGCGATGATCGGGGCCGCGCCCGCGGCACCGACGCGCGAGTCCGGGACGGACCACGCCGCCGGGCCGATGGCCGGTGTCGACGGGCCGGCCCGGGCCGAGAGGCGGACCCTGTCGGTCGCCGTCGGTGCCGACAGTGCGGCTCCCGGCGGCCGGAGCCTGCGGTCCGGCGACTTGCGCGGACGACGCGCGGACGACGCGCGGACGCGCATCCCCACCCCGGATTGCACAGAAGCCGGCCGGCGGACTTGACCCATGAGAGCCCGCGGCGTTCGTGAGCCCGCGGTTTAGGAGCGACGATGTCGGACAGCAGCCTTCAGGAACTGGACGGTCCCGTCGGGCCCTGGCGCGGGGCCGCACCGCTGGCGGCCTCGGGGATCGCCGTGGTGTGCTTCGTGGTGGCGCTGGCCCTGGCCTGGATGTCGGCCGGCACGCTCCTCTTGATCTTCGCCGGGGTGCTCCTCGGCGTGTTCCTCGACGGCCTGACCCGCGGGCTCGGCCGCGTCCTGCCCCTCCGGCGAGGATTGCGGCTGTCCATCGCCAGCCTCGCGGTCGCCGCCGCGGTGATCGGCTTCGGGAGCTACGGCGGCGCCACCATCGTCCAGCAGGGCCGCGACCTCGGGACGACGATCAAGGATCAGGCCGGAACCGTCACGGGCTGGCTGTCGGAGCGGGGCATCGACGTGCCGAGCCTCGCGCCGCAGGGCGGTGGCAAGGACGGCTCGACGGATGCGGGCCAGAGAGAGGGGGGGCTCGGCGGCCTCGCCAACGGCCTGCTGAAGGGCGGCAGCTCGATGGTGTCGGATGCCGGCAGCGTCCTGGGGCCGGCCGCGGCGGTGATCCTGGGCCTGTTCGACGCCCTCGGCAACGTGCTGGTGATCGCCTTCCTGGGGCTCGCCTTCGCGGCCGACCCGAAGGCCTACCGGGACGGGGTCGTCCGGTTCGTGCCGCCGGCGAAGCGCTGGCGGGCCAGCCAGGTCCTCGACGGGGCCGGCGAGACCCTCCGCCACTGGCTGTTCGGCCAGCTGATTATCATGGCGGTGATCTTCCTGTGCACCTGGGCCGGCCTCGCCTTCCTGGGCATCGGCGGCGCGCTGATCCTCGGCCTGCAGGCGGGCCTGCTCGCCTTCGTGCCCACGGTCGGGCCGCTGGTGGCGGGCCTCGTCATCGTCCTGGCCGCCCTGGCCTCGGGCACGAAGGCGGTGATCGGCGCGATCGGCGTCTATCTCGCGGTCCAGTGCCTGGAGAGCTACGGCCTGACGCCGTTCATCCAGAAGCGGGCGCTCGACATCCCGCCGGCCACGATCTTCGCCGGCCAGCTGATCCTGGGCGTGATCTTCGGGCTCTGGGGCATCGCCCTCGCCCTGCCGCTGATGGCGGTGATCAAGGTCCTGCTGGAGCAGCTCTACGTGGAGGACACGCTCCACGAGCAGCCGAGCAGCTGAGCGCCCCGGGCGCCCGCGCCGTCGACGGGCGCGGGCGGCCGGTCAGCCGCGCAGCGCGGCCTCGATCATCCGGGCGACCGCCAGGGCCCGGCCGTCGTCGCCGAAGCGGCCGATCACCTGGACGCCCACCGGCAGGCGGTGGCCGGGCACCGGCACGTTCACGCAGGGCACGCCCATCAGCGTCCACAGCTGGTTGAAGCGCGGGTCGCCCGTCGAGGCCAGGGTCGCGGGCGCCGGGCCCGGCGCCGAGAAGGTCAGGATCGCGTCGTAATCGGCGAAGAGGCCCTTCAGCACCCGGCGGGCGTGATGGCCGTGGCGGCGCCCGTCATCGTACTGGGCCGGGCTGATCGTCGCCCCGTCATCGAGATGGGCGCGGGTGCGCGGCGGCAGCGCGTCGGCCTGCGTGTCGTACTCCCAGGCCAGCGCCAGCCGACCCTCGTAGTTCTGGATGAGGCGGTGGCGTTCCCAGGCCTGCGCCAGCTCGGTCGGCAGGGCGAGGTCGCTCACCCGCGCCCCGGACCGCTCGGCCGCCTGCCGGGCGCGGGTGAGCGCCGCCTCGGCCTCCGGCTCGGGGGTGCCGGCGAAATCCTGCCGCACCACGGCGATGCGCGGCGCCGAGCCCCCCTCCGCCCGCTCGATCTCCAGCCGCCCGGTGACGAGCGCGAGGGCGTGGGCGACGTCCGCGACCCCGGCGGCGAACAGCCCGACCGTGTCGAGGGCCCACGAGTAGGTCTTCACGCCGACCGTGGGGATCAGCCGGAACGACGGCTTCACCGCCGCGCAGCCGCAGAAGCTCGCGGGCCGGATCACCGAGCCCGCCGTCTGCGTGCCCAGGGCCAGCGGCAGCATCCCGGCGCCGACGGCGGCGGCCGAGCCCGCCGAGGAGCCCCCCGGCGTGTGGCCGGGATCGTGCGGGTTGACCGTCTCGGTCGGATCGCTGCTGGCGAAGGCCGTGGTGGTGGTCTTGGCGAGGGCGACGGCGCCGAGCTGCTTCAGCCGGCTCACGACCGCGGCGTCGCCCCGGGGCTTCCAGCCCGCGTAGATCGGCGAGCCCATCTGGGTCGGCAGGCCCGCGCTGTCGATGATGTCCTTCACGCCGACCGCGATGCCGGCGAGCGGCCCGGCCTCGGGGATCGCGGGCGCCGCGTCGAGGGTGACCAGCGCGCGGAGGTCCGGCTCCCGCGCGGCGATCGCGGCGCGGCACAGGTCGATCGCGCCCGCGGGCGTCAGGGTGCCGGCTTCGATGCGGGCGCGGAGGTCGAGAAGCGAGAGCATAATGCATTCAGTCCGCGGTCCGTGGCGCTGTCAACCGAGACGCCACAGCCGACGGCATTCCCGAAACGCCGTTGACGAACGCTTTACGCGACCGTGCGCATCGTCCGGGTCATGTGGCGTGGCGTATCCCTGTTCTCGGCCCTTGCGCTGTTCGGTGCGGGCCTCACCGCGTGCTCGATCAATCATTTCGAGCGACGTGAACCGTGGCGCGATCAGGCGGAGCAGGTCTGCCTGGCCAAGAAGCTCGTCGAGCCCTCGGAGTACATCACGCCCATCGCGGCGATGGATGGCCCGGGGCCGTGCGGCATGCAGCAGCCCTTCCGGGTGACGCGGCTCGGCGGCGGCTCCGTCCTGCTGAAGCAGCGGATGACGCTGGGCTGCCCGGCGCTGGCCGAGGCCGAGGCGTGGCTCGCCGACACGATCCAGCCGGCCGCCAACCTCTACTTCGGCGTGCCGGTGGCCGAGATCAACGCCGGCTCCTATTCCTGCCGCGGCCGCAACAACCAGCCCGGCGCCAAGCTCTCCGAGCACGGTTTCGGGAACGCGATCGACGTCATGTCGATCAAGCTCGCCGACGGCCACGTGATCACCGTCAAGGGCGGCTGGCGCGGCACGGAGGCCGAGCAGGGCTTCCTGCGCGAGATCTTCCTGGGCGCCTGCCAGCGCTTCACCACCGTGCTGGCGCCCGGCTCGAACGTGTTCCACTACGATCACATCCACGTCGATCTCGCACGGCACGACCCGCGCGGTCTGCGCCGGATCTGCAAGCCGCTGATCAAGTTCACGCCGCAGCTCGGCACCGGGGCCGAGCGGCCGCTGAGCCGTCCGATCCCGCCGCAGCGCCAGCCCGCCGGCCCTCAGGCGCCGGTGGACGTCGAGGAGGACGATCCCTACGGCGTGTCGCCGATGTCGAAGGCCGGGAGCGCGACCCAGGTCGCCCGTGCGCCCGCCCGGCCCCTCGACCGTCCGGCCGCGGACTCGGCCTACACCGCGACGGCGCCCGTGCGGCCGGCACCGCGGGTCGCCGCCGCCCACGACGAGCCCGCGCAGGAGTACGACGAGCCGCTGCAGCTCGGCGCGCCGCCGAGCGCAGAGCCGATCTACTGAGAGGCGGGCGCGACCCGCGGGGCTCGCGCCGGGCGCCGGATCCGGCCGGGCGCCGATCCCGCGCCGCGCCCCGACCGGTGACTGTAGCGGCCGCGCCGCACAGGCCGGCAAAGCGCCGGCGCGGGACTGCCGGAGCTTGACTGGCGGCGCGGCGAAGCCATCGTTCGCGGATGCAGGATCGCACATCCGTCGAGGCACGCGCCATGCGCCCGGTTCTTCACGGCTTCGCCCTCGGGCTGGCCCTTCTCGCCCTGGCCCAGCCGGCGCTCGCCCGGTCGGCCCGGGAGGACATCGAGCCCGCCGAGGAGCGGATCTTCCCGTTCGACGCGCAGATCCCGGGCTGCCAGGACCCGTCGGTGCTGGAGCGGGTCTCGACCAACTTCGCCGAGAAGGAGGCGAAGTTCTGGAACTCGTCGATGACGATCCTGTCCTTCGACACGATCGAGCGCACCGCGTGGCGGCCCTGGGGCCTCGACACCTATCCGCGCCGGTTCTGCACCGCGACCGTGACCACCTCCGACGGGGTCCGCCGCAAGGTCGACTACTCGGTGCGCGAGAGCCTCGGGATCATCGGCGCGACCTGGGGCGTCGAGTTCTGCATCCACGGTCTCGACCGGGACCTCTCCTACGCCTACGCCACCGCCTGCCGGATGGCGCGTCCCTGACCATGCGCGGGCGCGCCGCCGGCCTCGTGGGCCTGCTCCTCGCCGGGTCGGCCGCCGCCCCGGCCGCCGCCCAGGATTACGGCGGCTTCGCCCGGCGCGGCGCGCCCGGCGACTTCGACTTCTACGTCCTCGCCCTGTCGTGGTCGCCGACCTACTGCGCGGGGCCGGGCGCCCGCCGGGACGACGTCCAGTGCGCCCCCGGGCGCGGCCTGGGCTTCGTCGTCCACGGCCTGTGGCCGCAATACGCGAGCGGCTATCCGCAGAACTGCTCGGCGGTGAACCGCGCGCCGACCCGGCAGGCCATGGAGGTCGCCGGGCAGGTCTACCCGAGCGAGGGCCTCGCGCGGTACGAGTGGCGCAAGCACGGCACCTGCTCGGGCCTCGATCCCGCCGCCTATTTCGCGGCCGCCCGCGCGGCGCGGCTCGCGGTGACGATCCCCGACGGGCTCAAGGGCGGCTCCCCGCCGCAGACCCTCGCGCCGATCGAGATCGCCCGGCAGTTCGTGGCGGCCAATCGCGGCCTGCGCCCCGACATGATGGCGGTCACCTGCACCCGCGGGCAGCTGCAGGAGGTCCGGATCTGCTTCGGCAAGGACCTGCGCGGCTTCACCCCCTGCCCCGAGGTCGCCCGCGGCAATTGCCGGGCGCCCGAGGTGAGCCTCGACGCCGCGCGCTGAGTTTTTTCCGCCTTTCGCACGCCGGCCCCTGGACCCGGCGCCCGGGATCGGCTTCAGCGCGCTGCCATGAACTATCGGCACGCCTTCCACGCCGGCAACCACGCCGACGTCCTCAAGCACCTCGTCCTGGCGCGGGTGCTCGACCACCTGCGCCTCAAGGACAAGCCGTTCCGGGCGCTGGACGCCTTCGCGGGCCTCGGCGTCTACGATCTCGAGGCCGATGAGGCGGCCCGGACCGGAGAGTGGCGGGACGGCTGGGGCCGGATGGCGGCGCCCTTCGCGCCGGAGGTGGAAGCGCTGCTGGAGCCCTACCGGGCCGCGGTGGCGGCGGTGCGCGCTCGACACGGCACCACCGCCTATCCGGGCTCGCCGGCCGTGATCCGCGAGGCGCTCCGCCCCGGCGACAAGGGCGTGTTCGTCGAGCTGCACCCGGCGGACGCCGCGACCCTGCAGGACCGCTACGCCCGCGATCCCCGCACCAAGGTGATGAACCTCGACGGCTGGACCGCGATCAACGCGCAGATCCCGCCGCCGGAGCGGCGCGGCCTCGTACTGATCGACCCGCCCTACGAGGTGCCCGGCGAGATCGAGCGCCTCGGCGCCCATCTCGCCCGCGCGGTGGCGAAATGGCCGACCGGCCTGTTCCTGGCTTGGTACCCGATCAAGGACGTCGCGGCCCTCGACCGGATGGTCCGCGATCTCGGGGCCGCCCTGCCCCGCCCCGCCCTGCGCCTCGACCTGCTGATCGACCGGCCGGACGACTCGACGCGGCTGACCGGCAGCGGCCTGATCGTCGTCAACCCGCCCTGGCGCCTCGCCGATGAGGCGATGCTGTTCCTGCCGGCGCTCGCAGAACGTCTGGCCCGGCAGGACTTCGGAGGGTTTCGCTGCGATCCGATCGGCCCGGCCGCCTGACTCGGTAGAATTGGGGCGCCGCGCGGAAGACCTCCGGGCCTGCGCGGAAGGAAAAGGCCGGGGTTCCGATACAATTGTGGCGGCAAAGTCACATTTCCGCATCGAACGTGATCAGCGATACGGAACTGCCCAAAAAATATGCAACTGCTCTATGTTTGATTTTGTGTCAATCGCCCCGCGATGTCAGCTTGGCCGTCGACGAACCCGAACGAGCTGCGACACCATGCTGAAGCGATCCACCCTGGCCGGCTTGGCCACCGTGCTGCTGTCCTCGACCAGCATCCTCGCGGCCGACCTGTCGGCTCCGGCGCCGGTTCCGGTCGCGCCCCCCGCCGAGCCCTGCAAGGCCACGCTCCTCGGCCCGGCCTACGGCGGCGTGATCAAGGCCAACCCGAATCCGAGCTGCTTCTCGGCCGGACCGCTCGGCGACCTCTACGTGGGCGGCGCCATCACCGGCTACGGCTACACCCAGTCGAACCCGTTCGCGTCGTTCTCGACCCCGGCGGCGCCCAACGACCGCGACCGCGCGGCCCGGTTCGACTTCTCGAACGTGCAGGGCATCATCCAGAAGCCCGAGGGCGCGTTCCAGTTCTACATCCAGGCCGGCGGCTACTCGATCCCGCAGCTCGGCTTCCCCACCCTCAGCACCTTCACCCAGACCGACCTCCTGTTCGGCCCGGTCCCGGTCGCCTATGGCAAGATCCAGATCAACGATGAATGGTCGGTCCAGGGCGGCCGGATGTTCACCATGATCGGCACCGAGCTGCTGTTCACCTACCAGAACCTGAATATCAACCGCGGCCTCCTGTTCGTGCAGGAGAACTTCATCAACCAGGGCGTGCAGGTCAACTACAGCAGCGGGCCGCTCTCGGTGTCGGTCGCCGGCACGGACGGGTTCTTCTCCAACGAGATCTCGTGGTTCACCGGCAACGTCGCCTACAAGCTCGACGACTACAACACGATCGGCGTCAACGGCGGTCTGAACCTCGGCCGGACCAACGCCCTCGACCGCAGCCCGCGCTACCAGTTCGCGACGCCGAACCTCCAGCAGAACAGCGGCATCTTCAACATCAACTACACCTACGCGAACGGCCCGTGGATCATCTCGCCGTACTTCCAGTTCACCAACGTCGAGCGTGACCTGCGCGTCGGGATCGCCAACTCGGCCTCGACCTACGGCGGGGCGCTGCTGGCGGCCTACTCCTTCACCGACAACTTCGCCCTGGCCGGCCGCGTCGAGTACACCGAGCAGACGGGCGTCCGCGGGTCGGGCGGCACCAACCTGCTGGGCTTCGGCGCCGGCAGCAACGCCTTCTCGGTGACCGTCACGCCGACCTTCACCTTCGACCGCTACTTCTTCCGGGTGGAGTACGCCCACGTCGAGCTCGGCGGGATCACCCGCGGCAACCTCGCGGAAGGCACGCTCGGCACCGGCTTCGGCCGCACCGGCAACCGCACCTCGCAGGACCGCTACATGGTCGAGACCGGCATCACCTTCTGATCGGACCGTCCGGTCCGGCTCAGGACGCCTGTCAGCGAGCCCCCGGCCTCAGGCCGGGGGCTTTTTCGTGGCCGCGCGCCATCGGTCCCGGCCCGGCACGCCCTCCCGGAGTTAGGCTCGCCTGAGCAGACGCCGGCCCGGCCGGTGCCCTTCCTCGCCGGTGTCGCGGAAGCCGAGCTTCTCCAGAAGGCCCCAGGAGGCGACGTTGGCGGGGCGGCACTCCGCCACGACGACGCGCGCCGGGAAGCGCCCGCCGAGGAGCCCGAGGATCGCCGACACGGCCTCGTAGGCGTAGCCGCGCCCGCGGGCGGCGCCGCCGACCCAGTACCCGATCTCGATCGTGCCGGCGCCGCGCAGGTGCGTGCCGAAGACGCCGACGAGCGCGCGCCCGGGCGGATCGGGCGCGCCGTCCCGCGTCCAGGCGCCGAGGAAGCAGTCCCGCCCCCGGGCGCAGCTGCGAATCAGGTCCTCGGCATCCTGCAGGGTGAACGGCGTCGGCAGGAAATCCACCGCCGCGGTGATGGCCGGATCGTCGGTGAGCGCGCGGACGTCCGGCGCGTCGGCAGGCCGGAGGGCGGCGATCGCGAGGCGCGCCGTCTCGAGCGCCGGCAGGTCGGCCAGGGTGTCGCGCGCGCCGCGGATGGTAAACATGGATGCGATGTGGGGTGCCGGCCGGTTACGAAAAGGGACGACCCCGCGAGCGGGAATCATCCTCTGGGCCGCGCGAAAACCTTGCACCTACCTTCGCTCCAGGGTCGCAGACCGCCAGAACGGGAACGGTTGCTTAACCTGAATCCGTCTTCATTGGCGCATCAGGTTGCGTCAGGCAAACGGGTGCGTCGATGCGGGTGCGCGGTACGGGTCAGATGTTGCGGACGCTGTCGCGCGTCGCGCTCATCGGCATCATCGGCGGTGCGGCTGCCGCCTGTTCGTCGGACGCGTCGCGTCTGACGAACCCGTTCTCGAACCCGTTCGACTCGGAACCCTCCGCGACCGGCAGCCTGCCGGACGGGAGCCTCAAGTCCGTCCCGCCGGTTCGGACGGGCCGCATCCAGTCGGAGGCGCTCGGCGCCCCCGCCGCCGCGCGGCCGTCCGCCGCCGCGACGCCGGTTCAGACCAACGCCGCCGCCCCCGCGACCCGCGTCGCATCGACCGGCAAGGTCGGCTGGAGCGCCGAGGGTGGCACGCAGATCACCGTGTCGCGCAACGACAGCCTGAACCAGATGTCGACCCGCTTCGGCGTGCCCGCTTCGGCGATCCTGGCCGCCAACGGCCTGAGCAACGCGAACCAGATCACGCCCGGCCGCCAGATCGTGATCCCGGTCTACAACGCCTCCGGGCTGAACCCCGCCGCGTCCCCGATGACCGCCCGGCCGGCCCGGGCCGTCGAGGAGAAGCACGAGGACGCCAAGCAGGTCGAGAACAAGATCGCGACCAAGCGCGAGGAGGCCAAGGAAGCCGCCAAGGAGGCCGCCCAGAAGCTGGCCGAGGCGAAGGCCGCCAAGGAGGCCGCGCAGAAGGCCGCCGCCGCCGAGAAGGAGGCGGAGCGCAAGGAGGCGCTCGCCCGCGACGCCGCTGCCCGCAAGGCCGCCGACGCCAAGACCCGCAAGGATGTTGCCCTGAAGGAGGGCGAGAAGCCGAAGCACGTGCGCCCGGGACAGGTCGCCAAGGCGGACGAGAAGAAGGCCGACGAGAAGAAGGCGGATCCGAAGGCCGAGGCCAAGGCGAAGGCCGAGGCGAAGGCTCAGGAGGCCAAGGCCGAGGCGAAGGCCGCCGCGAAGGCGGAGGCCGCCCAGAAGCTGGCCGAGGCGAAGGCCGCCAAGGAGGCAGCCCAGAAGGCCGCAAAGGAGGCCGCTGCCGCCGAGAAGGTTGAGAAGGTCGCCGCCAAGGAGGCGCCGAAGGCGGCCCCGGTCGCTGCCGCGCCGGCCAAGCCCGAGCCCGCCGCCACCGGCTCGGTGGCCGAAGCGACGGAGAACTTCCGCTGGCCCGCCAAGGGCCGGGTGATCTCCGGCTACGGCACCTCCGGCAACGAGGGCATCAACATCGCCGTGCCGGAGGGTACTCCGGTCAAGGCCGCCGAGGAGGGCACGGTCGCCTATGCCGGCTCCGACGTGAAGGGCTACGGCAAGCTGGTCCTCGTGCGCCACGCCAACGGCTACGTCTCGGCCTACGCCCATAACGGCGAGATCGACGTGAAGCCCGGCGAGAAGGTCAAGCGCGGACAGACCATCGCGAAGTCCGGCGCCTCCGGAAACGTGACCTCGCCGCAGCTGCACTTCGAGATCCGCAAGGGCGGCGCGCCCGTGGATCCGATGTCCCAGCTCGCCAGCAACTGAGACGGACCGCGCGGGGCCGAGGCCGGCCCGCGCGGGACCGAACGAGTCGGTAGGACGCGGCGGCGGTCCCGGACGGGGCCGCCGTTTCGCGTCGTCGTCCGCCGTCAGGCCGCCCCGGCTCGCGACCCGCGCCGGCTGTCCTAAGCCTTCGGCGCCTGCAGCGTCCCCTCGGGGCTGTGACGGTCGACGGTCTCGGGCAGAGCCTGCGCCAGGGTCGGGAACAGCTGGTCCATCGGAACGCCGAGCTTCTCCGCCATCTGGCGCACCTGCTCGTTGTCGAGCACCTTGCGCAGGTCCTCGGCCGTGATCGGCTCGTTCGGGCCGCGGCCGAGCCAGGAATTGACCTGGCTCTCGTAGCCGGAGCGCCGGAGTTGATCGAGCAGCGCGTTCAGTCCGCCGGGCAGCACCTGCTGGATCACGCCCGGCAGTGCCTTCAGCGCGATCTGCCCCAGCGAGCCGCCGAGAGTGTTGAGCAGACTCATGTGGACCCCCGTCGAATGGTCAGTGGCGGGAGTCTAGGTCGCGAACCCATAACGGCTGGCACGGTTGAACCGCGGCGTCGTTAGCCCTCTGAGCAGGAGGGCCTTGATGGCGCGGTTTGATCTGACGGATGCGGAGTGGGCGGTGATCGAGCCGCTGTTGCCGACGGACGTGCGCGGCAAGGAGCGCGTGGATGATCGGCGGGTGCTGAATGGGATCTTCTGGCGGCTGCGCACGGGCGCGCCCTGGGCCGACATCCCGGCGCGCTACGGCCCACATACGACCTGCGGCAACCGTTTTCGGCGCTGGCGCAAGCGTGGCATCTGGGATCGGCTTTTGGATGCGGTGTCAAAGGCTTACGACGGTGACCTGCAGATGATCGACGCGACCAGCGTGCGGGTTCACCAGCATGCCGCCTGCGCCCAAAAAAAGATGGCCGATCCGGTGGCATGGGTCGCTCGCGCGGCGGCCTGACGAGCAAGATCCACGCGCTGGTGGATGCTGACGGCCGTCCGGTGGCGCTCAAGATCACCGCGGGTCAAGCGCACGATGGGCGCGCGGCGGCCGACATGCTGGGCGGTCTGGGCACGGGCCAGATCCTGCTGGGGGATCGAGCCTATGACAGCGACGCGCTTCGCACTCGGATGGCTGAGCAGGGCGCGTGGGCGAATGTGAAGCCGATGCCCAACCGCAAGCGAGTGCCGGCGTTCAGCCCGTTCCTGTACAAGTACCGCAACTTGGTCGAGCGCTTCTTCAGCAAGATCAAGCACTTCCGGGCCGTCGCCACCCGTTACGACAAGGATCCCGACAACTTCCTCGCCAGCGTCAAGCTCGCAGCCGTGCGGGTCTGGCTGCGAGCTTTATGAGTCCGCGACCTAGAATGAGTCCCCTACCTAGAGCAATCTTCGCGAAGCGGGAGAGGCCGGTGGTCCGCGACGCGCCGGTGTGAACCGCAATTTAGTCGACAGCGATCGGCTTTCGGTCCGGAATGCCGGCCGGGACATCGGTCCGCGGTCGGCTCTCATGAGATCCCTGGCGCTGTCATGCGTGCTCGCGGTCGCGTCCGTCTCCGCGGCCCTGCCGGACGCGGAAGCGACGCGTCCGGTGCAGGAGCGCTTTGCTCAAGAGCGCCCTCTAGCGGATGCCGTCTTCGTTCGGCCGCTCTATGGTACGTACCGCCATTGTGGCGGCTCCTGCCTGAAGAGCGGCGAACTGTCGTGGTTCTGCTTCGCCAGGCAGAGCTGCCACCTGAGCTGCGCGACCGCGCCGCCGCAGATGAAGTGCGCCGCCCCGTGAGGTGAGCGATCAGCGGACCTGGGTGCTGAAATTCGGCTGCGGCTTCAGCGTGCCGTTCTCGCTCTGGTCGGCGACCGCCGCGGGCAGGAACTCCGCCAGCACTGTGGGGACCCGCGCCTCCGGAACGCCGAGATCGTACGCGAGGCGCTCGGTCACGCCCTGCGGCAGGCAGGCCGCGATGGCGCTCTCCGGCACCGTCTGCCGCGCGCCCGAGCCGAGCCAGGATGCCACCGCCTCCCTGTGCCCGGTCTCCCGCAGGCGGTCGAGGAAGGCCGGGAGGCCGCCGGGATAGAACTTCGCCAGCGACAGGGCGAGCTTGCCGCTGCCGGTCTCCTCGAGGGCCCGGTCGGCCGCCGCAACCACATCGCCGATCAGGGTCTTCGCACCGTCGAGCAGGCCCATGGTTCTCCACCGTCGCGCTTCTTCGTCGCAGGGTGAAGTCGGGCGCGAACCGGCGACGGCAAGCGCGTGCGGCAATTGCGCGGCGAACCGGCTAGGATCCCGGCGTCGCGAACCCGGGAGCCATCGATGAAGCGCGTGCGGGCCGGCGTCCTGGAGGTCGCCTATCTCGAGTCCGGCCCGGCCGACGGGCCGACGGCGGTGCTGCTCCACGGCTTCCCCTACGACGTCCACGCCTGCGCCGCCGCGGCCGCGCAGCTCGCCGCCGACGGTGTGCGCTGTCTCGTGCCGTACCTGCGCGGCTATGGGCCGACGCGCTTCCTGGATGCCGCCACGCCGCGCTGTGGCGAGCAGGCGGCGCTCGGGGCCGACCTGCTCGCCTTCCTCGACGCCCTCGGCGTCGGGAGCGCCGTGCTCGCCGGCTACGATTGGGGCGGCCGGGCGGCCTGCGTGGTGGCGGCGCTCTGGCCGGACCGGGCTCGGGGCCTCGTCAGCTGCGGCGTCGGCTACAACATCCAGAACATCCCGGCCGCCGGGCGGCCGGCCGCGCCGGAAACCGAGCACCGCCTCTGGTACCAGTACTATCTCCACGGCGAGCGCGGCCGCGCCGGCCTCGCGGAGAACAGGGACGCCTTCTGCCGCCTGCTCTGGCAGCTCTGGTCGCCGACCTGGGCCTTCGACGCGGAGACATTCGCGCGGACCGCCCGCGCCTTCGACAATCCCGACTTCGTCGACGTGGTGGTGCATTCCTACCGCCACCGCTTCGGCCTCGTTTCGAGCGATCCGGCGCTGGTGGCGATCGAGGGGCGGCTGGCGGCCCAGCCGGCGATCGCCGTGCCGTCGATCGTGCTGCTCGGCGCCGATGACGGCGTCGGGCCGCCGCCCGCCACGGATACCGACGCCCGCCGTTTCACCGGCCCGTACCGGCGTGAGATCGTCGCGGGGGTCGGTCACAACTTTCCCCAGGAGGCGCCGGACGCCTTCGCGGCGGCCATCCGCGCCCTGCTGTGAGCGCGCCGACGATGCCCGGCGGTTCGGCGTTGCTTTCGGGAAGCCCCTGGCTATAGTCCGCGCGCTTTTCGACAGGTCTGCGGGCGCCACATCCGGCGGCAGGCCTGCGCGCCATTCGCAGGAGACGCTCGTTGATCACCCCCGCCTTCGCGCAAGGGGCCGGTGCGGCCGCTGGCGGAGCGGAGATCGCCTTTCAGGTGGTCCCGTTCGTCCTGATCTTCGTGATCATGTACTTCCTGATCCTGCGACCGCAGCAGAAGCGGGTCAAGGACCACCAAGCGCTGCTCAAGTCCGTGCGCCGGGACGACACGGTCGTCACCAACGGCGGCCTCGTCGGCCGCGTGACCAAGGCTTCGGACGACCAGGCCGAGATCGAGGTCGAGATCGCCCCGAACGTGCGCGTGCGGGTGGTCCGGTCGATGATCTCCGAGGTCCGCGCCAAGGGCACGGTGAAGGCCGCCTGATTCCCGGTTGAACCGGCCGGCGCCGCGCGCCGGCCCAAAAGAGAAAAAGACGGCCGATGCTGCGCTTCTCCCGTGCGAAGATCATCGCGACACTGGGCCTGATCCTGGTGGGGCTGATGCTCGCCGTGCCGAGCTTCTTCTCGCCCGAGCAGCGCAAGAGCTTCGTCGCCAGCCTGCCCCCCTGGTTCCCCAGCTGGGTGGTTCCGACGCGCGCGATCGTGCTCGGCCTCGACCTGCAGGGCGGCTCGCAGCTGCTGCTCGAGGTGGACCAGAACGAGCTGATCGCCTCGCAGGCGAAGGCCCTGCGCGACGACGTGCGCCGCGTGCTCCAGCAGGAGAACGTCCGCGCCGACGGCGGCATCGGCCTGCTGCCGCGCGGCGTGCAGGTGAAGATCGACGACTCCGCCGCCCGGGCCAAGGTCCTGCCGAAGCTCCAGGAGCTGTCGCAGCCGATCACCACCTCGATCGGCCAGACGGCGGCCCGCACCCTGGACATCGCCGAGCAGCCGGGCGGGGTGATCCGCCTGACTCTCACCGATGCCGGCATCACCGACCGCACCCGCCGGGCCGTGAGCCAGGGCATCGAGGTCATCCGGCGCCGCCTCGACTCGACCGGAACCACCGAGCCTTCGATCCAGCAGCAGGGCGCGGACCGGATCCTGATCCAGGTGCCCGGCGAGCAGAACCCGGAGCGGCTCGAGAAGCTGCTCGGCTCCACCGCCAAGCTCGAGTTCCGCATGCTCGCCGACAGCCCCTCGGGCGACGTCGACATGCTGCCCTCCAAGGACGAGAAGGGCGCCAAGGTCCCGGTGGAGCGCCGGGTCATGGCCGACGGCGGCGAGCTGACCGACGCGCAGCCGTCCTTCGACCAGCAGTCCCACGAGCCGATGGTGAGCTTCAAGTTCAACCTGCGCGGCGCGCAGCGCTTCGGACAGGCGACCTCGGAGAATATCGGCCGGCGCATGGCGATCGTGCTCGACAACGAGGTCGTGTCGGCCCCGGTGATCCGCTCGGCGATCACCGGCGGCTCGGGTCAGATCACCGGCAACTTCACCGTGCAGCAGGCCAACGATCTGGCGGTCCTGCTGCGCGCCGGCGCGCTGCCCGCGAAGTTCACCGTGGTCGAGCGCCGCGTCGTCGGCCCGGGCCTCGGCCGCGACTCCATCGAGGCCGGCAAGCTCGCGACCCTGGTGGCGGCGGCCCTCGTCGTGACCTTCATGTTCGCGACCTACGGGACCTTTGGCTTCATCGCCAACATCGCCCTCATCGTCCACGTCGGGCTGATCCTCGGCCTGATGTCGGTGCTGGAGGCGACCATGACGCTCCCGGGCATCGCCGGCATCGTGCTCACCATCGGCACCGCGGTGGATTCGAACGTGCTGATCTACGAGCGCATGCGCGAGGAGCAGCGGGCCGGCCGCTCGCTGATCTCGGCGCTGCAGGCGGGCTTCGACCGGGCCTTCGCCACCATCATCGACTCGAACTCGACCATGGCGATCGCCGCCCTGATCCTGTTCTTCCTCGGCTCGGGCCCGGTGAAGGGCTTCGCCGTGGTCTTCATCCTCGGCATCCTCACCACGGTCATCACCGCGGTGACGCTGACCCGGATGATGATCGCGGTGTGGTACAATACGTTCCGGCCGAAGACCCTGCCGTTCTGATTAGTCTGGGAGGCCATCGAAGGAGCGCGGGCGGCGCGACGTGACCCCCCTGTCCCGCACGGGAGAGGGGACCCGCGCCTCGACCGTCCTCCATCGCGATGTCCGCGAATAGAGAACCGACCATGCGCCTGCTCCGCCTCTGGCCCGATGAATCGCATTTCGACTTCATGCGATTCCGGCGCTTCACCTTCCCGCTCTCGGCGGTGCTGTCGCTCGCGACCGTGGCGCTGTTCCTGACGATCGGCCTGAATTTCGGCATCGACTTCAAGGGCGGCACCCTGGTGGAGCTGCAGGCGAAGTCCGGCACCGCGGACGTGGCGTCGATCCGGCACACGGCCGCGGGCTTCGGCTTCGGCGAGCCGGAGGTGCAGGAGCTCGGCAACCAGGGCACCGTGCTGGTCCGCCTGCCGCTCCAGCCCGGCGAGCAGGGCCAGACCGCGGTGATGAACAAGGCGCACGCTGCCTTCGACAAGGATTACGATTTCCGCCGCACCGAGACCGTCGGTCCGCGCGTCTCCGGCGAGCTCGTCCAGTCCGGCACGCTCGGCGTCGTGCTCTCCGTCGTGGCGGTGCTGCTCTACCTCTGGTTCCGGTTCGAGCGGGAGCTGGCGCTCGGCGCCATCGTGGGCACCCTCCACGACATCGTTCTGACCGTCGGCGTGTTCATCATCAGCCGGATCGAGTTCAACATGACCTCGATCGCCGCGATCCTGACGATCGTCGGTTACTCGCTGAACGAGACCGTGGTGGTGTTCGACCGGACCCGCGAGCTCATGCGCCGCTACAAGACCATTCCGACCGTCGACCTGCTCAACCTGTCGATCAACTCGACCATGTCGCGCACGGTGATGACGTCGATCTCGTCCGCGCTGTCGCTGCTGGCGCTGGTGCTGTTCGGCGGCGAGGCGATCAAGGGCTTCGCGGTGGTGATGCTCTGCGGCGTCCTGATCTGCACCTACTCGGCGATCTTCGTCTCGACGCCGGTGTTGATCTATCTGGGCCTGATGCTCTCGGGCGCCCGCGCGGCCTCGGAGCGGTCCGGCGTCCCGCAACCGGCGGAGTAATCCCTTTTCCCAGATGGCCGATCAGCCAAGTCCGAAGAACTTCGACTCCGGCTTCGTGCCGGGGCGGCACATCATCGACACCTACGGCAACGGCGGCTTCCGCTTCGCCGGGATGTCGCATCGCGGCTCGATCCTGCTGCTGCCCTCGGGAGTCCGCGCCTGGGAGGTGACGGAGCCGCGGGCCATCGACCGCACGGCCCTGCGCCCGGTCCAGGCCGAGGCCGACGGCATCGAGCTGCTGCTCGTCGGGACCGGCCTCGACATCGCGGCGATCGATCCCGCGCTCCGGGGCTGGCTGAAGGATCTCGGCGTCGGCCTCGACGTGATGCAGACCGGGGCCGCGGCGCGGACCTACAACATCCTGGTGGCCGAGAACCGCAAGGTCGCCGCCGCGCTGATCGCGGTGGCCTGATGCCGGAGGTCGACGGCCAGACCGCCGAGACCGGGCTCGCCTTCGCGCAGTCCCACTGCGAGGGCCTCGTGCGGGCCGGCGACCCGGACCGCTACTACGCGACCCTGTTCGCCCCGGCCGCCGCCCGCCCGCACCTCTTCGCCCTCTACGCCTTCTCGTTGACCATCGCGCGGGTGCGCGAGGCCGTCTCGAACCCGATGGCCGGCGAGATCCGCCTGCAATGGTGGCGCGACGCCCTGCAGGGCGAGGCGCGCGGCGACGTGCGCGCCAACCCGGTGGCGGCCGCCCTGGAGGAGGCGATCCGGGCGAACCGCCTCGGGCGCCAGCCCTTCGTCGACCTGATCGACGCCCGCGTCTTCGACCTCTACGAGGATCCGATGCCCCGGGTGAACGACCTCGAGGGCTATTGCGGCGAGACCGCCTCGGCGCTGTTCCGGCTGGCGAGCCTCGTGATCGGCAACGGCACCGAACCGGGCGGCGCGGGCGCGGCCGGGCATGCCGGCGTGGCGTACGGCATCACCGGGCTCCTGCGCGCCCTGCCCTGGCACGCCCGCGCGGGGCAGGTCTACCTACCGGCCGACATCCTCGGCCGCTACGGCGTCACCCGCGAGGATATCGTGACGGGCCGCGGCGGTCCGGGCCTGCGCCGGGCCTGCGCCGACCTGCGCGCCCTCGCCCGGCAGCACCTGAAGGCCTTCGAGGCGGCCCGCCCGACCATCGCGCCCTCGGCGGGCGCCGCCTTCCTGCCCACGGCCCTGGTGGAGCCCTACCTCGCCGCCATGGAGCGGGCCTCCTACGACCCGCTCAACACGCCCGTCGAGCTGCCGCGCTGGCGCCGGCTGTGGCGCCTGTGGTGGGCGGCGCGGCGCGTCGGATAGCGGCGGCGTCTTTGCGAGCGGGGCGAAGCAATCCAGCGGCGCCACGCCTGCGGAGGGCGCGCGGCCACGGGTCGCTTCGCTGCGCCCGCGATGACGGAGGGTTGTCAGAGTACCTGCGCCAGTCCCGGCACCAGGGCTGACAGGCGCACCGGCGCGCCGAGCTCCGGCTCGGCCTCCGGCGTCGCCAGCACCGCCACCCGGCAGCCGCCGTCGCCGCGCAGGCCCGTCACCAGCCGTCCGCCCGGTTCTAGGGCCGCGCGCCAGTGCGATGGGATCGCGGGAACGCTGCCGTGGACGAGGATCCGGTCGAAGCCGCCGTCCGGCAGGTCCGGGCCCAGCCCGTCCGCCCGGACGACATGCACCTCGGACAGGGCCGCGAGCCGCCGCGTCGCCGCCCCGGCCAGCGATGTGTAGCGCTCCAGGCTGAGCACCGCCCCGGCGCCCAGCTGGGCGAGCAGCGCGGTCACGTAGCCCGAGCCGGTGCCGATCTCCAGGACGCGCTGGCCGGGCTCGAGCCGCAGCTGCGCCAGCATCAGCGCCACCGTAGACGGCGCCGTCATCGAGGCGCCGCACGACAGCGGCAGCGCGATGTCGCGCCGCGCGTGCTCCCGATGCGGCGGCGGCGCGAAGGTGTCCCGCGGGACCTGCTCCATGGCCCGCAGCACCCCGGTGTCCCGCAGGCCGCGACCCCGGAGCGCCATCACGAAGGCCGCGTTGCCGGCAGCCTCCTCCAGGCTGCCCAGATCGATCACTCGGCGAAGGCCTGCGCGAAGCGCGTCAGCGTCGGCTCGTCGGTGAGGTCGAGGCGCAGGGGCGTCACCGAGATCCGCTTCTCGGCGATGGCCTTGAGATCCGAGCCGTGGCCCGGCTCGAACCGGGCCTTGGCGAAGGCCAGCCAGAAATACGGGTTGCCGCGCCCGTCGACACGCGCGTCGATCGACAGCAGCGCCTGGTTGCGGAAGCCCTGCGCCGCCACCGCGACGCCTTGCACGTCGGCCGGTTCGCAGTCCGGGAAGTTCACGTTGATCAGGATGCCGGGTTCGATCCCGGTCTCCAGGATCTTGCGGACGACCTTCGCGCCGTGCGTCCGGGCGCAGTCCCACTTGAGCGCGCCGCGCCCGCCGGCGCCGTAGGCCTGGCTCATGGCGATGGAGCGGATGCCGAGGATCGTCCCCTCCATGGCGGCCGCGATCGTGCCCGAATAGGTCACGTCCTCGGCGACGTTCTGGCCGCGGTTGACCCCCGACAGGACGAGGTCCGGCCCGTGATCGCCCAGGATGTGGCGCACGCCCAGGATCACGCAGTCCGACGGCGTGCCCTTCACGGCGAAGCGCTGCTCCGAGACCTGCCGCAGACGCAGCGGATCGTTGAGCGAGAGCGAGTGCGACACGCCGGACTGGTCGCTCTCCGGTGCCACGACCCAGACGTCGTCCGAGATCTCCCGGGCGATTTCCTCCAGGGTACTGAGCCCCGGCGCGTGGATGCCGTCGTCGTTGGTGACCAGGATGCGCATCAGCGGGTGCCCTCGATCCGGTTGAGCCCGCCCATGTAGGGGTGGAGCACCGACGGGATGGTGATGCTCCCGTCCGGGTTCTGGTAGTTCTCCATCACGGCGATGAGCGCGCGGCCGACCGCGACGCCCGAGCCGTTGAGCGTGTGGACATAGGCCGGCTTGCCGTCCTTGCCCCGGTAGCGGGCGTTCATCCGCCGCGCCTGGAAGTCGCCGCAGACCGAGCAGGACGAGATCTCGCGGTGGGTGCGCTGGCCCGGCACCCAGACCTCGATGTCGTAGGTCTTCTGGCTGGCGAAGCCCATGTCGCCGGTGCAGAGCGTCATCACCCGGTAGGGCAGATCCAGCTTCTTCAGGACCGCCTCGGCGCTGGTCAGCATCCGCTCGTGCTCGTTGGCGGATTCCTCCGGCGTCGTGATCGAGACCAGCTCAACCTTGCTGAACTGGTGCTGGCGCAGCATGCCGCGGGTGTCGCGCCCCGCCGCCCCGGCCTCGGCCCGGAAGCAGGGCGTCAGGGCGGTGAAGCGCAGGGGGAGCTCCTCCTCGCGCAGGATCGCCTCGCGCACGAGGTTCGTCAGCGGCACCTCGGCGGTGGGGACGAGCCAGAAATGCTCGTCGCTGACCGGCGCCGAGTCCGTGCCCGCCTGGCCCTGCAGCGACTTTATGTAATCGAGGCCCTTGAAGACCGAGAACTGATCGTCCTCGAACTTCGGCAATTGCGCGGTGCCGAACATGGCGGCGTCGCGCACCAGCACCGGCGGCGCCACCTCCAGGTAGCCGTGCTCCTGCGTGTGCAGGTCGAGCATGAACTGGCCGAGCGCCCGCTCCAGCCGCGCGAGCTGGCCCTTCAGCACTACGAAGCGCGAGCCGGACAGCTTGGCCGCCGCCTCGAAATCCATCAGGCCTGCGGCCTCGCCGAGCTCGAAATGCTCCTTGCCCTCGGTCAGCCGCTCGCGGGTCGCGGCGTGGCTGCGATAGAGGACGTTGCCGTGCTCGTCCGCGCCCTCCGGCACGTCGGACTTCGGCCGGTTCGGGATCGCGGCGAGGCGGTCT
Source organism: Methylobacterium sp. UNC300MFChir4.1 (assembly GCF_900110155.1). Lineage (NCBI taxonomy): Bacteria > Pseudomonadati > Pseudomonadota > Alphaproteobacteria > Hyphomicrobiales > Methylobacteriaceae > Methylobacterium > Methylobacterium sp. UNC300MFChir4.1. Next base: position 124,525 of record NZ_FOCS01000012.1, on the reverse strand, counting down.
GCCAGGGTCTTGTCGGCCGCGTCCTGCGCCGCCTTCAGCTGCGGCTCGGCGCCCTTCAGGGCCGCGACCTCGGCCATCAGGGCGGCGGCGCGCTCCTCGTCCTTGGCCTTCTTGGCGCCGCCGATCTCCTTGGCCAGCGCGTTGCGCCGCTCTTGGTTGGCCTGCGCGGCCGAGACCGACGATTTCCGCGCCTCGTCGAGGGCGATCAGCTCGGCCGAGAGCGGCGCGAGGCCCCGGCGCTGGAGGTCACGGTCGAAGGCGTCCGGGTTCTCCCGGATGGCGCGGATGTCGTGCATCGAGTCGGCTCGGGTCTTCTGCGCGGCGTCGAGCGCGCGGGTCCCGCTTTGCCGCATCGCGTCCGGTGGGACAAGCGCGCGGGAGCGTCCGAGCCGGCCGTCAGCCCTTCGGCGGCGCGAGCTTCAGCTGGTCGATCGCCCAGAGCCACGTGCCGTCCGCCTGCTCGCGGGCGACCTCCACCGAGAATGCGCCGTTGGGCAGCCGCGCGAAGGTCATGGCCAGCGCGCCGTTGCGCAGCGGCGGCGGCGTTTCCGGCGCCGGGAAGTCGGATTTGCGCGCCAGCAGGTCGGCGTAGAAGGTCCGGATCTCGGCGTGGCCCGTGGCGACGATGCGACCCGCCGCCAGCACAGCGTCGGGCTCGTAGAGGGCGACGAGGCCCTCGACGTCGCCGGCATTGGCGCGCTGATTGAACAGGGCGGCGAGCGCCTCGGGGGCGCGGGCGGGCTCTCGCGTCTGGTCCGTCATGGCGTCTCCTCACTCCAGGCATTGCGGCCATTGCGGCCATCGCGGCCGTTCGGTGCTGCGGCAATGCGCCGGGCGACCGATCTTTCCCCGACGCGCGTCATTTCAGGCGCGTGCCGTGGCGGTCGGCCACCGACACGGCGACCGGAATCCCGGCCTTCACGCTCTCCGAGACGGTGCAGAACCGCTCGAACTGCTCCAGCACCCGATCGATCCGCGGCATGTCGGCGGCGGCGGCGCCGAGCTGGATGTGGACGCCGATCCCAGTGACGCGCAGCCGCCCTTCGGCGTTGCGCTCCACCCGGCAGGACGCCTCGGCCGCGACGCCGCGCGCGTCCTGGCGGAACTTGCCCAGAGCGAAGACGAGGCTGGCGCAGAGGCAGTTCGCGACGCCGGAGATCAGGAGCTGCTCGGGGAACGGCCCGGTCCCGCCGCCGATCGGGGGCGCCTCGTCGGTGCGCAGCGCCGGCAGGGCCGCGCTGAAATCGACCGTGAAGACGTAATCCGCGACCTGGGTGATCCGGATCGTCGGTTCCGCTTCCATCGATACTCCCCGGAGGACGTTTCGGCGCGACCGGCCGGGTATACCAACGCTCGATCCCGGTTCGCGTTCGGGAGGACCGCGCCATGCGTCCGGACACGGATGATTTCCCCAGTTCTTCCCCGTAGAACCGGCCGCCTGACCGACCCGCACGCGAACCCCCCGATCCGATGACGAGCCCCGCCACCCTCGACACCCTGATGCCGCTCCTGGAGCGCATCGCCACCGCGCTGGAGCGGACCGCGCCCGCCGTCCCGCCAGCCTTCGACCCGAGCGCTGCCGACGCGTTCCTGTGGGGGCCCGAGCGCCGGCTGACCCCGGTGCCGCAGGTGGCCCGGGTGGAGATGGGCCTGCTCACCGGCATCGACCGGGCGCGCGACACCCTGGTGGAGAACACCGAGCGCTTCGCCGGCGGCCTGCCGGCCAACAACGCCCTGCTGTGGGGCGCCCGCGGCATGGGCAAGTCCTCGCTGGTCAAGGCGGCCCACGCCGAGATCAACGCCCGCCGGCCCGCCGGCAGCCTGCCGATGAAGCTCGTCGAGATCCACCGCGAGGACATCGAGGCGCTGCCCGACCTGATGGCCCTGCTGCGGCCGGACCCGCACCGCTGGCTCGTCTACTGCGACGACCTCTCCTTCGACGCCGACGACACCTCGTACAAGTCGCTCAAGACGGCGCTCGACGGCGGCATCGAGGGGCGGCCGGGGAACGTGCTGTTCTACGCCACATCGAACCGCCGCCACCTGCTCGCCCGCGACATGGTGGAGAACGAGCGCTCGACCGCCATCAACCCCGGCGAGGCGGTGGAGGAGAAGGTCTCGCTCTCGGACCGGTTCGGCCTCTGGCTCGGTTTCCACAAGTGCAGCCAGGACGAGTACCTGGCGATGATCCGCGCCTACGCCGACCGCTACGGCCTCGCCGTGGCGCCGGACCAGCTGCGCGCCGACTCCCTGGAATGGGCCACCACCCGCGGCTCGCGCTCGGGCCGGACCGCGTTCCAGTTCATCCAGGACCTGGCCGGGCGGCTCGGCAAGACGCTGGACTGAGGGGCGGCGCCGAGCTCTCGTCGTCATCCGCGCCCTGGCTGATGGCGTCGGCCCCGCCGTCTTTGCGAGCGGAGCGAAGCAATCCAGGCAGCGCCACGCCTGGCAATGTCGCGCTGCCCTGGGTCGCTTCGCTCCGCTCGTGATGACGGAGGGCGCGCTAGCGCCCGCTCGACCCGAACCCGCCCGCGCCCCGCTCCGAGCCGGGGCCGGGCGCGCCCTCCAGCACAGTCAGCGCCGGCCGCGTGATCCGCGTGAAGACGAGCTGCGCGATCCGCTCGCCCGGCTCGATCCGCACGGGCTCGGATGCGTCGCGATTCCAGGCGGAGACCAGCAGCGGACCCTCGTAATCCGCGTCGATCACGCCGGTGCCGTTGCCGAGCACCAGACCGTCCCGGTGTCCGCGGCCCGAGCGCGGGAAGATCAGCCCGCACCAGGCGGGATCGCGGATCAGCACGCTGAACCCCGCCGGGATCAGGACCGCCTTCCCCCGAGGCTGTAGGTCCAGGGGCGCGTCGAGGCAGGCGTGCAGGTCGAGGCCGGCCGCGGCCGACGAACCCCAGCGCGGGAAGCCCCAGCCCGGCAGGCGCGGGTCGAGCAGCCGCAGCCCGACCTCCGGCAGGTCGCTCACGCGGTCATCCGCGCGATCGCCTCGGCCATGGCGAGCGTCCGCCGGGCGGCCTCGACGTGGAGGCGCTCGACCATCTTGCCGTCTACCGCGATGACCCCGCGCTCGCGGTTCTCCGGCGCGTCGAACACGTCCATCAGCCGGCGGGCCTGCGCGATCTCCTCGGCATCCGGCCCGAAGGCGGCGTTGGCCGGGCCGATCTGGCTCGGGTGGATCAGCATCTTGCCGTCGAAGCCGAGGTCGCGGCCCTGCGCGCACTCGGCCTCGAACCCGGTCGCGTCCTTGAGGTCGGTGAACACGCCGTCGATCGCCTCGATCTCGTAGGCCCGGGCGGCGGCCAGGACGTTCATCAGCCAGGGCAGCAGGGCGGCCCGCCCCGGCGGCCGGATCCGCGACGCCTTCAGCAAGTCGTTCGGGCCGATCACCAGGGCGCCGAGCCGGCCGTCCACGTCCCGGGCCGCGCCCGCGATCTCGGCGGCGTTCACCACCGCCATCGGCGTCTCGATCATCGCCCAGACCCGCGTCGCCAGGGGCGCGCCGAGGCGGCGCAGGCGGGAGCCCACGGCGATCAGCGCGTCGGAGGTCCGGACCTTCGGCACTAGGATCGCGTCCGGGGCGGCCGGCGCGAGCGCCACGAGGTCGGCCTCGCCGTCCTCGGTCTCCGGCGGGTTGATGCGGACCACGACCTCGCGCGGGCCGAAGCCCCGCGCGGCGACCGCGGTGGCGACCTGGGCGCGGGCCGCCGCCTTCGCGGCGGGGGCGGTGCCGTCCTCGAGGTCGATCAGGATCACGTCGGCGGGGAGCGACCGCGCCTTCTCCAGCGCTCGGGCGTTGGAGCCCGGCATCGCCAGCACGCTGCGACGGGGACGGATCTCGCTCATCACGCTTCTCCCGGGCCGGCGGCGCCCTCGGCGACGCGGATAGCTTTCCGCGCGCATCCCGGCAAGAACGCGGGTCGGAACGGCGGCCGCACGCACCGCGGCGGGGGAATGGCATGGCGCGCTGGATCGCGGGACTGGACGGCTGCCGCGGCGCCTGGGCGGGCGCGCTCCTCGACCTGGACGACCCCGACCGGCACCGCTGCGCCCTGTTCCCGGACGTCGCCGCGCTCCTCGACGCGCCGGAGCGGCCCGGCATCGTCGGGATCGACGTGCCGATCGGGCTGCCCGACCGGATCACCGGCGGCGGCCGCGGCGCCGACCGGGCCGCGCGCGCCCGGCTCGGGCCGGCGCGGGCCTCGGTGTTCCCGATGCCGCCGCGGAGCGCGGTCTACGCCCCCGACTACGCCGCCGCGAAGGCCGCCTCGCGGGCCGCGAGCGACCCGCCCTTCGCGCCGTCGATCCAGGGCTACAACATCTTCCGCTACGTCCGCGCGGTCGACACGCTCCTGCGGGAGCGCCCGGAGGCGCGCGCGCGGGTCTACGAGGTGCATCCCGAGGTGGCCTTCCACGCCCTCAACGGCGGCCGGCCGCTCGGCCTGCCCAAGAAGGGCAGGCGCGCCCGCGAGGGGCTGGACCTCCGGCGGGCGCTCCTCGCAGCGGCGGGCCTGCCGGACGCGCTGATCGGGTCCCGGGTCAAGGGCGTTCCGGAGGACGACCATCTCGACGCGCTGGCCGCCCTCGTGGTGGCCCGCGACATAAGCCTCGGACAGGCCGTGCCGCTGCCGGATCCGCCCGAGCGCGACGCCTTCGGGCTCCCCGTCGTGATCTGGGCACCGGCGCCCCGCCCGCCGTCCTGAACCGGCGCCCCGCACCTCCGCCGGGCGCGTCGGCGACCGCAACGTGCTGTTTTGCACGCAGGCGCGCGCGCGGCCGGTGTCCGTCCCCGGCGCGCGCTCTAGCTCTGGCTGCATGAGCGCCGCGAACCCCCTGCCCGTCCGACACATCGCCCGCGCGATCGTCCTCGATCCGCGGGACCGGATCCTGCTCATCGCCTACACGTCGGTCCACGCGAGGGGGCCGGACGGGGCGCCGCTCCGGTTCTGGTTCATGCCCGGCGGCGGCCTTGAGCCCGGCGAGGACCACGTCACCGCCTGCCGGCGGGAACTCGAGGAGGAGATCGGCCGGGGCGACGCCGCGATCGGCCCGCAGGTCGCGGCCTGCGACGGCCCGTTCCACCTATTCCGTCAGGCACGGGACGCCCGGGAGCGCTACTTCCTCGTCCGCCTGCCCGACGACCGGGTCGACACGAGCCGGCTCGCCGAGACCGAGGACAACCCGCTGATCGGGACGCGCTGGTGGCCGCTCGACGAGTTGCGCGCTAGCGGTGAGCACGTCGAGCCGGCCGGTCTCGCGGATCTGGCGTCGGACCTCGCGCGCGGGACTATTCCGGCCCAGCCGCGCGTTCTTGCTTGGCGAGGACTTTGATTTCACTCCCGCTGTCGCGGATTTGTCTAACTGGAGACGACTTTATGTTCCCCGTCTACCTGACCGAAGGCTACCGGTCCTTCCTCCTCGACCGCTTCCCGACCGAGCGTCGGCGCTTCGCGCAGCTCGCCTCGACGCAGAATCCGGAGATCCTGGTCATCAGCTGCTGCGACAGCCGGGTCTCGCCCAGCGCGATCTTCAATGCCGGCCCGGGCGAGCTGTTCACGATCCGCAACGTCGCCAACCTCGTGCCGGTCTACCAGCCGGACGGCCAGTATCACGGCACCTCGGCGGCCCTGGAATTCGCCGTCCAGGCCCTGGAGGTGAAGCACATCGTCGTCCTCGGGCATGCCACCTGCGGCGGCATCAAGGCCTGGGCCAACAAGGCGAAGCCGCTCTCGCCCGGCGACTTCATCGGCAAGTGGGTCTCGCTCGTGGGTCAGGCCGAGGACAAGGCCGGCGATCCCGCCGCGCCGAACTACCTGACCAAGCTGGAACATGCCGTGGTCGTCCAGAGCATGGAGAACCTGCTGACCTTCCCGTTCGTGAAGGAGCGGGTCGACGACGGCCGCCTCGAAATCCACGGCGCGCATTTCGGCGTGGCCAGCGGCTCCCTGCTGGTGCGCGATCCGCAGTCCGGCGAGTTCAAGCCGCCGATCGACACGACCGGCCAGTCGGTCCGTTCCGTCGCCGCCATCGCGTGCGAGTGAGCGAACGGCGCGGGCGCTGAGATTCGGGACCGGTCGGCCGGTCCCGGATCCGATGATGCTGGGACGCGCCGGCGCGGCGCGTCCGCGAAGGTCGTTCGCCGCGGTCGGCCGGCGATCATCCTGGCTCGAACAGCCATCGACATGAGAAAGGCGGCGGGCTCGCGCCCGCCGCCTTCTCGTTCGGCCCGGCCGAGGCCGGGCCGCCGAAGTCTGTGCCGCTTACATGGCGCCCGGGAGACGCTCGGCCTGCTGCAGGTGCATCTGCAGGGCCGGCAGGGCCTGCTGGGCGTAGTTGCGCAGGGCCGGGTTCGGGCCGCCCTGAGCGTAGGCCTGGGTCATCGCGATGGTCATCTGATGGGCCTGGATCTGCTGCGACGCGTACAGGCGGTCGAAGCGGGCGCCGGCCGGGGCGGCCGAGAGCTGGGCCAGCATCGCCTGCTGCTCCGGGTTCGGCGGGACGATCGTCGAGGCGCCGGTCGCCATCACGTCGCCGCGGCCGATCTGGCCACCCGCGGCGGCGCCGCGCGCCGCGCCAGCACCCGCGCCCTCGAGGCCGCCGACCGGGCCGCCCGCCAGGGTGCCGCCGACCACGCCGGTCGCCGCGCCGACGCCGGCGCCCACGGCGCTGCCCGCCACCGCGATCGGGGCGGTGACCAGGCCACCGAGGCCCGGATCGCCGGCGACGCCGTTCATCTGGCCGCCGGCCAGGGCGACGTTGGCGGCGCGGTGGTCACGGAGCACCTCCTGGGCGTAGGAGCGGATGCGCGGGTTGCGCGACTTGGACAGGGCGATCTGCGAGGACTGGATCTCGAAGGCGTTCGCCTGCATCGACTGCATGCGGAAGTCGTTGGCGCTCTGGGCCATGGCCGGGGTCGACAGCGCCAGGACGAGCGCGGACGCGGCAGCGTAGTTCTTCAGCATCGGGACCTCTGTTCGAGATGGGCACGCGAACCGCGGAAGGACGCCGCATGTGCAGCACGGACGCCTCGGCAGACGACGTCGCAGGCAACTCGGAGCCGGCGGGTTCGCGAATTGGTCCGTCAACGAGGCTATCGGCTTATGGTTCCTGCCGTTTTCGCATCGGACAATACGGTTCCCGAGCGGATCTAATCCGGCGCGCGTGCCCTCTCGGTGGATCCCGCAGGATGCCGATCGCGCTCGTCCGGGACGGTGGCCTCGGCGGGTGGGTCCTTCCGGCCGCACCTCCGGGCAGGGCTCGAAGCGCGACGCGCGCGGGCAGCCCGTGATCGTCGTCGCCGTCCAGATCCTCCGCGCCGCCGCCGCCCTCATGGTGGCATGGCACCACGCGCGGCACGAGGCGGGCCTCCTCGCTGACCGGGGCGCCGGCCCGGCGCTCGATCCCGCGACGCTGCTGCCCTGGTGGGGCGGGGTCGACCTGTTCTTCGTGATCTCCGGCTTCGTCATCGTCCATGCCGGCGGCCGGCTCGCGGGCCGGTCGGGCGGCCGCGCCCGCTTCCTCGCCCACCGGGTCGCCCGGGTGGTGCCCCTCTACTGGCTGGTGAGCCTGCTCTACCTCGTCCTGGCGCTCGCGCGGCCGGACCTCCTGGGCGAGGCCGCCGCGCTGGTGCGCGACCCGGTCGCCCTCGCGGCGAGCTTCCTGTTCTGGCCGGCGGCCCGCCCCGACGGCACCGTCCAGCCGCTCTACGGCCTCGGCTGGACCCTGAACTACGAGGCGGCCTTCTACGCACTCTTCGCCGCCGGTCTCGGCTTCGGGCGGCGCGGCGCCGTCGCGTGGCTGTGCGGGAGCTTGGCCGTCCTCGTGGCGGTCGGCGCCCTCGTGCCGGGCCTGCCGGTGCCGCTGCGCTTCTGGTCGGATCCGATCGTACTCGAATTCGCCGCCGGCGCCGGTCTCGCCTTCGCCTGGGGCGCGGGGTTCCGGCCGGCCCTCCCCCTGCGGGTCGGGCTCGCGGTGCTGGGCGTGCTGGGGCTGATCCTGGCCGCGCGGGTGCTCGCGGGTCTCGGCGAGGCCGACGGGTTCCTGCGCCCGCTCCTCGTCGGCGGGCCGGCCGTCCTGCTGGTGGCGGCCGCCCTCGGGCCACCCCGCGACGCGGCCGCGGTCGCGCGGCTGCCGTCCCCCGTGCGCGGGCTCGTCGCGCTCGGCGACGCATCCTACGCCCTCTACCTCGTGCACCCGTTCGCGCTGCGCCTCGTGCGCGAGGCGCTGCTCCGGCTCGGCCTTGCCCCCGCCCTGCATCCCTTGGCCAGCATGGCGCTGATGCTCGCGGGCAGCGCCGCGGCCGCGCTCGTGGTCCACCGCCTCGTCGAGCGGCCCCTGACCCGGGCCCTCCGGAGGCGGCTCGATCCGGGCGCGCCGCAAAACCGTGTGCGCGCCGTGCCGGCCCCGGTTCCACCGCGCGGCCGGGAGGATTAGCCTCGCCTGCCCGAGGAGAAGGCCAGCATGAAGACCCTGCTCGTTCCCGTCGCGATGCACGACGCCCTGCCCTCCGTCTTCGAGACGACCCGGCTGGCGGCCACGCGCTTCGGCAGTCTGATCGAGGGCGTGTCCCTGCGCCCGGCGCTGGCCGAGTACGTGCCGGTCGACATGGTCGGCGGCATGACGTGGCTGCGCGACGAGGAGGCCGACCGGGCCGAGGCCGAGGAGGCGGGCGGCCGCTTCGTGGCCTTCATGGACGGCGCCGGCATCCCGCGGCACGCCCGCGACGGGCTCTGCATACCGGACCGGGTGCCGGATGCCGGACCGCGCTACCGCTGGCGACAGGACGTCCCCACCGGCGACGCGTTCCTCGGGCAGTACGCGCGGCTGTTCTCGGCAACGGTGGTCGGGCGTCCCGGCACCACCGACAACGCCCCGCGCATGACCACGTTCGAGACGGCCCTGTTCGAGAGCGGCCGCCCGATCCTGCTGGCGCCGCCTACGGCACCGGCCAGCCTCGGTGACGCCGTGGTCATCGCCTGGAACGGGTCGACCGAAACCGCCCGGGCGGTGGCTTTCGCGATGCCGTTCCTGCGGCGGGCCGAGCGGGTGCTCGTGCTCAGCGTCGAGGGTGGCATGGTGCCGGGCCCGACCGCGCAGGACCTCGCCCAGGCCCTGGCCTGCGAGGGTGTGGACGCGTCGCACCGGGCCCTGCCGGCCGGCCGGCGCGTGCCCGGCGAGACCTTTCTGGCGGAGGCGAAGGCGTTCGGCTGCGATCTTCTCATCAAGGGCGCATATACCCAGAGCCGCCTGCGCCAGATGATCTTCGGCGGCGTCACCAGCCACGTTCTCGCCCACGCCGACATGCCGGTGCTGATGGCGCATTGAGCGCTCCGCGAGCCCGGCCGACGGATTGCGGCACCGCATGTCCTTCGGCGCCGGGAACCCTGCCCGGTGACCGGCGTTCAGGTCCCGCGGCCGGACGGCACGCCCATTGTCCACACGCTCGGAAAGGAGCCCCGTGAAGAGCCCCGTCAGACGTCTCTTCCTCGCCGGCCTTCTGGCGATCGCGACCATCCCCGCCGCACGCGCTGAGCCGGCGACCGTCCGGTTCCGCGGCACCGTGGTCCAGGCCGATTCGGAGCGCGTGGAGATCCGCCGCACCAGCGGCAGCACCCTGGCCGTGCGGATGGGCCCCCGGACCCGCATCTACGCGGTGAACGGCGCCAGCCTGCGGGCGATCAAGCCGGAGAGCTACGTCAGCGTCCTCGGTGCGTCCGATTCCGAGCCGCGGCAGGCGACCGCCGTGACCCTGTACTCTCCGTCCGAGCGCGGGTTCGAGGCCGGCAGCCAGACCTGGGACACCGCGCAGGGCGCGCGCCTCACCGCCGGCTGGGTGGCCGACGTGCAGCGGGGCGCGCCAATGCGTCTGACCCTCGCCTATAACGGCGGCCAATCGTCCTTCGCGATCCCCGACGACACGCCGGTGACGCAGTTCTCGCCTGGTGAGAAGGCGATGCTCCAGCGGGGCGCCGCCGTGACGATCTTCGCGCGCCCGGACGAGGACGGCGGGCTGATGGCGGGGACGATCGCGGTGGGCCGCCAGGGCGTCGTGCCGGGTCTCTGAGCCGATCGGGCCGCTGCGTCACCAACGGCGCAGCAAACCCGCGCGCCGACGCGGAAGCTGCGCTACACCGGTCGGCGATGACCGAGCCCGCCTTCACCCTCGACCCGCGCCTGTCGGCTGACACCGCAGAAGTGGGCGACCTCGCCCTGTGCCGCGTGCTGCTGATGGACGATGCCCGGTTCCCGTGGCTGATCCTAGTGCCGCGCCGCCCGAACCTCACCGAGATCACCGACCTCTCCGAGACCGATGCCGCGGCGCTCTGGAAGGAGATCCGCCTCACCACGGGGGTGATGCAGGCCCTGTCCAAGCCCGACAAGGTGAATGTCGGCGCCCTGGGCAACGTGGTGTCGCAGCTCCACGTCCACGTGGTCGGCCGCTTCCGGTCGGATCCCGCCTGGCCGGGGCCGGTCTGGGGGTTCGAGACCCGCAAGCCCTACCCGCCCCACGCCCGCGCCCAGCTCCTCGAGCGCGCCGGCGCCCTCTTCTCCGCGGCCTGACCCTCGCATGACCGATCCCCGCGACACCCTCGGCTTCGTCCGAAACCGCCTCGACCGGCACTCGGCCGAGCAGCCCGAGGAGGCGGTGCCCGCCTTCGACACGCCCGAAGCTCGCCTCGTGCTGATCTGCGGCGACCGGATCGTGCTGCGCGGGGAGACCGCGCTGATCGCGGTCGCGGAGGCGGCGGACCTCGCCGGCGAGATGCGCATCTTCCTCGGGCACCGGGACGGGCAGCCCGTCTTCGCCGCCGCCGCGCCGGCCGAGGCCGCGGAGCGCTTCTCCGAGGGGCCGACCCGTACCCTCGACCTGAGGTCGATCGCCACCGACTCCGCCGTGGAGGCCGAGGAGCTCGGCCTGCTCGCCGTGGCCAAGTCCATGCTCGACTGGCACGCCCGCCACGGCTTCTGCGCCAATTGCGGCACCGCCACAGTCTCGAAGGCCGGCGGCTTCCGCCGGGAATGCCCGAGTTGCAGCGCCCACCATTTCCCCCGGGTCGATCCGGTGGTGATCATGCTGGTGCGCCGGGGAGACACCTGCCTGCTCGGCCGGGGTCCGCATTTCCGCCCGCACATGTATTCCTGCCTCGCGGGCTTCCTGGAGCCCGGCGAGACGATCGAGGACGCGGTGCGCCGCGAGGTGTTCGAGGAGACGCAGATCCGCGTCGGCGCTGTCACCTACCGGACGTCGCAGCCCTGGCCGTTCCCGTCGTCGCTGATGATGGGCTGCGCCGCCGAGGCGCTCGACGAGGTTATCGTGACCGATCCCAGCGAGCTGGAGGATGCGCGCTGGTTCAGCCGGGCCGACGTCGCGGCCATGCTGGCGGGAACGCATCCCGAGGGGATCCTGGCGCCGCCGCCCATGGCGATTGCCAACTACCTGATGCGCGCCTTCGTGGCCGGCGAGACCTGATCCGGATCAGCCGGACGCGCCGGAGCCGCTGATCTGCAGCTCCCCCGCCGCGCCCGCGTCATCGGCCTCAGACCGCCACGCGGGCCTGCTCCGCCTGGGCCGGCAGCGCGCCACGCATCTCCGAGAAGGCCTCGCCCACCATCAGCAGCGCCGGCCCGTCGAGGCCCGCCGCCTCGACCCGGTCGGCGAGGTCGGCGGCCGTGCCGCGCAGGGCCTGCTGGTTCGGGCGGGTGGCGTTGAACACCAGCAGCGCCGGCGTCGTGGGCGCCAGCCCCTCCTCCACGGCGCGCGCCAGCAAGGCCCGCAGGGTCCGCTTCGGCATGTAGACGACCGTGGTGACGCTCGGATCGGCGAGAGCGCCCCAGTTCAGGTCGTCCGGCAGCGCCCCGCGGCGGTCGTGGCCGGTGACGAACTGGAGCCGGCGCGCGGCGTCGCGATGGGTCAGGGACAGGCCGAGGGACGCCGCCGCACCCTGCGCGGCCGAGACGCCCGGCACCACGGTCACCGGGATGCCGGCGGCCCGGCAGGCCTCGATCTCCTCGCCGGCCCGGCCGAAGACCAGCGGGTCGCCGGATTTCAACCGCACCACCTGCTTGCCGGAGCGGGCAAGCTGCACCATCAGCGCGTTGATGTCGTCCTGGCGGCAGGACGGGCCGTGGCCGGTCTTGCCCACCAGCATGGTGCGGGCCTCGCGGCGGGCGTAGTCCAGGATCTCGGGCGCGACGAGGTCGTCGTAGAGGATGACGTCGGCGTTGCGCAGCGCCCGCAGCGCCTTGAGCGTGAGCAGCTCCGCGTCGCCGGGGCCGGCCCCGACCAGCGTCACGGCGCCGCCCTTCGGGGCGGTCTCGGTCTCGCCGAGCAGCTCGGCGAGATCCCGGTCCGACGGCGCCCGGTCGGGCTCCGCGAAGGCCCGGTCGGTGAAGCGCTCCCAGAAGAACCGCCGGTCGGCGAAGCCGTGGAAGCGGGCCGTGACGCCGTCGCGCCAGTCGCGGGCGGCCGCGACCCAGCGACTGAACCCGCGGGGCAGCATCGCCTCGATCCGGGCGCGCACGGTCTGCCCGAAGACCGGGGCCGCGCCCTCGGTCGAGATGCCGACCACGAGCGGCGAGCGGTTGACGATGGCGCCGAACTTCACGTCGCAGAGGTGTGGCCGGTCCACCGCGTTGACGATGGCGCCGGCGCCGCGGGCGGCCGCCACGAAGGCGACGCACTCGGCCTCGTCCTCCATCGCGCCGATGCAGAAGGCCGCGCCCCAGAGATCGTCCGGGCTCCAGGGGCGTTCGTGCAGGACCACCTGCCCGTCGACGATCTCGCCCGGCACGGCGCGCAGCTCCTCGCCGGGCTCGGGCGCGTAGACGTCGACATGGGCGCCGGCGGCGGCCAGCACCTTCACCTTCCAGGGGGCGCCGCCGGACGAGCCGGCGAGCACCACCCGCTTGCCGCGCAGGGGGACGAAGACGGGCAGCACCGCCAGCGGCTCCAGGCCGGCAGCCTTGGTCTCGCGGGGGGCGCGGGCTGCGCGCAGGGGGGTCTCGGTCACGGGCCTGTCCTGAATCGTCCTGATCCGGCCGGTCCCGACTGCCCCCTCATCCTCGGGTGCCGGAGCGGAGGCCTCGAAGGAGGCTCCAGTCGGCCGCGATCCCTGGAGCTCTTCTTCGAGGACCGCCGATGCGGGCACCTCAGGATGAGGTGATCTGACAGGAGAAGCCGATCCATCCTCGCCGGCGAGTGTATCAGAAAATCACGCGGCGCATGCGGTCTGCCCGGCCAGCATCTTGCGGATCTCCGGTATGCACGAGCCGCAATTCGTCCCGGCCTTGCAGGCGGCACCCACCGCCTCCACGGAGCCGGCGCCTCCGGCGATGGTCGCGGCGATAATGTCCGCGCCGACGCCGTGACAGGCGCAGACCACCGGACCCGCCGAGGCGGTCGCCGCGCGGCCCGAGAGCAGCGCCCGCCGCTCGGCGGCGTCGGGCGCCTCGGCGGCGAACAGGACCTTGGCGGCCTCCCAGTCCGGCCGCTCGGCGGCGGGGGCGTAGGCGAGGCAGGCGACGAGGCGGTCGCCGTCGTAGACCGCGCAGCGGTAGCGGTCGCGGGCGTGGTCGGCGTATTCCGCCAGCTCGCCGCCCGGCAGCGCCTCGCTCTGGATCAGCCCGCGCACCATCAGCGCCACGGCGCGGGAGCTGTCGGCGGTGGCGAACTGCGCGCCCCAGCCGCCGGTGATCGCGGCGCGCGCCCACCACCAGCCCTCGGGCAGCGCCACCTGTCGGCGCGTCAGCAGGAAGCCGCGGGCGCGGTAGCCGACGGACTCGACCGCCGCGGGGGTCGCCTTGAGCTCGGGCTGACCCGACACCGGGTCGGTCATGCCCCGCACCAGCGCGCCGACCCGGGCCCGCGACGCGAAGGCGCCGCCCCAGTGCATCGGCATGAACAGGCTGCCCGGCACCACCGTGTCGGTGACCGTCACCTCCAGCTCGGCCGCGCCGTGCGCGGTCGTGAGCCGGGCGATGTCGCCCTCCGCGAGGCCGTGGACCGCCGCGTCGTCCGGATGGACCTCGACGAACGGCACGGCCCGGTGCGCGGAGAGCCGCTGGCTCTTCCCGGTGCGCGTCATCGTGTGCCAGTGGTCGCGGACCCTGCCGGTGTTGAGCATGAGCGGGAACGCCGCCGAGGCCGCGAGCGCGAGGGCCGGCGGCTGCACCGCGACGAAGCGGGCGCGCCGGTCGAAGGTGTAGAACCGGCCGTCGCCGAACAGCCTCGCCTTCCCCTGTTGGGCGCCCCGGAAGCCGGAGCGCTTCGGGATCGGCCACTGCACCGGCAGGGCCGCCTCGTAGGCGGCGTCGCCGATGTCCGCGAGCGCGCCGAGGTCGAAATCGCGGGTGCCGTTGTTCTCGTAGGCCGAGAGCCCGGCATGCTCGCGGAAGATCGCGGCGGCGGAATCGAACGCGAAGGCCCGGCCGTGGCCGAGGCGGCGCCCGACATCCGCCAGCGCCGCCCAGTCCGGCCTGGCCTCGCCGGGGCTCGCGAGGAAGCGGCGCTGGCGCGAGATCCGGCGCTCGGAATTGGTGACCGTGCCGTCCTTCTCGCCCCAGGCCTGGGCGGGGAGAAGCACGGTGGTCTTGGCCCGCCCCCGCGCGGTGTCGGAATCCGCCACCGCCTCGGACACCACGTAGAGGTCGAGGCCGGCGAGCGAGTCTCGGATCGCGTCGGCCCGCGGCATCGAGACCAGCGGGTTGGTGCCCATCACCCACAGCGCCTTGATCTTGCCCCGGCCGATCGCCTCGAACAGGGCCACCGCCTTCATCCCCTCGCCGGTGATGATCCGCGGGGCGCCCCAGTAGCGGCGCACCCGGTCCACCTCCTCGGGGGTGAAGTGCATGTGGGCGGCCAGCATGTTGGCGAGCCCCCCGACCTCGCGCCCGCCCATGGCGTTCGGCTGGCCGGTCAGCGAGAACGGCCCCATCCCGGTCTCGCCGATCCGGCCGGTGACGAGGTGGCAGTTGATGATGCTGTTGCCCTTGTCGGTCCCCTGCGCCGACTGGTTCACCCCCTGCGAGAAGGCCGTGACCACCCGGCGGGTGCCGGCGAACAGGGCGTAGAAGGCCGCGATGTCGGCCTCGGTCACGCCGGTGACGGCGGCGACAGCCGCGAGGTCCGGCGCGATCTGGCGGGCGCGGTCGAGGGCGCCGTCGAGGCCGGCGGTGTGGGAATCGATGAAGGCGCGGTCGCGGAAACCGTTGTCCGACAGGTAGACCAGCAGGCCCGAGAACAGGGCGGTGTCGGTGCCCGGCCGGATGCCGAGGAACAGGTCGCATTCCTGCGCGGTCTGGGTCCGGCGCGGGTCGATGACCACGAACTTGGTGCCGCGGCGCTCCTTGGCGTCGGCCATGCGGCGGAACAGGACCGGGTGGCACCACGCGGTGTTGGAGCCGACCAGCACGATCAGGTCGGCCTCGTCGAGATCCTCGTAGCAGCCCGGGACCGTGTCGGAGCCGAAGGCCCGGCGGTGGGCCGCGACCGCGCTCGACATGCAGAGGCGCGAGTTGGTGTCCACGTGCGGCGTGCCGATGAAGCCCTTCGCGAGCTTGTTGGCGACGTAGTAATCCTCGGTGAGGAGCTGGCCCGAGAGGTAGAAGGCGATCGCGTCCGGCCCGTGCTCGTCCGCCACCGCGCGGAGCTTGCCCGCGACCGTGTCGAGCGCGGCATCCCACGAGACTTGGGCGCCGTCGACCTGCGGGTGGAGCAGGCGGTTCTCGAGCGACAGGGTCTCGCCCAGCGCCGAGCCCTTCGAGCACAGGCGGCCGAAATTGGCCGGGTGCTCGGAATCGCCCGCGATGGTGGCGCCGCCCTGCCCGTCCGGGGTCGCGAGCACGCCGCACCCGACCCCGCAATAGGGGCAGGTGGTCCGCACCGTCGGCGCCGCCACTGGCTGGGTCATGGCTGAATCCTCGCAGGGTCGTCCTGGGCGGGAGCAAGCTTCGCGCCGCCGTTCCCCTCCCCCCCTGTGGGGAGGAGTTAGGGGTGGGGGTGGTGCAGAAGGCACCGCCCGAGCCCCGTCCTGCGCCACCCCCACCTCCGGCTCCTCCCCACAAGCTCGAGCGATCCCGGGCAAGCCCGGGGTCGCCAGGGGAGGAGAGCAAGTTGCGGTTCAGTACACGTCGGCCTGATACCGCCCGGCCTTCTTGAGCGCGGCGAGATAGGCCACCGCGTCCTCGGGGCTCTTGCCGCCGAACTGCGCCGCCACGTCGATGATCGCCCGCTCGACGTCCTTGGCCATGCGCTTGGCGTCGCCGCAGACGTAGAAATGCGCGCCGCCCTCGAGCCACTTCCACAGCTCGGCGCCGTTCTCGCGCATCCGGTCCTGGACGTAGGTCTTCTCCGTCCCGTCCCGCGACCAAGCCAGGGACAGGCGGGTGAGCACCTTGTCGTCCTTCAGGCTGTTCAGCTCGTCCTTGTAGAAGAAGTCCGAGGCCTGCCGCTGGTGGCCGTAGAACAGCCAGTTGCGGCCCGGCGCCCGCGTGGCGGCGCGCTCGCGCAGGAAGGCCCGGAACGGCGCGATGCCGGTGCCGGGGCCGCACATGATCACGTCCTTCGACAGGTCGGCCGGCAGGCCGAAGCCGTGCGCCTTCTGGAGGTAGACCTTCACCCTGGTCTGCTCCGGAAGGCGCTCACCGAGGTGCGTCGAGGCCACGCCCAGCCGCAGCCGCGAGCGGTGGTTGTAGCGCACCGCGTCCACGGTCAGCGACACGCGGCCGACATCCATCTTGGGCGAGGACGAGATCGAGTAGAGCCGCGGCTGCAACTCGTCCAAGGCCTCCAGGAAGACCTCGGCGTCGGGCCGCGCGCCCGGGAACTTGTGGAGTGCGCCGAGCACGTCGAGATAGGCGGCGTCGCCGTCCGGATCCTCGCCGGAGGCGAGCGCCTGCGCCTTCTTGCGCGCTGCGCCCGAGGTGAGCAGCGACAGGAGCTGGTACAGATTGTCGGGCGCCGCGCCGAGCGCGTAGTTGATCAGCAGGTGCTCGCGCAGGGTCCTTTCCCCGATCACCCGCTCGGGCCGGGCGCCGAGTTCCGCGATCACGGCATCCACCAGTGCCGGGGCGTTGGCGGGGAACAGGCCCAGCGAGTCGCCGACCTCGTACTGGATCGGCGTGCCGTCGAGCCCGATCTCGATGTGCCACGTCTCCTTCTCGCCGCCCGGATCGTTGAGGCGTCGACGGGACAGGAACAGCGCCTCGACCGGGTTCTCGCGGCAGTAGCCGAGCGGGCCGAGATCGGCCGCCGCCTTCGGGACGTCGTCCTCCGCCTTCGGCGCCGCGGGGACGCCGCCTGCGGCGCCGAACTCCTCGTCCAGCTTCTTGAGCATGCGCAGGGTCTCTTTGCCTCCGGGCTGGCAAAGGTTCAGGCGCGCCTCGTTCTTGAGGAAGATGGCGTTGGCGTAGTCGGCGCAGTTGTAGCCGCACTGGCCGCAATCCTGCTGGGCCATGGCGGCCATCAGCTTCTGCGGTTCGGGCCGGTCCTTGGCCATCGCCATCCGGTCGGCGATCGGCACGGACGGGTCGTGCCAGGGGGCGTCGTCGTTGTCGGCGAGTTTGGGGCCCGTGGCGGGGCCCTCGCCGGGCGCGAGCGCCGTCGCGCCCGCGACGGCGGGGCCGAGCAGGGCCGCGAAGTAGCCCGAGAGCCAGGCGCGCTGGTCCTCGTTGAAGGGCGCGGTCTCGGGGATCAGGACGAGGGGGGGCGAGACGTGCTGGGTCATGCGGCGGCCTTCAGGGCGGGCTGGTCCTCGGCGGCGTCGCGGAGCGCCTCCGCGCCGGTGCGGCTGGTGAAGGCCTGGAAGCTCTCCTCGGGGCCCTGGCGGAGGGCGAGGTAGGCGCGCAGCAGCGCCTCGACGCGGGCGGGCGCATCCTCGGCCTTCACGGCCTTCCAGATCTCGGTGCCGATCTTCGGGTTCTCGGCGAAACCGCCGCCGACCACGACGTCGTAGCCCTCGACGGTGTCGCCCTCCTCCGAGACGAGGACCTTGGCGCCGATCAGCCCGATATCGCCGATGTAGTGCTGGGCGCAGCTGTGATGGCAGCCGGTGAGGTGGACGTTCACCGGCACGTCGAGGTTCGGCAGGGCCGTCTCGACGTGGTCGGCGATGATCAGCGCGTGGCCCTTGGTGTCGGAGGCCGCGAACTTGCAGCCCTTCGCCCCCGTGCAGGCCACGAGACCGGAGCGGATGCCCGCCGCCTTGGTGGTGAGGCCGAGATCGAGCACCCGCTGCTCAACCTCGGCGACCTTCGCGTCCGGAACCCCGGAGAAGATGAAGTTCTGCCAGACGGTGAGGCGGATCTGGCCGTCGCCGCACTCGGCGGCGATCTTGGCGAGCGCCCGGACCTGATCGCTGGTCATCTTGCCGACCGGCAGGACCACGCCGATCCAGTTGAGGCCGGGCTGCTTCTGGGCGTGGACGCCGACATGGGCGAACCGGTCGGTGGCCTTCCGCGGCGCGACGTGCTCCGGGGCGACCCGGTCGAGCTTGCGGCCGAGCTTGTCCTCGACGGCCGCGAGGTACTTGTCGAAGCCCCAGGCGTCGAGGACGTACTTCATCCGGCTCTTGTTGCGGTTCGTCCGGTCGCCGTTCTCGATGAACACCCGGATGATCGCGTCGGCGACGGCGTTGCAGTCCTCCGGCTTCAGCACGATGCCGGTGTCGCGGGCGAGGTCCCGGTGGCCCGAGATGCCGCCGAGCACGAGGCGCATGTAGATGCCGGGCGGCACGGCGGCGCCGTCCAGCACTTCCACGGCCTGGAAGCCGATGTCGTTGGTCTCCTCGAGCGTCGGCATCACGCCGCTGCCGTCGAAGGCGACGTTGAACTTGCGCGGCAGGCCGTAGAGCGAGCGGTCGTTCAGGATCCAGTTGTGCCAGGACTTGGCGAGCGGGCGCGTGTCCAGAAGCTCCTGGACGTCGATGCCGGCGGTCGAGGAGCCGGTGACGTTGCGGATGTTGTCGGCGCCCGCCCCCCGGGCCGTGAGACCGATATCGGTGAGCCCGTCGAGGAAGGGCTGGGCGTGCTCGGGATCGATCTCCCGCACCTGCAGGTTCGCCCGGGTGGTCACGTGGACGTAGCCGCCGCCGTGCTGGTCGGCGAGGTCGGCGACGCCCGCGAACTGCCAGTGGTGCAGGATCCCGTTCGGGATCCGCAGCCGGCACATGTACGAGACCTGGTTCGGCGCCACCCAGAACATCCCGTGGTAGCGCCAGCGGAAATTGTCCTCGGGCTTCGGCTGCTTGCCGGCGGCGGCTTCCCGGATGAGGCGGTTGTGGCCGTCGAACGGGTTCTCGGCGCGCTTCCATTTCTCCTGGTCGCAGAGCTTGCCGCCGTCCTTGACGGTCCGGTCCTGCGCCTTGATGTGGATCGCGTCCGGGCCCGTCGGCTCGGCCGGCGGCGCGGCCGCCCCCGCCCCGCCCGCGGCGAGGCCGCCGGTCAGGCGGACGGCGGCGATGCCGGAGGCGAAGCCCTCGAGGTAGCGCTTCTGCTCGGCCTCGAACGCGCCCGCGGCGGTCTGGGTGGTGGTCTCGGACATCCGCGCCTCCTCAAGCAGCCAGGGGCTCGGGCGCGGGGCGCCCGAACATCAAGTCGTCCACGTTCTCGATCGGGTCGCCGGAGCGGATCAGCCCCTTGCAGGCGCCCTGCTCGGCGATGTCGCCGACGAACACCGCGCCGATCAGCCGGCCGCCGCGCACCAGCAGCTTGCGGTAGAGGCCGGCGCCAGGGTCGGAGAGCACGATCGCCTCCGCGTCGTCGGGCGTGTCCACGATCCCGGCCGAGAAGACCGGCAGGCCCGAAACCTTCAGGCTCGTGGACAGGGCCGTGCCCCGGTACTCGGCCGGCTCGCCCGAGAGGTGGCGGGCGAGCGTGTCGGCGTGCTCGTAGGCGGGCTCGACCAAACCGTAGATCTGGCCGCGGTGCTCGGCGCACTCGCCGAGCGCGAAGATCCGCGGGTCCGAGGTGGTCATCCGGTCGTCGACCGTGATGCCCCGGCCGATCGCCAGCCCCGCTTCCTGCGCCAGCGCCACCGAGGGGCGCACGCCCACCGACATCACCACGAGGTCGGCCGGGAGCGCGGTGCCGTCCGCCAGCACGAGGCGCTCGACCCGGGACGCGCCCTCGATCCGGGCGGTGTCGGCCTTGAGGATGACGCGCACGCCCCGCGCCTCCATGGCGCGCTTCACCAGCCCGGCGGCGTGGTGATCGAGCTGGCGCTCCATCAGCCGGTCCATGACGTGGAGCAGCGTGGTCTCGACGCCGAGCCGCGCGAGCCCGACCGCCGCCTCGAGGCCCAGGAGGCCGCCGCCGATGACGATCGCCTTCGCGTGCTGCACGGCTGCACGGCGGATCGCCGCCACGTCGGCGAGGTCGCGGAAGGTGATGACGCCCGGGAGGTCCATGCCGGGCTTCGGCAGGCGGATCGGCAGGGAGCCGACCGCGAGGACCAGCCTGTCGAAGGGCACGACGTGGGTCTCGCCCACGATGACGAGCCCGTTCTCGCGGTCGATCCGCGTCGCCGGCGCGCCGGTGATCAGGCGGATGCCGTGATCCGCGTACCAGTCGAGGCCCCGGAAGGCGCAGGCCGCCTCGTCGACCTCGCCGCCGAGCAGCGAGGAGAGCAGGACCCGGTTGTAGGCGGCCGTGGGCTCGGCCCCGATGCAGGTGATGTCGTAGCGGCCGGGCGCGGCCTCGGTGAGCCGCTCCAGGAAGCGCAGCGAGGCCATGCCGTTGCCGACGACGACCAGCCTCTCGCGCGGCGGGCCGTTCCCGGCGCCCGCGTCGTGTCCGCGTGTGTCCATGGGGGATGTCGCCATCGCTCGATCGCGTCTGGAACCTCGAGTGCAGGGTCGTTGGCGGACCGCCCACGAAAAAGCCGCTGCCGGTCGTCTCCCGGCAGGCTTCAGCCCCAGGGAGAACCGGATCAGCGGCCTCGCTGACGGCGCTGTCCGTCGCCGTTGACGGACAGGGGGAGGTTTGCAGGTTCCGTGCCAGACACCGCGCGGTCCGCGAGCGCCGCGCGGACCCGCAGGATCGTTGGGGCGGCCGGGACGATTCGGCGGCTTCGGCACTGCACAAAAACTGTGCGACCCGTCGCAAAAGCGATCACGGGCGGACCGGGCTTTCCGGCAGCGACAGGAAGGTCGGGAAATTTCCGGAGGCGCGTCGACGGGGGGCTACCGCGCGCACGCGATCGCCGCGTCGGCCCCGATGGGCTGACCGGCAACGCGCAGCTTCGGATTATGATGAACATATTACGTCAGTTCTCGCGACTATATCGCCGCGAGTCGCACCGATTTTCGACTTGTAGAATCGCAGGCGCGCAATGCCGGCGCCTGGAACGCGCCCGCATCGATGTCGCGGTCCGTCACAGGAGTGTCGACAGCATCGCCAGGAGCCCCAGCGTCGGCATCGCGCCGGCGGCCAGGACCCAGTACCAGGCGTGGTGCGATCCCGCCCGACGGTTGTCGTTGCAGGCGCGGGGCACGCGGCCGCCCCGCGTGACGTAGCGTCGAAGCTCGACCCGCCCGCGCGGATGCGAGATCAACGATCCAGTTTCGAGTTTGCGGCATCCGGGCATGGCTCAAGCACAACGGGCGAGCGTGCCCCGCGTTCCGCCGCTGTTCGCCGCGATTCCGCGGGCCGGTGACGAACCGCGCGAAGTGTCGCCGTCGTCAGAGATCCGCGATCGCCGCCCGGTACAGATCCGCCCTGTAGACGGTCGCGATCGCCGCCGCGATGTCGAACTGCGCGGGCACCTGCTGCGACGCCCGCATCTGCTCCAGCAGCCACCGGGCCTGCGCGGCGCGCGGCTCCTCGACCGCCGCGCCGAAGCGGATGCGCGTGCCGGGCCCGGCGGACGGGTCCGGATCGCCGAAGGCCCGGCCGACCAGGGCGGGATCGAGGTCGAGATAGGTCCGGCGGGCGAGGCGATGGATCAGTTCGGTCCGGTTCTCCGGATCCGCGCACCAGCGTCCGGCCCGGGCGACCGCCCGCACCAGCGGCAGGATCGCGCCGTCGAGCCGCGCGGAGACGGCCAGCACCTTCTCGGTCGCGTTCGGCGCAAGGGCGCTGCCGTGGACGGCCACACGCCCGTGGCCGGCCGCGACCGCCACGTCGTTCCAGGGCGCGCCCGCGCAGAACCCGTCGACCAGACCGCGCGCCAGCGCCTCCACGCAGTGCTGCGGCGGGACCACGACGGTGCGGAACGCCGCCGCGTCGAGGCCGCCGGCCTCGGCGAACAGCCGCACTTGGTAACTGTGGCACGAGAAGGGATGCACCGTGCCGAGGGTCAGCGGGGTGCCGGCGCGGTGCCGGGCCTCCGCCACGCCCGCGAAGGCGCGGGCGACATCCGCCAGGGCCTCGCTGGCCGGGTCCATCGCGCCCCAGAGCGTGTTGGACAGCGTGACGGCGTTGCCGTCGGTGCTGAGCTGGAGCGGCACGATCAGGTCGGAGGGCGGCCCCGACAGGGCGAGCCGGCTCGCCAGCGCCAGCGGCGCCAGCATGTGCGCGCCGTCGAGATGGCCCAGCGCCAGCCGGTCGCGCAGCGTCGCCCACGAGGGCTCGGCGGTGAGGTCGAGGTCGAGCCCCTCGGCCCGGGCGAAGCCGAGTTCGTGGGCCGCGATCAGGGGCGCCGCGTCGCAGAGCGGAACGTAGCCGAGCTGGAGCCTCATCCGAGCAGGTCCGCGGTGGTGACGATCGCCCGGGCGATGTCGGCGATCTTGCGCTTCTCGTTCATGGCCTTGCGGCGCAGCTGCTTGTACGCCTCGTCCTCGGAGAGACCCTTCATGGTCATCAGGATGCCCTTCGCCCGCTCGATCAGCTTGCGATCGGCGAGTTCGCCCCGCGCCTCCGTCAGCTCGCGCTGGAGGCGCGCGAAGGCGTTGAAGCGCAGGATCGCGATGTCGAGGATCGACTTGATCCGTTCCGCCCGCAGCCCGTCCACCACGTAGGCGGAGATCCCGGCATCGACGGCGGCCTGCATCATGGTCGAGTCCGAGCGGTCGACGAACATCGCCACGGGCCGCTCGACCTGCCGGGAGACACCCGACATCTGCTCCAGGATGTCCCGGCTCGGGCTCTCCAGATGGATCACCACCACGTCGGGCTTGAGCGCGGCGACGCGCTCCATGAGGTCGGCGGTGTCGGGAATCACGACCACGCGCCCGATCCCGGCGGCGCGCAGGCCCTCTTCCAGGATGGCCGCGCGGGCGCGGCTCGGGTCGATCACGGCGACGGTGAGATTGGTTTCAGTCATCGTGGCCCGGTACGGGGCGGGTCTTCTTCTCGAGGCCGGCCCGGCGCGGGCCGCCGCGAGCTAAGCAAGGCCCGTGCCCGTGCTGGGCCCGCGGCGCCCGTTTCCGCGGAATCCCACCTTGCGGCACCAGTAACCGCTGCGCAAAGAAACGGTCCAGCTTCCGCCGCAATGCTGGCCGCACTGTACAGGCCTCGCGGCGGTCAAGGAGATCGGTGATTCGGATGCGCAGGCCAGATCAGCCCGCCCTGACGGCCGCCGCCCACGGCCGCGTGTCCATGCCCTTCCTGCCGACGCTGGCCGTCGTGGCAATCCTGGGCGTGGCCTCGCTCTACTGCCCGACCTCGAAGCCGGGGCAGCCCGGCGCCCGGGTCGAAGCGGGCGTGTCCGCCGCGCCCGGACCCACGGATTTCGCGCCGATCGCCGCCGTCGCGGCGCCGGGCCGCCCGCCCGCCGTGATCGCGTTCGCCGAGCAGTACCCGCTCGACGCCGTGATCGCGCGGACGGGGTCCCTGCCCGCCCGTCCGGCCGTGGCCGCACGGGCGAACGCCCACGTCGCGGCCGCGGGCCGGCGCGCCTGCCCCGGCCGGCGCTGCCCCGAGACGCCCCGCAGCAACACCGATCCCATGGCGCCCGCCCGCGGGGCGGCCGATGAGGCCGAGGACGCCCTGCTCCCGTCGCAGGCCATGCCCTTCGCGGCCTCGGTGGTGGAGACCCTGGTTCCGGCCGCGCGGGCCGTCGGCGACGCGGCGAATCTCGTGCGCAGCAGCGCGAGGGTGGTCCAGGGCACGGTGGCCCTGGCGGTGGCCGACTGCCTGCGCTGACCGCGTCGGGCAGCGGGTACCCCGACCTCTGGATCTCGTGACCGGACGTCCTAGGTGCGTCGCAGCGGACGGCCCGGACTGCCGGCCGCGGACCGGGGCCGGGGCCGGATGGCTGCACGCATCGAGGATTACGCGCTCGTCGGGGATTGCCGGAGCGCGGCGTTGATCAGCCGTCAGGGCAGCGTCGACTGGTTGTGCTGGCCGCGCTTCGACGCGGCCGCCCTGTTCACCAGCCTACTGGGAACCGAGGCGCACGGCTTCTGGAAGATCTTCCCCGAGGCCGAGCACGTCGAGACGCGCTGGTCCTATCGGCCGGGCAGCCTCGTGCTGGAGACCCGCCACACCACGCGGCAGGGCGAGGTCCTGGTCACGGATTTCATGCCGGTCGGCGACGGGTCCCATCTGGTGCGGCTCGTCGAGGGCGTGCACGGGCGCGTCGCCATGCGGATGGAGATGGCGGTCCGGTTCGATTACGGCTCGGCCGTGCCCTGGGTGTCCCGCTCGGAGCTGGGCGACCTGCGCGCCGTCTCGGGCCCGCACAAGGTCGTGCTGCGCACCGACGTCCATCTCAAGGGATCGGACGCGCAGACGACGGTGTCCGAGTTCACCGTCCATGCCGGTGACAAGCACCGGTTCGTCCTGAGCTACGGTCCCTCCCACGAGGAGGACCCGCCCCCGATCGAGCCGCGCAAGGTCCTCGAGGCCACCGACCAGCACTGGCGCGAATGGTCGTCGCGCTGCGCCGGCGGCACGGGCTGGGACCGGATGCTCCAGCGCTCCCTCCTGACCCTCAAGGCGCTGATCTACGAGCCCACCGGCGGCATCGTGGCGGCGCCCACGGCCTCCCTGCCGGAGGGGCTCGGCGGGATCCGCAACTGGGATTACCGGTTCTGCTGGCTGCGCGACTCGACGCTGACGCTGATCGCCCTGATGGACGGGGGCTACATCGACGAGGCGCGCGACTGGCTGGGCTGGCTGCTGCGGGCCGTGGCGGGCAATCCCGAGCAGGCGCACATCCTCTACGGCATCGCCGGCGAGCGGCTGCTGCCCGAGATCGAGCTGGACTGGCTGCCGGGCTACGAGAACTCGCGGCCCGTCCGCATCGGCAACGCCGCCGCCAGCCAGTTCCAGCTCGACGTCTACGGCGAGCTGTTCGACGCGCTCTACCAGGCCCATGCCCGCGGCCTGCCGGTGAGCAAGGACGGCCTGCGGGTCGGCCTCGCGATCCTGAACCACCTGGAGACCGCGTGGCGCGAGCCCGACGAGGGGATCTGGGAGGTGCGCGGCGGGCGTCGCCACTTCACGCACTCGAAGGTCATGGCCTGGGTGGCGTTCGACCGGGCGCTGCGCATGCACGAGATGCACGAGAACGGCGCCACGCAGGAGCAGGCCGAGCGCTGGCGCGCCGTCAAGGACGAGATCCACGCCGAGGTCTGCGAGAAGGGCTTCGACCCTGCCCTCAACAGCTTCGTCCAGTCCTACGGCGCGAAGGCCCTGGACGCGAGCCTCCTGCTCATCGCCCATACCGGCTTCCTGCCGCAGCACGATCCCCGGGTGGTCGGCACCGTGGAGGCGATCGGCAAGGGGCTGATGCGGGACGGCTTCATCCTCCGCTACGAGACCGAGGGGCAGACCACCGACGGGCTGACCGGCTCCGAGGGGGCTTTCCTGCCCTGCACCTTCTGGTACGTGGACAACCTCATCGGCCTGGGGCGGCGCGACGAGGCCGGGGCACTGATCGAGCGCCTGATCGGCATCTGCACCGATCTCGGCCTCGTCAGCGAGGAATACGACGTGCAAGCCAAGCGTCTTGTGGGTAACTTCCCTCAGGCGTTCACCCACGTCGCCCTCGTCAACACGCTCCTCAGCTATACGCGCGGCGAAGGGCCGGCGGATCGGCAGGGTGGTAAGGCCAACGGAGCTCCTCCCGCCGTCCTACGGCAGCGCGAAGCCGCGAAGCGGACCGCGCGAGGCGAACTGGAAGACGCGACATCATGAGCGGTGCTGACACTCCCGCCAAGGCGGCCCTCGCTGAGATCGATACGCTCAGCATCAACACGATCCGGACGCTCGCCATCGACGCGGTGCAGAAGGCCAATTCGGGCCATGCCGGCGCGCCCATGGCGCTGGCGCCGGTCGCCTACACGCTGTGGAACCGCTACCTGCGCTACGACCCGGCGCACCCGCACTGGCCGAACCGCGACCGGTTCGTGCTGTCCTGCGGCCACGCCTCGATGCTGCTCTACGGGCTGCTGCACCTCGCGGGCGTCGCCGAGAGCGACGGCGGCAATGCCCCGGCGGTGTCGCTGGAGGACATCAAGAAGTTCCGGCAGCTCGACAGCCGGACCCCGGGCCACCCGGAATACCACTTCACCACCGGCGTCGAGACCACCACGGGCCCGCTCGGCCAGGGCGTCGCCAACTCGGTCGGCATGGCCATGGGCAGCCGCTTCCTCGGCCAGCACCTGAACCGGCCGAACCTGCCGCTGTTCGACTACAACGTCTACGCCGTCTGCTCGGACGGCGACCTGATGGAGGGCGTCGCCTCGGAGGCCGCCTCGCTCGCCGGCCACCTGCGGCTCGCCAACCTCTGCTGGATCTACGACGACAACACCGTCACCATCGAGGGCCACACGGAGCTGGCCTTCGGCGAGGAGGTCGCGACCCGCTTCCTGGCCTACGGCTGGCAGGTGCTGCGCGTCGCCGACGCCAACGACGTGCACGCGCTGGCGGGCTCGATCGAGACCTTCCTGGCCACCAACGACCGCCCGACGCTCATCATCGTCAAGTCGGTGATCGGCTACGGCGCCCCGAAGAAGCAGGGCACCTCCAAGGCCCACTCCGACGCGCTCGGCGAGGACGAGGTGAAGGGCGCCAAGCGCGCCTACGGCTGGCCGGAGGACGCGCAGTTCCTCGTGCCGGACGGCGTGCAGGAGAACTTCCGCAACGGCATCGGCAAGCGCGGCGCCGGCCTCTACGATTCGTGGCAGGGCCTGCTCGCCAAGGCGAAGGAGGCGGACGCCGCCCACGCCGAGGACCTGAACGCCTTCCTGGAAGGCCGCCTGCCGGAGGGCTGGGACAAGGACATCCCGGTCTTCGAGCCGGACGCCAAGGGCCTCGCCACCCGCGAATCCTCCGGCAAGGTGCTGAACGCCATCGCCCAGCACGTGCCGTTCCTTCTCGGCGGCTCGGCCGATCTGGCGCCGTCCAACAAGTCCAACCTGACCTTCGAGGGCGCGGGCTCGTTCGGCCCGTTCTCGCCGGGCGGCCGCAACCTGCATTTCGGCGTCCGCGAGCACGCCATGGGCTCGATCGTGAACGGGCTCGGCCTCTCCGGGCTGCGGGCCTACGGCGCGACCTTCCTGGTCTTCGCCGACTACATGCGCCCGCCGATCCGGCTCGCCTCGCTCATGGAGCTGCCGGTCTTCCACATCTTCACCCACGACTCGATCGGCGTGGGCGAGGACGGGCCGACCCACCAGCCGGTGGAGCAGCTCCTGTCGCTGCGCTGCATCCCGGGCCTCGTGACCCTGCGCCCGGCCGACGCCAACGAGGTCGCCGAGGCCTACCGGGTGATCTTCACGCTGAAGAACCAGCCGGCGGTTCTCGCCCTCTCGCGCCAGCCGCTGCCGACCCTCGACCGCGCGAAGTACGGGGCCGCCTCCGGCACCGCCAAGGGCGGCTACGTGCTGGCCGACAGCGAGGGCACGCCCGACGTGATCCTGCTCGCCTCGGGCTCCGAGGTGCAGCTCTGCGTCGGTGCCTACGAGGCCCTGAAGGCCGAGGGGGTGAAGGCCCGGGTCGTGTCGATGCCGTCCTGGGACCTGTTCGAGCGCCAGGACGAGGCCTACCGCGACTCGGTGCTGCCCCCCGCCGTCAAGGCCCGGGTGGCCGTCGAGCAGGGCAGCGTCATCGGCTGGGACCGCTACGCCGGTTCCGAGGGCGCGATCATCGGCATGCACACCTTCGGCGCCTCGGCGCCGATCAAGGATCTCCAGACCAAGTTCGGTTTTACCCCCGAGAAGGTCCTGGACGCCGCGAAGGCGCAGGTGGCCAAGCACAGGAAGTAGCCCGGGGGCCTGCTCTCCCGCCCGGTCCGGGCGGGAGGGTGCGTTCGGGCGAGAGTACGCGGTACGCGAGGCGAGGAACCGACATGAACGCGCTCAAGGCCCTGCACGACGAACAGGATCAAGCGGTCTGGCTCGACTTCGTGGCCCGCGGATTCATCGAGAAGGGCGAGCTGAAGCAGCTCGTGGAGCGCGACGGCCTGCGGGGCGTCACCTCCAACCCGTCGATCTTCGAGAAGGCGATCGGCCACTCGGACGAGTACGACGACAGCCTGAAGGCCGTGCAGGCGACCGGCGACAGCCGCGTCATCGACCTCTACGAGGGGCTCGCCATCGCCGACATCCAGGCGGCCGCCGACGTGCTCCGCCCGGTCTACGAGGCGAGCGACGGCGCCGACGGCTACGTCAGCCTGGAGGTCTCGCCCTACCTCGCCCTCGACACCGAGGCGACGCTGGCCGAGGCGCGCCGCCTGCACAAGGCGGTCTCCCGCGACAACCTGATGGTCAAGGTGCCGGCCACCCCGGAGGGGATCCCGGCGATCCAGCAGCTGACGAGCGAGGGCATCTCGATCAACGTCACCCTGCTGTTCTCGCAGGAGGCCTACGAGGCCGTGGCGCGCGCCTTCATCGACGGTCTCGACGCGCGCGCGAAGGCCGGCCACGACGTCTCGCGGATCGCCAGCGTGGCGAGCTTCTTCATCAGCCGCATCGACGTCCTGGTCGACAAGCTCCTCGACGAGAAGATCGCGCAGGCCAACGACCCGGACGAGAAGTTCGCCCTGGAGCAGCTGAAGGGCAAGGTGGCGATCGCCAACGCCAAGCTCGCCTACCAGCGCTACAAGACGATCTTCGCCGAATCCAAGTGGACCGCCCTGGCCGAGAAGGGCGCCAAGGCGCAGCGGCTGCTCTGGGCCTCCACGGGCGTGAAGAACAAGGCCTATTCCGACGTCCTCTACGTCGAGGAGCTGATCGGGCCGAACACCGTCAACACGATGCCGCCGGCCACCATGGACGCGTTCCGCGACCACGGCGTCGTGCGGGCCACGATCGAGGAGGACGTGCCCGGCGCCGAGGCGGTGATGAACCGCCTCGCCCGGGCCGGGATCGACATCGAGGCGGTCGCCGAGCAGCTGGTGAAGGAGGGCGTGCAGCTCTTCATCGACGCCGCCGACAACCTGCTGGGCGCCGTCGCCGGCAAGCGCGTCGCGCTGCTGGGGCACCGTCTGGACGGGCAGAGCCTCGCCATGGACGACACCCTGGCGGCCGAGGCCAAGAAGGCCGTCGAATCCTGGCGCGCCAGCGGGTCGATCCGCCGGCTCTGGGCGGGCGACGCCTCGGTCTGGTCCGGCCACGACGAGGCGAACTGGCTCGGCTGGCTGCACATCGTCGAGGAGGAGCTCGAGAAGGCCGCCGACTACGCCGCCTTCTCCGACTGGGTGAAGGCGCAGGGCTTCACCGACGCCGTGGTGCTGGGCATGGGCGGGTCGAGCCTCGGCCCGGAGGTCCTGAGCCTGACCTACGGCCAGCGCGAGGGGTTCCCGAAGCTCCAGATCCTCGACTCGACCCACCCGGATCAGGTGCGCGCCCTGGAGGCGAGCATCGACCTGGCCCGGACGCTGTTCATCGTCGCGTCCAAGTCCGGCTCGACCCTGGAGCCGAACGTCTTCCGCGACTACTTCCTGGCCCGCGCGAAGGACGTGCTCGGCGAGAAGGCCGGCGACCACTTCGTGGCCGTGACCGATCCGGGCTCCGACATGGAGCGCGCCGCCAAGGCGGATGGGTTCAAAAAGATCTTCTACGGCGTGAAGCAGATCGGCGGGCGCTACTCGGTGCTCTCGGCCTTCGGCCTCGTGCCGGCCGCCGCCATGGGCCTCGACGTGAAGGCGCTCCTCGAGACCGCCCGCATCATGGTCCGCTCCTGCGGCCCGGCCGTGCCGCCGGCCGTGAACCCGGGCGTCCTGCTGGGCACGGCCATCGGCGCCGTGGCGCTCGCCGGCCGCGACAAGGTGACGATCGTCGCCTCGCCGGCGATCGCGAGCTTCGGCGCCTGGGCCGAGCAGCTGATCGCGGAATCGACCGGCAAGCAGGGCAAGGGCCTCGTGCCGGTGGACGGCGAGCCGGTCGGCGTCCCGGCCGTCTACGGCCACGACCGGTTCTTCGTCTACCTGCGCCTCGACGGCAACGCCGAGGCCGCGCAGGACGAGGCCCTGCGCGCCCTGGAGCGGGACGGCCACCCGATCGCCCGCATCACCCTCGACTCGATCGAGCAGCTGCCGCAGGAATTCTACCGCCTGGAGATGGCGACCGCGGTGGCCGGCGCGGTGATCGGGATCAACCCGTTCGACCAGCCCGACGTCGAGGCCAGCAAGGTCGAGACGAAGAAGCTGTTCGCCGAGGCCGAGGCGAAGGGCGCCCTCCCCGCCGAGACGCCGCTCTACGAGGACGACTGGGTCGCGCTCTACGCCGATCCGCGGAACGCCGACGCCCTCAAGCCGGCCGCCGAGGGGCTCGAGGCCGCGATCAAGGCGCAGATCGGCCGCCTGAAGGACGGCGATTACCTGGGGCTCCTGGCCTACGTCCCGCGCGACGCCGAGTCCGCCGCGATCCTGCAGGAGCCGCGGATCGCCGTGCGCGACGCCCGCAAGGTCGCGACCTGCCTGGAGTTCGGGCCGCGGTTCCTCCACTCGACCGGCCAGGCCTACAAGGGCGGCCCGGACACCGGCGTGTTCCTGCAGATCACCGCGGACGCTGCCGAGGACCTGCCGATCCCGGGCCGGAAGCTCGGGTTCAGCACCGTCGTCGCGGCGCAGGCGCGGGGCGACTTCGCCGTCCTCGCCGAGCGCGGCCGGCGGGCGCTGCGCGTCCACCTCAAGGGCGGCGACACGAAGGCCGGCCTCGTCCGGGTCGCGGCGGCCCTGAAGATGGCGGTCGTCTAGCCGTCCCGGACCGCCGGCGGGGGGCTTCCCGGCCCGCCGCCGGTCCGCCGCGGCGGATCGCCTGTGACGACGGTGAAGCCGTAGGGGCCTGACCCTCGCCGCGCGGGGGCAATCGGTAAGGAAGGGCAGCAATGCAACTCGGCATGATCGGCCTCGGCCGGATGGGCGGCAACATCGTCCGGCGTCTCCTGCGCGACGGGCACACAGCCGTGGTGTTCGACCAGAACCCGGCGGCCGTCGCCGCCCTGGTCGAGGCCGGCGCGGTCGGCGCGTCGAGCCTGGAGGACCTGGTCTTGAAGCTCGAGGTGCCGCGCGCGGCCTGGGTGATGCTGCCGGCCGGGGCGATCACCGAGCAGACCGTCCAGGCGCTCTCGGGGCTGATGCAGGCGGACGACTGCATCATCGACGGCGGCAACTCCTTCTACGGCGACGATGTCCGCCGCGGGGCCGTCCTGAAGGAGAAGGGCCTGCACTACGTGGATGTCGGCACTTCGGGCGGCGTCTGGGGCCTGGAGCGCGGCTACTGCATGATGATCGGCGGGGACAAGGAAGCCGTCGACCGCCTCGACCCGATCTTCAAGACCCTGGCGCCCGGCATCGGCGACATCCCGAAGACGCCGAACCGCGAGGGGCGCGACCCCCGCGCCGAGCAGGGCTACATTCACGCGGGCCCGACCGGCGCCGGCCACTTCGTCAAGATGGTCCATAACGGCATCGAGTACGGCCTGATGCAGGCCTACGCGGAGGGCTTCGACATCCTCCGCCACGCCAACGCGTCCGACCTGCCGGCCGAGCGCCGCTTCGATCTCAACATGGGCGACATCGCCGAGGTCTGGCGCCGCGGCAGCGTCGTCTCGTCCTGGCTGCTCGACCTGACCGCCCAGGCACTCGCGGGCGACGAGCAGCTCACCGACTTCTCCGGCTACGTCGAGGATTCGGGCGAGGGCCGCTGGACCATCAACGCCGCCGTCGAGGAGGGCGTCCCGGCGACGGTGCTCTCCGCCGCGCTCTACCGCCGCTTCCGCTCCCGCGAGCACGCGAGCTACGCCGACAAGCTGCTCTCGGCGATGCGCAAGGGCTTCGGCGGCCACCAGGAGCCGAAGGGCTGAGCGGGACGCCCGCCGGCCGACCTGTCCGACCCCCGAAGCCGCAGGGCCCGAACCCATGAGTCTTCCCGTCGGAACCCACGTCCTGAAGGATCCGGAGGCGGTCGCCCGCGAGGCGGCCGAGCGGATCATCGTGGCCTGCGGCGAGAGCCGGTCCGACCGGATCGCGCTCTGCCTCTCGGGCGGCTCGACGCCCAAGGTGCTGTACGGCCTGCTCGCCGGGCCGGACTACGCGGCCCGGGTGCCGTGGGAGCGGATCCACTGGTTCTTCGGCGATGACCGCGCCGTGCCGTGGGACGATCCGCGCAGCAATGTCCGGATGGTCCGGGAGGCGTTCGGGCACGGGTCCCGGATCCCGCCGACGCATCTCCACTTCATCCCGTCGGACGCGGGCCCGGAGGCGGGCGCCCGCGCCTACGAGCGGACGCTCCTCGACTTCTACGGGGCCGAGCGCCTCGATCCGGCCCGCCCGCTGTTCGACCTCGTGCTGCTCGGCCTCGGCGAGGACGGGCACACCGCCTCGCTGTTTCCCGGCAAGCCCGCCGTCGACGAGACCCGGCGGCTCGTCGTCGCCGTGCCCGAGGCCGGCCTGGAGCCGTTCGTTCCGCGGATCAGCCTGACGCTGCCGGCGCTGGCGTCGTCCCGGCACGTGCTGTTCCTCGTCACCGGGGCCGGCAAGCGGGCCCCGCTGGCCCGGCTGGCCGCCGGCCAGACCCTGCCGGCCGGCCGCGTGACCAGCGCGGGCGCCGTGGCGTGGCTGCTCGACGAGGCCGCGGCCGGCTGAACCCGCCGCGCCGGCGTCAGCCGCGCGGGAATGATCGGGCGCGCGCAACACCATTTCTTACTCGGGCGTCCCCGAGCAATGGCATTGCCACGTCGCACGTGATGACGCTCGAGAACGCAACCCGTCATCGCCAGCCTCTGGGTATCCTTCGTGCAGCCTCGTGAAAGGGCACCGAAGGAGACCCGCCGATGCCGCAGACCACCACCCCGACCGACGTCGAGGCGATGCTGGCGAACCTCGCGCGCTCCGCGAGCCGCTCGCCGGAGGCCTATCTGGCCTCGGCCCGGGCGACCCTGGTGCGCCTGCTGGCCCAGCCGGATCTGCTCGACCCGTCGCGGCTGGTCGGCCGGGGGCCCGGCCTGAGCCGGAACCTCCTGTTCGGCACCGAGGCGATCAGCGTCTGGGCGATGGTCTGGGCGCCCGGCACGGTCACGCCGGTCCATGACCACCACTGCTCGTGCTGCTTCGGCCTGCTGCGCGGCAGCCTCCGGGAGACGTGGTATCGCCCGATCAGCGAGACCCACGCGGTGGCGACCATGGACGCCGTCCGCGAGCCCGGCTTCGTCGCCTGCATGATGCCCACGGGGCCGAACCTGCACCGGATCGCCAATGACGGGCCGGAGGCGGCCGTCTCGATCCACGTCTACGGCTACGATCACCGGGCGCAGGACTCGTCGATCCACCGCACCTACGCGGTGGCGGCGGGCTGAGCCCCGCCGCGGCGCGGTCGGGTCACGCCACGTAGATCGTCGGGACGGCGGTCGTGTACTTCATCTCCTCCATGGCGATGGAGGAGGACAGGTTCGAGAAGTCGAGCTTGGCGATGAGGCGCTGGTAGACCGCGTCGTAGGCCTCGATATCGGGCACCACGATCCGCAGCAGGTAGTCGATCTCGCCGGTCAGGCGCCACGCCTCGACGATCTCCGGGAAGCCGGCGACCACCCGCCGGAACGCGTCCGACCAGTCTGCGGCGTGGCGCGGCGCCTTCACGGCCACGAACACCGTGGTGGGGACGTTGACCTTGCGGCGGTCCACCAGGGCGACCCGGCGGCGGATCACCCCGGAGGCCTCCAGCTTCTTCACCCGCCGCCAGCACGGCGCCGCGCTGATGCCGACCTGCTCGGCGAGTTCGGCCACCGGGAGCGTCGCGTCCTGCTGGAGGAGATCGAGGATCTTCCGGTCCACGGCGTCCATGCGATCGATGCTCCCGTCGGCGCGTCCGGGCCGGACTACAGGGCGAAGTGCTTCGAGAGCTTGAGCCCCTGGGCCTGGTAGTTCGAGCCGGCCCCCGCCCCGTAGAGCGTCTCCGGCAGGTCGAGCATCCGCTCGTAGACGAGGCGGCCGACGATCTGCCCGTCCTCCAGAAGGAAGGGCACGTCGCGGGAGCGGACCTCCAGCACGGCCCGCGCGCCCGCCCCGCCGGCCCCGGCATAGCCGAAGCCCGGGTCGAAGAAGCCCGCGTAGTGGACGCGGAACTCGCCCACGAGGGGATCGAACGGCACCATCTCGGCGGCGTGGTCCGGCGGGACCTGCACGGCCTCCTTGGAGGCCAGGATGTAGAACTGGCCGGGATCGAGGATCAGGCTGCCCGATCCGTCGGCGGCGAGGGGTTCCCAGAAATCCGCGGCCCGGTGGCGGCCGGGGGCGTCGACGTCGACGAGGCCGGTGTGGCGCTTGGCCCGGTAGCCGACGAGGCCGTCGAAGCCGGCGAGGTCGACCGAGACCGCGACGCCGCCCTGGAAGGACGGGCTGCCGGCGTCGACCAGGGCCGAGCGGGCGTGCAGCAGGCCGAGCTCGGCCTCGGTCAGCCGCGGCGCCCCGCGGCGGAAGCGGATCTGCGACAGCCGCGAGCCGCTGCGCACGAGGACCGGGAAGGTCCGCGGCGAGATCTCCGCGTAGAGCGGCCCGTCGTAGCCGGGCTCGACCTGATCGAAGGCCTCGCCCCGGTCGGTGATCACGCGGGTGAAGACGTCGATGCGCCCGGTCGAGCTCTTCGGGTTCGCGGCCGCCGCGAGATCGGCCGGCAGGGCGAGGCTCTCCTGGAGCTCCGCGATGTAGACGCAGCCCGTCTCCAGGACGGCGCCCGGGCGCAGATCCACGGCGTGCAGCGACAGCCGGTCGACGCAGGCCTGGACCGTCCGTCCCGAGCCGGGCAGGAAGCTCGTCCGCACCCGGTAGGCCCTGGCGCCCAGGCGCAGGTCGAGGCTCGCGGGCTGGATCTGATCGGCCGCGAAGGGGCTCGCATTCCGGATGCCGCCCGCCTGCGCGAGGGCGGCGATCGCCTGGGCCGGCAGGATGCCGGATCGGCCGTCCGCGCTCGTCTCGGCGGCTCCCGTCGCTGCGCCCGCGTTCATCGCGCCCCTGACTCCCTCGCGCGCCCCGGCCGGTCCGCGTCACGCCGAGCAGCGTTGTCCGCCTGGACCCGCTAACGCGGGCTTAACCGCGTCCGGAGGCCTCGTGAGGCCGGCGCCGCGACCGGCGGCCCGCCGCGCCGCGCGAGGTAGTCCGCCGCAATTGACGGCGATTCCGCCGCCCACTACCACCGGCCGGGAAGCGCGTTCCATTCGGCTTCCGCGAGTCGTACCGTCCGAAGAAGGGCCAATTAGGGCGATGTACAAGGCCGAGACGCGGGGAATAAGTGTGACGGTCCAGTCTCGTTTCGTCGAGGAGGAGTCCTCGCCGACCGAGAGCCGGTACTTCTTCGCCTACACGGTCGAGATCGTGAACAACGGCAGCGAGCAGGTCCAGCTGCGCTCGCGCCACTGGCGGATCATCGACGGGCACGGGGCCTGCCAGGAAGTGCGCGGCACCGGCGTGGTCGGTAAGCAGCCGGTGCTGGAGCCGGGCGAGTCCTTCTGCTACACCAGCGGCTGTCCGCTCAACACGCCCGACGGGTTGATGGCCGGCAGCTACACCATGGCGACGGTGGCCGGCGAGAGCTTCGAGGCCGAGATCCCCGCCTTCTCCCTCGACAGCCCGCACGTCCGCCGCAGCCTGCACTGAGGTCCCGGCCGGGGCCTCGCCCCGGAGGAATCCATGTCCGCGACCGGCGAGCGGCTGAGCCCGCTCGACATGCTCGCCCGCCTCGTGTCCTTCGACACGGAGAGCGACAAGTCCAACCTCGCCCTGATCGACGCCGTCTGCGCCTATCTCGACGGCTGGGACGTCCCGTACCTGCGCCTCCCGAACGCGGCGGGCGACAAGGCCGCGATCCTCGCCACGGTCGGCCCGATGGTCGACGGCGGCACCGTCCTGTCCGGACACACCGACGTGGTGCCGGTGGTGGGCCAAGCCTGGACCGGCGACCCGTTCACCCTGCGCGTCGCCGACGGCCGTGCCTACGGACGGGGCGCGGTCGACATGAAGGGCTTCGACGCGCTGGCCCTGGCGCTCGTGCCCGACATGCTCGCCGCCGGCCTGAAGCGGCCGATCCACATCCTGCTCTCCTACGACGAGGAGACGACCTGCCTCGGCTCGATGGACGGGATCGCGCGGTTCGGCGACGGCCTGCCGCGGCCGGCCGCGGTGATCGTCGGCGAGCCCACCGGGATGGAGGTGGCGGACGCCCACAAGAGCATCGTCACCTGCCTCACCACGGTCCACGGCCACGAGGCCCATTCCGCCCGCCCCGCCCTCGGCGCGAACGCCGTGTCGGCCGCCTGCGACCTCGTCGCCGGCCTCAACCGGATCGCCGACCTGATGATCGAGCGCGGCGACCCGTCCGGGCGGTTCGACCCGGCCTCGACCACGGTCCATGTCGGGACGATCCAGGGTGGCACCGCCCGCAACATCCTCGCCAAGGAGTGCCGCTTCCTCTGGGAGTATCGCGGCCTGCCGGATCTCGACCCGGCCGAGATCCCGCGGCTCTTCGCGGCCGAGGTCGAGTGGGTCACCCGCGAGCGCCTCAACCGCTACGGCGCGTTCGGGCGGATCGAGACGCTGGAGGAGGTCGACATCCCCGGCCTCGCCCCGGAGCCGGGCTCGGCGGCCGAGCGCCTCTGCCTGCGCCTCGCCGGACGCAACCACACCGTCGCGGTCCCCTACGCCACCGAGGCCGGGCGCTTCCAGGCGGCGGGTCTCCCGACGGTGGTCTGCGGCCCCGGCGACATCGCCCAGGCGCACCAGCCCGACGAGTTCATCACCCTCGACGCCCTGGGCCAGGGTGAGCACTTCCTGCGCGAGCTGATCGAGGCCAGTGCGTCATGAATGCGGTGACCGGTATCACCATCAAGCTGCGTCCGCTGGAGCGGGAGGACCTGCGCTTCGTCCACCAGCTCAACAACAACGACAGCATCATGCGCTACTGGTTCGAGGAGGCCTACGAGTCCTTCGCCGAGCTGCAGCAGCTCTACGAGCGCAACATCCACAACCAGACCGAGCGGCGCTTCATCGTGGCCGATCCGAGCGGCGAGCCGGCCGGGCTGATCGAGCTCGTCGAGATCAACCACCTGCACCGGCGCTGCGAGTTCCAGATCGCGATCCACCCGAGCTTCCAGGGCCGCGGCTACGCGTGGCAGGCCACCCGGATCGCCATGGATTACGCGTTCAGCGTGCTCAACATCCACAAGCTCTACCTGCACGTCGACCGGGACAACGCCCGGGCCGTGCGGATCTACGAGCGCTGCGGCTTCCACCCCGAGGGCGTGCTGAAGGACGAGTTCTTCGTCAACGGGCGCTACCGCGACGCCGTGCGGATGTGCCTGTTCCAGCCGGACTACCTGAGAGCCCGCGGCGGAGGCGGCGACATCGCCGAGCCCGTCCTGAAGGTGTGAACCGGGTCTCGCCCGCCGCCGACGGGCGACGGACGAGCTCGAAACGACGCGGGGGCGGAGCCCGTCGGCCCCGCCCCCGCGCTCACGCCGCTCAGTTGCGGCCGGCACCGCCCGTCTGGCCGCCGGCCCGGCCGGCACCCTGGGCGCCGCCCATGGCGCCGTTGCCGCCCGCGTTGCCGCCCGCATTGCCGCTCATGCCGCCGCGCTCCGCGCCGCCCGTCCGGCCGCCCTCGGCGCCGGCCTTCATGCCGCCCTGCTGGCCGCCGCGATCGGACGCGTTGCGGATGCCGTCCTGCTGGCCGCCGCGCATGTCGCTGTTGCGCATGCCGTCGTTCTTGCCTTCCTGCTGACGGGAGGCCTTGTCCATCCCGCGATCCTGGCCGCGGTCGTTCCGGTCCATCCGGCCTGCGTTGCGGCCCTCGTTCCGCGACGCGTTGCGGATGCCGTCGCGCTCGCCGCGGTTGTCGAAGCGCGCGCCGGCGCGCTGCTCGGAGCGGAAGCTCGCGCTGACCGCACCGCCGCCGCTCAGGCGCCGGTACTCGGCGGAGCCGTAGCGCACCCGCTGGCCGCGGATCGTCACGAAGCGGTCCTCCTGGACGGAGACGAGGCGGCGGTACTCGGGGGAGCCGTACACCACGCGCTGGCCGCGAATGACGACGTAGCGCTCGCGCGGGCCGGTCTCGCGGACGCTGACCAGACGGCGGTACTCGGGCGAACCGTAGAGCACGCGCTGGCCGCGGATCACGACGTAGCGCGCGCGCGGGCCGCGGTTCTCGGTGACGATCAGGCGGCGATACTCCGGCGAGCCGTACACGACCCGGCGGCCGCCGATGAACACGTAGCGGCCCTCGCGGCGGAAGCCGCCCTCGACCCGCTCGGACCGGACATCCGTCCGGCTCACGTCGGTCCGGCCGCGGAAATCGGTCCGGTCGGCGCGGCGGTCACCGCGGCGGTCACCGCGATCGGCACGCGCGCCGTCGCGAACCCCGCGCTCGTCGCGGTCGGCGCGATCACCGCGACGGTCGCCCTGCTCGGCGCCGGCCCGGTCCTTGTCCTGAGCCATGCGATCCTGGCCCGTGCGGCCCTCGCCGCCGGCCTCGCGGCCCTGCGCGGACCGGCCTGCCTCGGCACCGGAGCGCTCGGACGCCGCCTGGCGGCCGCCCTTCATGTCACCCTGGGCGCCGCCCTGCATGCCGCCGCGCTCGCCGCCACCGGCCTTCATGCCGGACTCGGCGCCACCCTGACCGCCGCGACCGCCCATCCCGGCGCCGCGATCGGCGCCACCCTGCTGGGCGTAGGCCGAGGTGCTGATCAGCAGCGCGGCCAATCCGATCGATAATTTCCGCATGGCGTACCCTCCAATGTTGAATCTGCGACGCAACGTCAAAGGTCGCGAAACGGTTCAGCCTGGAGGGCCCAAAAATTTACGCAACGAATACCGATCTTCGTGCGTTTCGCGCGGAAAAGCTTGGCCGTAGACGCGGGCATGCTGGTCCGCAGGCCCGCTGTCCTGCGCTCTACTGGCCGGGCTGTCCGGCGATCTCGGCCTCGACCTCCTGGGGATCGAGGTCGTAGCGCCGGGAGCAGAACTCGCAGGTGATGACGATGCGCCCGTCATCCGCCACCATCTCGTGCCGCTCCTGCGGCGTGAACGAGCGGATCATGCCCATCACCCGCTCCCGCGAGCAGCGGCAGGTCTCCTGGACGGGCTGGCGGTCGAACACCCGCACCCCGCTCTCGTGGAACAGCCGGTAGAGCAGCCGCTCGCTCGACACGTTCGGATCGACCAGCTCGTGGTCCTCTATGGTCGCGACCAGCGAGCGGGCCTCGACCCAGGCATCGTCCTCCGGCGCGTCCCCCGAGAGGTGCGCGTGGCCCTCCGGGATATCGCCCGGGGGCAGGTCGGCGAGGCGCGCCCGGTCGACCGACTGGGGCAGGAACTGCACGAGCAGCCCTCCGGCCCGCCAGCGCCCGGCCCCCTCCTCCACGGCCTCGGCCACGGCGAGGCGCACCTGCGTGGGGATCTGCTCCGACTGGCGGAAATACTGGTGCGCGGCCTCCTCCAGGCTCTGGCCCTCGAGGGCGACGACGCCCTGGTAGCGGCTCGCGGCGGTGCCCTGGTCGATGGTCATGGCGAGATGCCCGGTGCCGATCAGCTCGGCATCCTTGAGCGGGCCGGTCCCGAGGGCCGCGACCCGCTCCGGCTCGAACCGCGCGGTGGCGCGCAGCCGGTCCGGGGCCTCGAAATCGACCACGATCATCGCGACCGGACCGTCGGTCTTGGTCTGGAGCTGGAACCGGCCCTCGAACTTGAGGGAGGAGCCGAGCAGCACCGTCAGCGCCGCGGCCTCGCCGAGGAGGCGCGCCACCGGGTCCGGGTAGCCGTGACGGCGCAGGATCGTGTCGACGGCCGGGCCGAGCCGGACGACTCGGCCGCGGACGTCCAGCGCCTCGACGGCGAAGGGCAGGACGGCGTCGTCCGCGCCGGCATGGCCGTTGCCGGCATTCTGGGGCTGGGATGGCGACTGGGGGTGCGACTGCGTTCCTGAGGTCATGCCCTCTCCGATCGATGCGTCCGGCGGCGCGTGCCGGCAAAGCGGGGATCCGTCCTCCCGGGGGCCGGGCGGCGTGAGGCGATGACCTTGGCGGAGCGATCGGATCCCTCACCCCGTCCAGCCCGGAGCGGGAGCGGCGGCGCAGCGCGCTCCGTTCGTCGCCGGGATGCCGCCTTCCGGCGGCCGTGATGGGGAGACGGGCAGCACGGGCCGCCCGCTCACGCCTATATGGTGCGCCGACCCCGCGAGCGCGAGGCCGGACAGTATGAGTGCGGGATCAGAGCCCGCTGGCGCCGAGGCACCAGGCCAGGATGCCCTTCTGCGCGTGCAGGCGGTTCTCGGCCTCGTCGAACACCACGGAGCGCGGGCCGTCCATCACCTCGGCCGTCACCTCCTCGCCGCGGTGGGCCGGGAGGCAGTGCATGAAGATCGCGCCCGGATTCGCCGCCGCCATCAGCTTGTCGTTGACCTGATAGGGGCTGAGCAGGTTGTGGCGGTGCGCCTCGTCGTCGTCGCCCATCGACACCCAGCAATCGGTGACCACGGCATCGACGCCGTCGACGGCCGCGAAGGCGTCGGTGGTGACGTGGACGTCGGCGCCCTCCTGCTGCGCCCAGGCGAGGAGCGCCGGCGGCGGCGCGAGCTCCGGCGGGCTCGCGACGTTGAGCGTGAAGTCGAACCGGGCGGCGGCGTGGACCCAGCTCGCCAGCACGTTGTTCGCGTCGCCCGACCACGCGACCTTGCGGCCGCGGATCGGCCCGCGATGCTCCTCGAAGGTCAGCACGTCGGCCATGATCTGGCACGGGTGGGAGACCTTGGTCAGGGCGTTGATCACCGGGACGGTGGCGTACTCGGCCAGCTCCAGCATCTGACCGTGGTCGAGGATACGGATCATGATCGCGTCGACGAAGCGCGAGAGCACCTGCGCGGTGTCGCCGATGGTCTCGCCGCGGCCGAGCTGCATCTCGGAGCCGGTGAGCATCAGGGTCTCGCCGCCGAGCTCGCGCATCGCCACGTCGAAGGAGACACGGGTGCGGGTCGAGGGCCGGTCGAACACCATGGCGAGGGTCTTGCCGGTGAGCGGGCGTTCGGCCGCCAGCTCGCCCTTGCGGCGGCGCGCCTTGATGGCGGCGCTGGCATCGAGGACCCGGCGCAGCTCCGCACCGGAGAAATCCTTGAGGTCGAGGAAATGACGAGGGCCGGCACCGTTCAGGTGCCTGGCCGGGGCCTGTGCCCGGCCGTCAAATTGGGCTTTCATCGCGTCACAATCACTAGAGTCTGCTCACCGATCACCTGATCATGAACCGCACTCTACCTCCTGGCAGGGGCATCTCCGTCACGCGCGGCGGGATCGACCGCGCCCGGAAATGCTTCGGGCCGCCCTCCGGGGTCCGGGGGGCGGTGTTCTCAATCGCGCGGATCGATCCTACTCGGCCGCGCCGCGCACGGCCTCGAAGCCGGACGCCGCCGCGTCCAGGCGGCGGACCGCCTCGTCGATCTCGGCCTCGCCGATGGTCAGCGGCGGCAGCAGGCGGACGATGTTGTCGCCCGCCGGGATC
This sequence comes from Methylobacterium sp. UNC300MFChir4.1, assembly GCF_900110155.1. Classification (NCBI taxonomy): domain Bacteria; kingdom Pseudomonadati; phylum Pseudomonadota; class Alphaproteobacteria; order Hyphomicrobiales; family Methylobacteriaceae; genus Methylobacterium; species Methylobacterium sp. UNC300MFChir4.1. The sequence goes on along the minus strand of NZ_FOCS01000012.1, from coordinate 82,662 downwards.
ACCAGCAGGTGCGCGTCCCGCGCGGCGGCGGCGAAGTCGGTGTTCGGCACGCCGAGCTTGAGGCCGAGCATCAGCCCCTCGCCGCGGATCTCCTGGATGACGTGCGGGTGGCGGTCGCGCAGGGCCGCGAGCTTCTGCTTGAGCAGCAGGCCGGAGCGGGCGACGCGCGCGAGGAAGCCCTCCTCCAGCACGACGTCCAGCACGGCGTTGCCCACCGCCATGGCGAGCGGGTTGCCGCCGAAGGTGGTGCCGTGCGTGCCGGCCGTCATGCCGCGCGCGGCCTCGCGGGTCGCGAGGCAGGCGCCCAGCGGGAAGCCGCCGCCGATGCCCTTGGCCACGCTCATGATGTCCGGGGTGATGCCGGACCATTCGTGCGCGAACAGCCGCCCGGTGCGGCCGACGCCGGTCTGGACCTCGTCCATGATCAGCAGGAGGCCGTTGGCGTCGCAGATCTCGCGCAGCCGGCGCAGGTCCGCGTGGGGGATCTCCCGCACGCCGCACTCGCCCTGGATCGGCTCGATCATCAGCGCCGCCGTCTCCGGCCCGATCACCGCCTCCAGCGCCGCCCAGTCGCCGGCCGGGACCTGGTCGAAGCCCTCGACCTTCGGCCCGAAGCCCTCGATGTACTTCTGCTGGCCGCCAGCCGCGAGCGTCGCCAGCGTCCGCCCGTGGAAGGCGCCCGCGAAGGTGACGATCCGGTAGCGCTCCGGCTGCCCGCCGGCCGCGTGGTACTTGCGGGCGATCTTGATCGCCGCCTCGTTCGCCTCGGCGCCCGAGTTGCAGAAGAACACCACGTCCGCGAAGGTCGCGTCGACGAGGCGCTGCCCGAGGCGCTCGCCGCCCGGGATCTGGAACAGGTTCGAGGTGTGCCAGATCTTGCCCGCCTGCTCGGTCAGCGCGCCGACGAGGTGCGGGTGCGCGTGGCCGAGGCCGTTCACCGCGATGCCGGCGCCGAAGTCGAGATATCGCTCCCCACCCTCCGTCACGAGCCAGGCGCCCTCGCCGCGCTCGAAAGCGAGCGGCGCGCGGACGTAGGTCGGCAGAAGGGCTGACGTCACGGGTCCCATCTCCGTTTCACGCAGGATCCCGGAGCGAGCGTTGAGCCGGCTCCAAATGAAAGTGCCGCCTCAGTCCTGGGCGGCACGCGCGCGATTACTATGAAAGAGCCGGCGCCTGTCAACGTTTCAGTGCCCGGCGGGCCCGACGGGCAGCCCTGCGCGCGGCACCGATAGAGCCGATCCTGACGGCGAATCTGCGGCGGGCCCGTCCCGGATCACCGGAGAATCGCGGGGCCGCGATCCCGGCCTTCGCGGCGGCGGCCCTTGCGCCGCGGGGGGCGGCCGTGCTCCTGCTCCCGCGGATTCGCAGGAACCTGGGAGAACCCGATGAGCTCGATCAAGGAACGCCTGGCGGCGCTGGGCCTGACGCTGCCGAAGGCGGCGGCGCCGGTCGCCAATTACGTGCCGTTCGTGCGCGCCGGCAACCTCGTGGTGATCTCCGGCCAGGTCTGCTTCGGCGCGGACGGCGCCATCGCGGCCGAGCACAAGGGCAAGGTCGGCGGCAACGTCTCGGCCGAGGCCGGCAAGGCGGCCGCGCGCCTCTGCGCCCTCAACGTGCTCGCCCAGCTCGAGGCCGCGGTGGGCGACCTCGACCGCGCGGTGGTCCAGTGCGTGCGGCTCGGCGGCTTCATCAACGCGGCGCCGGGCTTCTCGGCCGTGGCTGGGGTGATGAACGGTGCTTCCGACCTGATGGTCGAGCTCCTCGCCGACCGCGGGCGCCACGCGCGCTCCACCGTCGGCGTGGCCGAGCTGCCCCTCGACGCCGCCGTCGAGGTCGAGGCGATGTTCGAGGTCCGCTGACTGTGGCCGCCCCCGACTGGCTCACCGCGCGGCCGATCGCCCATCGCGGCCTGCACGACCGCGCGGCGGGCCGGCCGGAGAACACGCTGGCGGCGGCCCGGGCGGCCGTCGCGGGCGGCTTCGCCATCGAGTGCGATGTCCAGCTCAGCGCCGACGGCGAGGCGATGGTCTTCCACGACGCCGCGCTCGGGCGCCTGACCGGGGCGAGCGCGGCTCTGGCCGACCGGTCGGCCGCCGAACTCGGGACGCTCGCCGTCGCCGGGTCCGCGGAGACGATCCCGACGCTGCCGGCCTTCCTGGCGGCGGTGGCCGGGGCGGTGCCGGTGGTGATCGAGGTGAAGTCCCGCTACGACGGCGACCTGCGGCTCGCGACCCGCGCCGCCGAAGTGGCCGCCGCCTATGACGGGCCGGTGGCGCTGAAATCCTTCGACCCGCAGGTGGTCGCGGCCCTGCGCGACCTCTGCCCCGCCGCGATCCCGCGGGGCATCGTGGCGGAGACGACGCAGGACGACCCGGTCTACGCGGCGCTGACCCCCTCGCTCCGCCGGTCCCTCTCCGACCTGCTGCACCTCGCCGAGACGCGGCCCGACTTCCTGTCCTGGCGGGTGGACGACCTGCCCTGCGCGCCGACCTACCTCTGCCGGCTGCTCGGTCAGGTCCCCGTCATGACCTGGACGGTCCGGAATGCGGAGCAGCGCGCCCGCGCGGCCGCGCACGCGGACCAGATGGTGTTCGAGGGCTTCGTCCCGTAAATTTTCCTACGCCCTGTCCGATTCTGTCCGACCAAGATCGCCATGACCGCTTCGAGTGACGCGCGCGCCCGCTTCGCGCGGCTCTGCGGGGGCCTCGCCCTCGCCGCGACCCTGCTCTGCCCGGCGCCCGCTCCGGCGGCCGACCCGTGCGCGGGCACGACCCAGGCGGATCTCAACGCCTGCGCGGCTGCCGATTACCGGGCCGCCGACACGGCGCTGAACGCCGTCTACGGGCAGCTGATGAAGAAGATCGGCCCGAAGACGAAGGACGCCCTGCGGGGCGCCCAGAAGGCCTGGCTGTCGTACCGGGACGCGACCTGCTTCCTCGAGACCATGGGCCTCGACGGGGGCTCGGCCTACGCGATGGAGTACAACGGCTGCCTGAAGGGGCTGACCGACGCGCGGATCAAGGTCCTGAAGGGATACCTCGACTGCAAGGCGGACGACGTGTCGTGCGTCGGCCGCCTCGGCGAGTGAGCGCGGGCCACGACGGCGCCGTCCGGTTCGGAGCGCGCGCGCGTCGCCGCGCGCCGTCCTGGAGGCCGCGCGAAAGCGCGGGGCGGGTGACGTCGGCGGCCGTCTGACAACGCTGCCATGGTCGCCGCGCGCATCCGCCCGCTTGCCCCCGGCCGGTCAGGGGCTAGAGTCCGGCCCATGAAGCAAGCACCCGGGCCGACGCCGGAGACCGCCGCACTGACCGTGCGGGCGCTTCCCGGATTGAAGGAGATCGGCGCGGCGGAATGGGATGCCTGCGCCTTCTCGCCCGAGACCCTGGCGGCGGGCGACGAGACCCACAACCCCTTCCTGTCGCACGCTTTCCTGTCGGCGCTGGAGGATTCGGGCTGCGTCTCGCGCAGGACCGGCTGGCTGCCGCTCCACGTCTCGGTCGAGCGCGACGGCGTCCGCCTCGGCGTCGCGCCCTGCTACCTGAAATCGCACAGCCAGGGCGAGTACGTCTTCGACCACGGCTGGGCCGACGCCTACGAGCGGGCCGGCGGCGCCTACTACCCCAAGCTCCAGGTCAGCGTGCCGTTCACGCCGGTGACCGGGCCGCGCTTCCTGATCGCCCCGGGGGCCGATCCCGATGAGGCCACGGCCGGCCTCGTCGCGGGCCTGCGGGCCCTGCGGGGCGAGACCAAGGCCTCCTCGATCCACGTCACCTTCATGCGCGAGCCGGAGTGGGAGCGGGCCGGCGCGGCCGGCTTCCTGCAGCGCACCGACCAGCAGTTCCACTGGCAGAACGACGGCTACGCGACCTTCGACGACTTCCTGTCCGCCCTCGCCTCCCGCAAGCGCAAGACCATCCGCAAGGAGCGCCGCGACGCCCTGGCGCCGGGCATCACCGTGGAGCACCTGACCGGCGCGGCCATCACCGAGGCCCACTGGGACGCGTTCTACGCCTTCTACATGGACACGGGCTCGCGGAAGTGGGGGCGGCCCTACCTCAACCGCCGGTTCTTCTCGCTCCTGTCCGAGCGCATGGCCGACCGGGTGCTCCTCGTGATGGCGAAGCGCGGGGACGCCTACATCGCGGGGGCGATCAACCTCATCGGCGATACCGCGCTCTACGGGCGCAACTGGGGCTGCATCGAGGACCACCCCTTCCTGCATTTCGAGATCTGCTACTATCAGGCGATCGACTTCGCGATCGCCCGGGGCCTGAAGCGGGTCGAGGCGGGTGCCCAGGGCGAGCACAAGCTCGCCCGCGGCTACCGGCCGGTCCTGATGCACTCGGCCCACGACATCGCCGACCCGGCGCTGCGCCGCGCGGTGGCCGATTACTTGCAGCGGGAGCGCGCCCACGTCGCCGAGGCGGTCGACGTTCTCGACACGCTGACGCCGTTCCGGCGCGCGGACGCGGGCGACGCCCGCGACGGCGCGCCGCCGTCCGAACCCTCTCCCAACACGTCCCCCCCCGAGAGTGCCGAGTCATGAGCCCGATCGACCGCATCCAGACCTACGCCGACGAGCTGACGGCCCTGCGCCGCGACCTGCACGCCCATCCGGAGCTCGGCTTCGAGGAGGTGCGCACTGCCGGCATCGTGGCCGACCTCCTCGAGACGTTCGGCTGCGAGGTGCATCGCGGCGTCGGCGGCACCGGGGTGGTGGGCCTGCTCAAGGGCCGCACCGACAACGGCAAGCGCATCGGGCTGCGCGCCGACATGGACGCGCTGCCCATCGAGGAGGAGACCAACCTTCCCTATCGCTCGACCTACGCGGGCAAGATGCACGCCTGCGGCCATGACGGGCACACGACCATGCTGGTCGGCGCGGCGCGCTACCTCGCCGAGACCCGCGATTTCGACGGCACCGCGGTGTTCGTGTTCCAGCCGGCCGAGGAGGGCCGCGGCGGCGCCCGGGCCATGCTGAAGGACGGCCTGTTCGAGCGCTTCCCCTGCGACGAGATCTACGGCCTGCACAACCAGCCCGGCGGCGGCCACGGCATGATCAAGCTTCGGCCGGGGCCGATCATGGCGGCGGCGGACTTCTTCGACATCCACATCCGCGGCAAGGGCATCCACGCCGCCCAGCCGCACCGGGGCGTCGACCCGATCATCATCGCCACCGGCCTCGCCCAGGCGCTCCAGTCGATCGTGTCGCGCAACGCCGACCCGCTGAAGTCCATCGTCCTGTCGATCACCCGGATCGAGGCGGGCTCCGCCTACAACGTGATCCCCGAGACGGCCCATCTCGCCGGCACGATCCGCACCTTCGACAAGGAGATCCGGGCGCTCGCCGGAACCCGCATGCGCGAGCTGGCGGCCGGCTTCGGCGCGGCCTACGGCGCCGAGGTCACGGTCGACCTGCAGGACGTGTTCTCCGTCCTGGAGAACGCCCCCGCGCAGGCGGCCGCCGCCACGGAGGTCGCCACCGAGCTCCTGGGCGCCGACAAGGTCGAGTCGAACGTCGTGCCCAAGATGGGCAGCGAGGACTTCGCCGACATGACCATGGCGGTCCCCGGCGCCTATGTCTGGCTCGGCGCCAATCCGGGGCCCGGCCTGCACAATGCCGGCTACAACTTCGACGACTCGATCATCCCGATCGGCAGCGCCTTCCTGGCGCGGATGGTCGAGCGCCGCACCGCGGCATGACGCCGGGCGCCGTCCCCGCCCTCCGGGACTTTCCGGATGGCGGGCGATGTCGCCGCGCGAGCCCGTCCGGCCGTCGACAGCGCGGCCGGCCGGTGCGAATCCTGACGGAACTCGCCCGCGAGCCAACGCGGGCCGCGAAGGGAGGGCGCCATGTCACCGGAGATGCGGGAATCGCGCGCGGCGCTCATCCTGCTCGCCGCCTCGGTGGGGGCGGTCCTGATTTTCGGCGCCTTCACGCTGCTCACGCAGCTCGGCTGAGGCGCGACCGCGATTGCAACCTGAGCGGGTCGATCCCGGCCCCGATCGGCGCGGCCCGGCGGCCCGACGATCGGGATTCCGCCGTCCGCGCAGGGGAATGCCGTTGATGCTTCACGGGCTATCGAGTTGAGTTAACTGCTCATTAATTCCATCAGCGGTTGTATGTCTCCGACGAAGGCGGGCACGGTGCGCGCTGGAACCGGAGTTCGCCCATGATGGCCGACGCAATCCAGGGCCCCCGCCCTCGGCCGGTCGACCTCTCGTCCGCCCTCGACGCCTCCGGGATCATCGGCGCGTGGTCGTGGTCGCCGCGCGCCGAGCGGTGCGTCCTCGATGCCGGCGCCGCCGAGGTGCTGGCGGGGGATGCCGGGCTCGCCGGGCGCCCCCTCCCGCTCTCGGTCGCCAAGGCCTGCGTCCATCCCGAGGATCGGCCGGCCGTGGTGCGGCAGTTCAAGGCTCTGCGCGAGCGCGGCGGCCTGTTCGTGGCCGAGTACCGGACGCTGTCGCCCTCGGGGCAGGTCCGCCGGATCCTCGATCGCGGCCGGATCCCGCCGGGCGCCTCGAGCCGGCGCCTCGGGCACGGTGTCATCATCGACGTGACCGACGAGCCGTCGGCGACGCGCGCGATGCCCGAGCCCGCGGACGCGCTCACCCAGGCGGTCGACCGCGCTCTCGAATGCCGCGACGCCCTGGAGGGGGTGGCGGATTCCGAGCTTCAACTCCTGATCGACATGCTGCTGCTGCACCTCGGACGGCGCATCGCCAAGGCCTCCACGACTGGTGCGCGCCGCGGCGGCCACTGAGCGGGGCTGCCGCGTCCTGTCGGGGCTCTGCCGGGCCGTCCGGCCCGGCTCACTGCACCAGCACGGCCTGGTTGCAGAGGGTGCCGTCGACCTCGAGGTCGGCGTAGCCCAGACGCAGGCCGAGGCTGCGCAGGACGGTGTCGAGCACGAGGTCGACACCCGGCGTCACGGTGCCCAGGGCGGTCGTCAGGGTCGACTGGATCAGCGGCGGCACGCCGACGTCGCCGACGCTCAGCACGAGATTGCGCAGCAGGCTGCCGGTGAGCGACTGGGTCAGGTTGCCCGAGGCGACCGTGCGCACCGTGTGGTTGGCGATGTCCGCGTCCGAGAACACGAGGGTCTGCGACCCGGTGCCGAGCGTCGCCAGGGCGCGCCCGGAGACGGTGATCCCGAGCACCGTGACCAGGGGCGCGGGCTGCGACAGGTCGGGGCTCGCGCTGCCCCCGTTGATCGCGGTGCGCGGCACCTGCGCGATCGCCAGCGTCGCCAGTCCCGTCTGCGCGTCGAGGGTGACCTTGCGTCCGCCGGACCCGGCGCAGCTGAGCGACCGCAGGGTCGCCTGCGCCGGTGCCACCTCCGCGTAGACCGGCAGGGTGATGGTTCCGAGCCCGAGCGCCGTGACGGTGGTCTCGATCAGCAGCCGGGTCTGCGCCGTCTGCACGGTGGCGTTCCGGCTGCCCGGCCGGACCCAGCCGGAGCTGCGCTTGCGCTCTCCGATCGCCAGGGTCAGGCGGGTCGAGAGCAGGCCGGGCACCGTGGCTCCGAGATCGATCGCCACCTGATTCTGGCCGTTCGCCAGGGAGGCGGCCGCGCCCAGCAGGTTCAGCACGTTGAGCGAGGGGCCGGCGAAGCCCCGCGGCGGCGCCAGCGCGGCGGCGTCGCCGAGCCCGTCCACTTGGCCGATCGCGACGAGGTTTCCGGCATTCGGCAGGGCGTTGAGGATCCCCGACAGGGCCGACACCGCGCTGCCGTTGTCCGCCGCGGCGACCCGGAGCGCCATCAGCATCTGACCGACGCTGGCATTCGCCTGAACGATGTCGGTGTAGTTCGCGGCCTGCATGTTGAGGCTCGCCCCGAGGGCGTCGAGGACGCGCAGCCCGTCGACGCGGGCGCTGGCCAGGGCATCGTAGTCGCTGACGCTGAGCGACAGCTTGGCGCCGAGCAGCGCGCCGAGCAGGGCGTTGGCGATGCCGCCGTCGAGCTTCAGCGTGCCGGACCCGATCGTGAAGGCGGCGAATTGCGCGCTCGCGGCGGTGCCGGTCACCCGCAGCGGCACCGCGGCGGGCAGGCCGATCGCCCGGCCGAAGGTCACCGGGACCGAGGTCGCGAGGCCGACCCGCACCGCGTTCGCCGGGCTGCCGCCGGCGCTGAACCGGCCGCCCGGGGCGACGCCCTTGGTGCTCGCGTCGTAGCTGCCGGGCGCGACCGTGGCGGTCGCCGCGCCGTAGCCGTTGTCGCCGAGGGAGCGGCGGGCGACCGTGTCGGCCTGGCTCGGATCGACGGCCGCCAGCATGGCGGCGATGTCCACCGCCCCCTGCGCCTTGCGCCGCGCCTGGAAGACCAGGCCGAGATCGATCCCGACCGCGCCCGCCCCCATCAGCATCGCGCTGCCGAGCGCCACCAGAATCGCGACGTTGCCGCCGCGTGCGGCCCTGAAGCGATGCAGGCGCCCGCCCCGGCCGATCACAGGCCGCCCTTCCGGACGCTGACGGTGCTGCGCAGCACGGTCGGGAGCATCGGCAGCAGGCGCGCGAAGGCGTTGATGCCGAGCGTGTTGGCGTCGAGGGTGACGGTGACCGTGTACACCGTCGCGTCGCTGGGATCCGGCCCGACCTGCACGACGATGCTGCCCGGCCGGAACATCGCGCCGGCGCTCAGGCTCCGGTTCACCATGGACTGGGCGAGGTTCGCGCGCTCGGCATCCGTGACGCCGGCCACGGAGGCGCGGGCCGCCTCGGCGGCGATCTGGCGGAGATTGTGTGCGGCGCCGAGGCAGATCCCGAACACCGCGATCCCGGCGAAGAGCAGGAACAGCACGGGTGCCACGAGGGCGAACTCCACCGCGGAACTGCCGCGCCGGCAGGTCCACCCGTTCGGCGCGCTCCGCCGGCGCAAGCGCCGCATGCCCATCGCATCGCCCTCCGCGACTCGCGCAGCACGACCACTGCACGATCCATCGTGGCGGCGATGTTCTAACTAATGGTTGTTTTAATGCTCAATTTTACAACCAAAGCGAGTGGTTCGCGCCCCGGGTGCGCCTCCCGGGCTCGACCGGCTCGTCGCGCCGAGCCGTGTCGCGGTCTCAGATTTCCCGCGGCGGCCGCAGCAGGCCGATCCCCGCCGGATCGAAGGACGCGCTCTTGACGATGGCGTGGACCTCGCGCCCCGGGGCGAGGCCGAGTTCGCGGACGGCCGCGCCGGTCACGCGCGCCACGAGACGGGCGCCGTTGCAGTCGATCTCCACCGCCGTCTCGGCGCCCGCGGCCGTCAAGCCGCAGATCCGGCCGGCCAGCACGTTGCGGGCGCTGAGGCCGCGGGGAGGCTCGGTGGCGACGAGCACGTCGCGGGCGGGGATGCGCACCCGCAGCCGCGTCCCGGCCGGGCGCGACAGGCCCGGCACCAGCAGGCTCCCGGCGGCGCCCGTCAGGCGCGTGAGCCCGGTGGCGGCGTCGAGGGCCTCGACGACCATGTCGAGGAGCGCGCCGGCCTCGGCCTCGTGGATCGGCACGAGATCGGCGCGGCGCAGGATCGTCTCCGCGGGGCCGGCGGCGGCCACCCGCCCGGCCTCCAGCACGATCACCGTGTTGGCGAGCCGGGCCACCTCGGAGACGGCGTGGCTGACGTAGAGGATCGGCACGCCGGCCTCGTCGCGCAGGCGCTCGATGTAGGGAAGGATCTCGGCCTTGCGGGCCTCGTCCAGGGCCGCGAGGGGCTCGTCCATCAGCAGGAGGCGCGGCCTCGCCAGCAGCGCTCGGCCGATCGCCACCCGCTGGCGCTCGCCGCCCGAGAGACCGGCGGGCCGCCGGTCGAGGAGATGGTCGATGCCGAGCAGGTCGGTCACGGCCGCGAAGGCCGCCGGGTCGGCGCGGCGCCGCGCGAAGACCCGGCCGTAGCCGAGATTGGTCCGGACGCTGAGATGCGGGAACAGCCGCGCGTCCTGGAACACCACGCCGACCTGGCGCCGGTGCGACGGCAGCACCAGGCCGGACGCGGTGTCGACCCACGGGGTGCCGCCGACGACGATCCGGCCCCGGTCCGGCCGCGCGAGGCCGGCGATCAGGTCGATCAGCGTGGTCTTCCCCGAGCCCGAGCGCCCGAACAGGGCGGTCAGCCCCGGCCCGGCCTCGAAGGCGGCCGCGAGCGCGAAGGTGCCGCGCCGGAGCTGGACGTCGACCTGGATGCTCACGCGGACAGACTCGCGTAACAGGAGCCCCGGCGCGTCCCGGCGCCGGCCCGGACTTGCCCGCGATGATCACGGTCCACCACCTCGAGAACAGCCGCTCGCAGCGCGTGCTCTGGCTGCTGGAGGAACTGGAGCTGCCCTACCGCGTGATCCGCCACGCCCGCGATCCGCGGACCCTGCGCGCGCCCGCCGAACTCCTGGCCGTCCACCCGCTGGGCAAGGCGCCGGTGATCACCGACGGCGGGACGGTGGTCGCCGAGACCGGCGCGATCGTCGCCTACGTGACGGATCTGGCCGGCGCGCGGCTGGTGCCCGGGCCCGGGACGGAGGAGCGGCGGCGCTACGTCTACTGGTCGCACTACGCCGAGGGTTCGGCGATGCCGCCGCTGCTGCTGAAGCTGGTCTTCGGGCGGCTGGCGCCGGGCAGTCCCTGGCCGCTGCGGCCCCTCGTCCGGCGGATCGCCGACACGGTGCTGCGGGGCTTCGTCGATCCGGACCTGCGCCGGCACGCGGCCTTCTGGGAGACGGAACTCGCCGGCCGCCCGTATTTCTGCGGCGCCGATTTCACCGCGGCCGACATCCTGATGAGCTTCCCGCTGGAGGCCTTCGCGGCGCGCGGCACGGGCGCGGGCCCGCGCGTCGCGGACTGGCTCGCGCGCATCCATGCCCGTCCGGCCTACCAGAGGGCGCTGCAGCAGGGCGGGCCCTACGCGTATGCCTGAGCGGGCGTCCCGCCCCGGATCGGTCGCCATTCAGCCCGCCCCCAGGCGCCGACCGGCCCGCCGCGCCAGGAATTCCGACACCAGCAGCGCCGCGACCGACAGCGCGATCGAGATCAGGGTGAGGCGCAGGGCCGGCCCCTCCCCGCCCGGAACCTGCGTCAGCGTGTAGATCGCCGACGGCAGGGTCTGGGTCTCGCCCGGGATGTTCGAGACGAACGTGATGGTCGCGCCGAACTCCCCCATCGCCTTGGCGAAGGCCAGCACGGCGCCCGCGAGGCACCCGGGCAGGCTGAGGGGCAGCGTGATCGTCAGGAACACCGCGAAGGGGTTCGCGCCCAGCGTCCCGGCCGCCTGCTCCAGGCGCCGGTCCACGGCCTCGATCGACAGCCGCATCGCCCGCACCATGAGCGGGAAGCCCATCACCGCGCAGGCCAGCGCTGCCCCGGTCCAGCGGAAGGAGAAGACCACGCCGATCTCGGCGAGGGGCGCGCCGAGCGGGCCGCGCCGGCCGAAGGCCAGCAGCAGCAGGTAGCCGGTCACGACCGGGGGCAGGATCAGCGGCAGGTGGACCAGCCCGTCCAGCAGGGCGCGGCCGGGAAACCGGCGCCGCGCCAGCAGCCACGCCACGGCGAGGCCGGGCACGAGGCTCGCGAGCGTCGCCATCGTCGCCACCCGCAGGCTCAGGCCGACGGCGGTCCACTCGTCCGGCGTGAGCCCGAGCAAGGGGGCGGCGCGCCGCTACTGGCTGGCGCCGGGCTGCGCGACCACCGTGAAGCCCTGGCGCTCGAAGGAGCCCCGGGCCTCCGGGCCGCGCAGGTAGCCGAGCAGCGTCCCGGCATCCGGGTTGCGCGACTCCCGGGTCACCGCCGCCGGATAGACGATCGGCGGGTGGCTGTCGGCCGGGAAGGTCGCCACAACGTGGACGCTCGGGTCCGCGGCCGCGTCGGTGGCGTAGACGATGCCGAGCGGCGCCTCGCCCCGGGCGACCAGCAGGAGGGCGGCGCGCACGTTCTCGGCCTGGGCGACCTGCCCCTTCACGGCGTCCCAGGCGCCGAGCTTCTCCAGGGCGGCCTTGCCGTACTTGCCGGCGGGAACGGCGTCGATCGTCGCCATCGCCAGCCGCCCGCCGCCGAGGATCCGCGTCAGCGTGGTGCCGAGGTTCGGCGCCAGGGCCACCTGCGGATCCGCGGCGCTGTCCTTCGGCCCCGGGGCGATCAGCACCAGGGCGTTGCGCAGGAAGTCGATCCGCGAGCCGGCCTTCAGCAGCCCGGCCCGGTCGACGTAATCCATCCACGCGAGGTCGGCCGAGATGAACAGGTCCGCCGGCGCCCCCGCCTCGATCTGCTTCGCGAGGGCGTTCGAGCCGGCGTAGGAGATCCGCGCGGTCTTGCCGGTCGCCTTCGTCCAGGCTGCCGCGGCGTCGTCGAGGGCGTTCTTGAGGCTCGCGGCCGCGAACACGACGACCGGCTCGTCCGCCCGCGCGGCCCTGTCGGTCGGCGCGAGAACCAGCGCCGCGAGCGCGCAGGCGACCAGGATCCGTCGAGGCAGGGGCATCACGCAGATCTCTCCGGTCGCGACCCGCTATATACGGCGGGGAACGACGGGGATCATAGGCGCGCGCGGGCGGTCGGCCAAGGCCCGGCCGACCCGGGTGACCGCGCGTCAGCCGAGCTTGGCCTCCGGCCGGTCCTTGGGCTCGGCTTCGGCCCGGTGGAGGCGGCTCAGCAGGACGAGGAGATGGCCCGGGAGCGGCCCGTCCGGTGCGGGACCGCCGAAGATCCGCTCGCGTGGTCGGGCAGGCACGGCCGCACCGTTGACGACCACGGGCCCGCGGGGGCCGGAACGCCGGGACTTGGTCACGCTGTACGCACCCTGCTCAATCGTGATTCACGTAAAAAGCCGGCAAAAACGCCGCGCAAGTCGGCCAGTTCCGCAGCTGCCGTACATCATTTGGTTAACGCGCGAACAGCCTGCCTCATTCCTGGGCGCCCGCTCGCGCGAATCGGTGTCGCGCCGTCACCAGGTCCGGATGTCGTGCCGCTCGGTCGGGCGCGCCTCCGGCATGCCGTTCATGCCGTTCGCGACCAGCAAGGCCCAGAGCGTGGCGGTGCCCGCGGTCACGGCCGCGAAGGCGATGCTGATGAGGAGAGGCGCGGTCATGGCAGCACGATCGTCTGTCAAAACAGGCGCGCCGCTCCGGGAAGTGCGGCGCGCCCGAGTTGAGGGTCCGGCCTTGGGTAAGCCGAGATTGTTTAAGCACACGTGATGGCTGTGGACACTGGTTTGAGTCGCGCAGAAGATAAGTATTGGCGCTTGTGACCGTCCGGCAACAACGGGCGGAGTCGCCGGTCCGCTCCGCCGCCCTGCCCCGCGGCCTCACCCTTGCCGGGCCCGGATTTTTTCGCGCCAGCCCCTGGGCTGCGGCGCGCCCCGGCGTTACAGCCGGGCACCATGCTCGAAGGCCTGCCGCCCCATCGCCCGTCCCACGTCCTGCGTCTGCTGACCGACGAACGCTCGGCCCGCGCGATGACCGACCTCCTCGGCGAGATGTTCGATCCCACGGAGACCGCGGTGGCGGCCTTCGAGGACGAGGACGGGCGCACGTGGCGGCTTGAGGCCTACTTCGCGGACGCGCCCGACGAGGAGTACGTCCGCGAGCTGATCCGCCCGGTCATCGGCGACGCGGCCGACGCGGCGGAGTTCCGCACGATCGACCAGCAGGACTGGGTGCGCGCGTCGCTGGAGGGCCTGAAGCCGGTCCGGGCCGGCCGCTTCCTCGTGCACGGCTCGCACGACCGCGACTCGGTCCGGGGCAACGATCTGGCCATCGAGATCGAGGCCGCCCTTGCCTTCGGGACCGGGCATCACGGAACGACGCTGGGCTGCCTCCGCGCCCTGGTCTCGGAACTCAAGCGCCGGCGCCCGGTCCACGTCCTCGATGTCGGCACGGGAACCGGGATCCTCGCCTTCGCGGCCGCCAAGGCCCTGCGGCAGCCTGTGGTGGCCGGCGACCTCGACGCGGAGGCCGTACGCACGGCCCGCGAGAACGCCCGCGCCAACGGGCTCGGCCCCTATCTCAAGCTCTACGAGGGGCCCGGGGTCCGCCACCGCCTCGCCGACCGGCCGCGCCATTTCGATCTCGTCTTCGCCAACATCCTGGCCCGGCCACTCAGGCTCCTGGCGCCGACCCTGGCGCGGGTCGTCGCCACCGAGGGTGTGTTGGTCCTGTCCGGCCTGATCGAGCGCGACGTGCCGGGCGTGCTCTCCGCCTACCGTCTCCAGGGCTTCTCCCTCGTGCGGCGCGGCGTGATCGAGGGGTGGGTCGCCCTGGTCCTGACGCGCGGCGGCGCGGCGCAGCGTCCGCGGCGCTGACCCGCGCGGCATCGCCCCGAACTCCACGCGCGCCGGCGTGTTGTCCGGCCATGAGCCAGACGTCGCTCCACGATCCGCCCGCTGACCCCATCGCCGAGGGCGCTCGCGCCCGGGCGCAGGGGCGGCCCAAGGATGCCTGCCCCTATCCGGCCGACTCGCCCGCGCGCCGGGCTTGGATCGAGGGCTACGATGGGGCACCCGCGGACCGGGCGCCGGACCTGCCGATCACGAACGGCTGATCAGCGCGCGGTGCGCAGCCGGCCCGGCCGGTCAGGCGCGCCCGCGGTCTCGGCCGGCGACCCCGGTGCGTCCGCCTGCGACACCGGCGCGCCGAGCGCCGCCATCAGCGCGCGCAGGCCGTCGATCCACTCTTCGAGTTCGGCGAGCGAATCGAAGCCGTCGCGGCGGACGACCGTGTCGGGCTCGATCGTCACGACGGCGTCGAAGCGGCCGTCGGGTCTGTCGCTGATCCGGTAGTAAACGCGGCGTGGCATGTCTGAGTAATAAGCGAGAATCCGCGGCGTGATAAGATTGCTAACGATCTTTAAGCACCGCAACCGACCTCCGACCAACCTCTTTCTCATGACAACAGGGTGTTGCGACGCGGGAGCGGCGGGCGCTAGGCTCGCCACATGACCGAGACCCGTCCGTCCCGACAGCGCCAGCGCTTCCAGAGCTTCGACGACCCGAGCCACCGGAAGGGCGCCGAGCGGATCGAGGCCCTCCGGGCGGCGCTGCGTGAGACCGGACTCGACGGCTTCGTCGTGCCGCGGGCCGACGAGCACCAGTCGGAATACGTTCCCGCCGACGCCGAGCGGCTGGCCTGGCTCACGGGCTTCACCGGCTCGGCCGGCACGGCCGTGATCCTGATGGAGTCCGCGGCGCTGGTCGTCGACGGGCGCTACACCCTGCAGGCGCCCGAGCAGGTCGATACCGGCCTCGTCACGGTGGTGCCGCTCGCCGAATCGACGCCGGAGGCCTGGGTCGGGGCCAACCTGCGGCGGGATCAGGTGCTCGGCTACGATCCCTGGCTGCACACCCCGGACGGTCTGGCGCGCCTGGAGCGGGCCGTGACCCGCGCCGGCGGGACCGTGCGGGCGGTGCCGAACCTCGTCGACGCGGTCTGGGCCGGTCGGCCGCGGCCGCCGGCCGGTCCGGTGGTGGTCCATCCCGACGCGCTGTGCGGCGAGGGGGCCGCCGACAAGCTCGCCCGGATCCGGGCGGCGCTCGCCGAGGGCGGCTGCGATGCCCTGGTGATCTCCGACCCGCACAACCTGGCCTGGGCCTTCAACCTGCGCGGGTCCGACGTCGCCCACACGCCCCTGGCGCTGGGTTACGCCATCCTGCCGCGCGAGGGACGGGCCCGGCTGTACCTCGTCTCTCCGAACGTCGATCCGGCCCTGCGGGCGGAACTCGCGCCGATCGCCGAGATCCTGCCGCGGGCGGACCTGGACGACGGGCTGGCATCCCTGGCGGGCGCGCGCGTCCGCCTCGACGCCGCGACCGGCGCCGTCGCCCTGAAGGAGAAGATCGAGGCTGCCGGCGGCACGGCCGATGTCGGCAAGGACCCGATCACCGGCATGAAGGCGGTCAAGAACGCCGCCGAGATCGCGGGCGCCCGCGCCGCCCATGTCCGGGACGGGGCGAGTGTCGCGCGCTTCCTCGCCTGGCTCGACGGTGCGGCCGTGGCCGGCGGCCTCACCGAGATCGCCGCCGTCGAGGCCCTGGAGGATTTCCGGGCCGCCGGCGGCGACCTGCGCGAGGTCTCGTTCCCCACGATCTCGGGTTCCGGACCGAACGGCGCGATCGTCCACTACCGGGTGAGCCGCGCCACGGACCGGGCGGTCCAGTCGGGCGAGCTGTTCCTGATCGATTCGGGAGCGCAGTACCCGGACGGCACCACCGACATCACCCGGACGGTCGCGGTCGGTGCGCCGAGCCCGGAGATGCGCGACCGGTTCACGCGGGTGCTGAAGGGGCACGTCGCCATCGCCCGGGCGGTGTTCCCGGTCGGCACGACCGGCGCCCAGATCGACGCCTTCGCGCGGGCACCGCTCTGGCAGGCGGGCCTCGACTTCGACCACGGCACCGGTCACGGCGTCGGCGCCTTCCTGTCGGTGCACGAGGGGCCGCAGCGGATCGCCAAGACCGGCACGGTGGCGCTCGAGCCCGGCATGATCCTGTCGAACGAGCCGGGCTACTACGCCCGCGGCGCCTACGGCATCCGGATCGAGAACCTCGTCCTGGTCGAGGCCCGCGCGATCGCGGGCGGGGAGCGCCCGATGCTCGGCTTCGAGACGCTGACGCTCGCTCCCTACGACCGCCGGCTGATCCGGCCGGACCTGCTCGAACCCGGGGAGCGGGCCTGGATCGACGCCTATCATGCGAGGGTCCGCGAGACCCTGGCGCCCGGGCTCGACACCGCGACGCGCGACTGGCTCGAGCGGGCGACGGCGCCGCTCGAGGGGTGAGCCGGCCGCAGGGGATCCCGAACGCGGTCCGTGGTAAGACCCGACGCCATGGTAAGACCGGACGCCATGGAAACGCCCGCGCCGAGCCCGACACGCCGCGCGTGAAACCGCGACCGCCCCGCGCGCGAAGGGACAGCATGATCCGCCGCCTCGCCCTCCTGATCCTGGCCGTCGCCGCGAGTTTCTCGGCCGCCGCGGCGCAGGGGTTCCCGCAGGGCTTCCGCACGCCCGCGGATCTCGTGCGCGCGAGCCTCGTGGCCGAGCCCGCCGCGGTCGCCGGCGCGCAGCCCTTCACGCTGGCGGTGCGGATGCAGGTCAAGCCCGGCTGGCACGTCTACTGGCGCAACCCGGGCGATTCCGGCCTGCCCCCGGAGGTGACCTGGACCCTGCCGGCCGGCTTCAACGCCGGCGCGATCCGGTGGCCGGCGCCGGAGCGCATCCCGATCGCGACCCTCATGAACTACGGCTACGAGGGCGAGGTCACGCTCCTCGTCCCGGTGACGCCGCCGCCGAGCCTCGACCCGGCCGACCCGGTGCGGATCCAGGCCAAGCTGACTTACCTCGTCTGCGAGACCGAGTGCGTGCCCGGCTCGGCCGATCTCGCCCTGACCCTGCCGGTCGGCAACGCCGAGCCGGACCCGGCCAACGCCGCGCTGTTCGCGCGCGCCCGCGCTGCGCTCCCCGTGCCGGCGCTCTGGCCCCTGAGCCTGTCGAGCCAGGGCGACACCCTGCGCCTCGATTTCGCCGCGGCCGGCCTCAAGCCCGAGGCGGTCCGGAACGCCGCGTACTTCCCCTACGCCGAGACGGCGATCGACAACGCCGCCGCGCAGGTGATGAGCGTCGACGGGACCGGCCTGCACCTGACCCTCGCCCGGAGCAGCCCGACCGACCCGGTGCCCGCCGCGCTGCCCGGCGTCCTGACGGTCGAGGCGGTCGACGCCGCCGGGACCCGCCGGCTCGCCTTCGCGTACGGCGACGAGCCGGTGCTCCCGGCCGCCGCGGCGCCGGCCGCGACCGCGCCGCCCGCGACCGCGCCGGCCGCCGCCGACTTCGACGCGCTGACGCTGGCGACCGCCGCGGCCTTCGCCTTCCTCGGCGGCCTGATCCTCAACCTGATGCCCTGCGTCTTCCCGGTCCTGTCGATCAAGGTGCTCGGCCTCGTGCGGCACGCGGGCGAGGGGCCGGCCCGGCTGCGGCTCCACGGCCTCGCCTACACGGCCGGCGTCCTGGCGAGCTTCCTGGCGCTCGCCGCCGCGTTGATCGGCCTGAAGAGCGGCGGGGCCGCGATCGGCTGGGGGTTCCAGCTCCAGTCGCCCGCCATCGTGGCGGGGCTCGCCTACCTGCTGTTCGCGATGGGCCTGAGCCTCTCGGGCGCGGTCCATGTCGGCGGCCGGCTCGCCGGCCTCGGCGACGGCCTCACCCGGCGCGGCGGCCTGAGCGGCTCGTTCTTCACCGGCGTGCTCGCGACCCTGGTGGCGACGCCCTGCACGGCGCCGTTCATGGGCTCGGCGGTGGGCTTCGCGCTGACCCAGAGCGCCGGCGTGGCGCTCGCCGTCTTCGCGAGCCTCGGCCTCGGCCTCGCCCTGCCCTTCCTGCTCCTGACCCTCTGGCCGCCGGCCCTGCGGGCGCTGCCGCGGCCGGGCGCCTGGATGGAGACCCTCAAGCAGGTGCTGGCCTTCCCGGTCTACGCCACCGTTGCGTGGCTGATCTGGGTGCTGGCGCAGCAGGTCGACCCGCGCGGGCTGCTGGCGGCGCTGATCGGCCTCGTCCTCGTGGGCTTCGCCGCCTGGGCCTGGGAGCACGGCCGCGCCGCCCCGCCGCGGGCCGGCCGGGTCGCGCAGGCCGCCGCGGCGCTGGCGCTGATCGCCGTCGGGGCCCTCGCCGTCACCCTGCCCCGGGACCGCGCCGCGCCGGCCGCGCAGGCCGCCGCCGACGGGATCGAGCCGTTCACGCAGGCGCGCCTCGACGCCCTGGTCGACGCGCACCGCCCCGTCTTCGTGGACATGACCGCCGCGTGGTGCATCACCTGCGCGGTCAACGAGGCGACCTCGCTCAACACCAAGGCCGTGCGGGCCGCGATGGCCGAGCGCGGCGTGACCTACATGAAGGGCGACTGGACCAACCAGAACCCCGAGATCACCCGCCTCCTGGAGAAGCACGGGCGCAGCGGCGTCCCGCTCTACCTGCTCTATACCGGGACGGGAGAGCCCCAGGTGCTGCCGCAGATCCTCACCGAGGGGACGGTCCTGGCGGCGCTGGAGGCGGTGCCGGCCGCCTCGGGCCGGAGCGCGGCGCTGGCGCGCTGAGTCCCTGGAGACCGGGACGCGCGAATCTTCGCGGGCCCGTCCCACCGTCTTTGCGAGCGGAGCGAAGCAACCCAGCAGCGCCGCGCTCACAGGCGTCCCGCCGCCCTGGGTCGCTTCGCTGCGCTCGCGATGACGGTGCGCCGGAGCGAAGTCCTATCCGGACGGCCCGTGAGGCCGCCTCAGGCCTCCAGCGAGAAGGTCTCGTCGAAGGCGTAGCCCGAGCCCCGGACCGTGCGGATCGGGTCGGTCTGGCGCGGGCCGTTCAGCGCCTTGCGCAGCCGCCCGACATGGACGTCGACGGTGCGCTCGTCGATGTAGACGTCGTGGCCCCACACCCCGTCGAGGAGCTGCTCGCGGGAGAAGACCCGGCCCGGCGCCAGCATCAGGAATTCCAGGAGCCGGAACTCCGTGGGGCCCAGATGCAGCTCCTCGCCGCCGCGGCGGACGCGGTGGCCGGTGCGGTCGAGTTCCAGGTCGCCGGCCGCCAGCCGGTCCGAGACGTGGGCGGGCTTGGCCCGGCGCAGGAGCGCGCGGATCCGGGCGAGCAGCTCCGGGACCGAGAATGGCTTGACGATGTAGTCGTCGGCGCCCGTGCCGAGCCCGCGGACGCGGTCGCCCTCCTCGCCGCGGGCGGTGAGCATGATCACCGGCAGGCGCTCGGTCTCCCGGCGCGCCCGGATCCGGCGGCACAGCTCGATCCCCGAGAGGCCGGGCAGCATCCAGTCGAGCAGGACGAGGTCCGGGATCCGCTCCGCGAGGAGCAGCTCGGCGTCGTCGCCGCGCGCCGCCGAATCCACCAGGAAGCCCTCGGCCTCCAGGTTGTAGCGCAGCAGCGTGCTCAGGGCCTCCTCGTCCTCGACGATCAGGACTTGCATGCTCACGTTCGAAGACTCGTTCTGCGGGCGGTCCCCGGATGGTGCAGGAGGCGCCGCCCCGCCTCAACCCGCACGGAGAGTGACCCCGGCCGCGCCCACAGGAAGGCGCCGGGGTCGGCGCCTCACGGCGCCTGCACGCCGTCCACGGTCGCGTAGTTCGACGCGTCGTTCTTCGGCCGGTCACCCGCCAGCGTCTCGCCCGTGGCGAGGTAGTGGATCGTCTCGGCGATGTTGGTGGTGTGGTCGCCGATGCGCTCGACGTTCTTCGCGCAGAACAGGAGATGCGTGCAGAACGAGATGTTGCGCGGATCCTCCATCATGTAGGTCAGGAGCTCGCGGAACAGGGAATTGTACAGGGCGTCGATCTCGCCGTCGCGCTCCCAGACGTCGTGGGCCGCCTGGACGTCGCGGCTCCCGTAGGCGTCGAGCACGTCCTTCAGCTGACCCTCGGCGAGGTCGCTCATGTGGCGCACGCCGAGCACGATCTTCTGGGCCGGCGCCTGGTCGGAAATCGCCACCACGCGCTTGGCGACGTTCTTGGCGAGGTCGCCGATCCGCTCCAGATCGCCGGAGACGCGGATCGCCGAGATGGTCTCGCGCAGGTCGATCGCCAGGGGCTGGCGCCGGGCGATCAGCAGCACGGCGCGCTCCTCGATGTCCCGCTGCAGCGCGTCGAGGCGCTTGTCGGCGAGGATCACCGCCTGGGCGAGCGTGTCGTCCCGGCGCACGAGGGCGTCGGTCGCCTCCGCGGTCATCTTCTCGGCGACGCCGCCCATCTCCGAGATCGAGCGACGCAGGTTCTCCAGGTCGGTGTCGTAGGAGGTGACGATATGGCCGGGCATGGCGGATCCTTCGATGGGGTCCCGGGGACGGCCCTCCGGGAGGCTTGCGGGACCCGCCGGCGCGCCGGAGACGCGAGCGGCGGTCCCGGGACCGGAGCGGCCCGGCAGACTAGCCGCAGACTAGCCGAAGCGGCCGGTAATGTAGTCCTGCGTGCGGCGTTCCGTCGGGTTCATGAACATCCGGTTGGTCGGACCGAACTCGACGAGCTGCCCCAGATACATGAAGGCGGTGAACTGCGAGATGCGCGCCGCCTGCTGCATGTTGTGGGTGACGATCACGATGGTGAACTCGTCGCGCAGCTGCTCGATCAGCTCCTCGATGCGGCCGGTCGAGATCGGGTCGAGCGCCGAGGTCGGCTCGTCGAACAGGATCACCTCCGGCTTCTGCGCCACCGTCCGGGCGATGCAC
This sequence comes from Methylobacterium sp. UNC300MFChir4.1, assembly GCF_900110155.1. Lineage (NCBI taxonomy): Bacteria > Pseudomonadati > Pseudomonadota > Alphaproteobacteria > Hyphomicrobiales > Methylobacteriaceae > Methylobacterium > Methylobacterium sp. UNC300MFChir4.1. The sequence goes on along the minus strand of NZ_FOCS01000012.1, from coordinate 61,498 downwards.
AGGCGCTGCTGCTGGCCGCCCGACAGGCCGGTCCCGGGCTGCCGGAGCTTGTCCTTCACCTCGTCCCAGAGGGCGGCCTTGCGCAGGGATTCCTCGATCCGGCCGTCGAGCTCGGATTTCGGCAGCTTCTCGTAGAGGCGCAGGCCGAAGGCCACGTTGTCGTAGATCGACATCGGGAACGGCGTCGGCTTCTGGAACACCATGCCGATGCGCGAGCGCAGCTCGTTCAGGTCGACGGAGGGGCTGAGGATGTTCTCGCCGTCGAGCAGGATCTCGCCCTCCGCGCGCTGCTCCGGGTAGAGGCTGTAGATCCGGTTGAAGCAGCGCAGCAGGGTGGACTTGCCGCAGCCGGAAGGGCCGATCAGCGCCGTCACCTGCCGGTCGTGGAAGTTGAGGTTGACGTCCTTCAGCCCGTGGAAGCTGCCGTAGTAGAAGTTCAGGTCCTTGACGGCGATCCGCACGGGGCCGCCCTCTTCGGCGCGGTTGCGGTTCAGCTCGACCGTGGGGATCGCGGAGGCGGCGTTCATCGTCGTGTCCTCGAAAGGGGGCTCAGCGCGAGGCCTGCGGCTTGATCACGAGGCGCGCGATGATCGACAGCGCCAGGATGGTGGTGGTGATCAGGAGCGCGCCCGCCCAGGCCAGGCCCTGCCAGTTCGGGTAGGGCGAGAGGGCGAACTGGTAGATCATCACCGGCAGGTTCGCGACGCCGCCCATCAGGTTGGCCGAGAACCAGGAATTGTTGTTGAGCGCGGTGAACAGCAGCGGCGCGGTCTCGCCGGCGATGCGGGCGAGAGCCAGGATGATGCCGGTGACGATGCCGGCCGAGGCCGCCCGCCAGGTCACGCTCATGATCACCGTCGAGGGCGGCGCGCCGAGCGCCGCGCCGGCCTCCCGCAGGGTGCCGGGCACGAGGCGCAGCATGTCCTCGGTGGTGCGCACGATCACCGGCACGGCGATGATCGCCAGCGCCACGCCGCCGGCCCAGCCCGAGTAGGTGCCCATCGGCCGGACCATCAGCGTGTAGACGAACAGGCCGATCAGGATCGACGGCGCCGAGAGCAGGACGTCGTTGAGGAAGCGGATCAGGGCGGCCAGCTTCGAGCCGCGCCCGTACTCGGCCAGGAAGGTCCCGGCCATGACGCCGACCGGCGTGGCGATCAGGATGCCGATCCCGGTCAGCACGACGCTGCCCAGGATGGCGTTGGCGATGCCGCCGCCCTCGGAGCCGGGGCCCGGGGTCGGGTTGGTGAACAGGGTCGGCGTGAAGCCGCGCACGCCCTGGACGATCAGCATCACCAGGATCGAGCCGAGGACCAGGGCACCCACCACGGTGGCGGCGGTGCAGGCGACGCGCAGGGTCCGGTCGGCGACGCGGCGTCCCTGGCGGACGCGGCCAGGGCGGCGCTGGGCAGCGGCGGCGATCGTGCTGGAGGAAACCATCGCGCGTGCTCCTCAGGCGGCCTGGACGCGGCGCGTCAGCAGCCGGGCGATGATGAGCACCACGAAGGTGATCACGAACAGGATGCAGCCCAGAGCCATCAGCGCGTTCAGCTGGAGGCCGTCCGCCTCGTTGAACTCGTTGGCGATGCGCGACGCGATGGTCGAGCTGGGGTCGAAGATCGAGGCCGAGAGCCGGTTGGCGTTGCCGACCACGAAGGTCACCGCCATCGTCTCGCCGAGCGCCCGTCCGAGGCCCAGCATGATCGCGCCGATGATCGAGACGGCCGCCTGCGGCACCAGCACGTGGCGCACGACCTCCCAGGTGGTGCAGCCGATGCCGTAGGCGCTCTCGCGCAGCACGGTCGGGATCTGGTCGAGCATGTCCCGGGCGATCGAGGCGATGAACGGCACGATCATGATCGCCAGGATGATCCCGGCGGTGAAGACGCCGACGCCCGACGGCACCCGGGCGTAGAACAGCGTGCCGACGATCGGCATGCCCTCCACGAGGTTCGAGACCGGGATCTGGACGTAGCGCGCCAGGAGCGGCGCGAACACGAACAGGCCCCACATGCCGTAGATGATGCTCGGCACGGCCGCGAGCAGCTCGATCGTCATGGCGACCGGCTTGCGGGCCCAGCCCGGGCAGAGCTGGGTGAGGTAGACCGCGATGCCCAGCGAGACGGGCACGCCGATCAGCAGGGCCAGGAAGGCGGAGGCGACGGTCCCGATCACCGCGACCAGGGCGCCGTACTGCTCGGTCCCGACGTTCCAGGCGCTGGAGGTCAGGAAGCCGAAGCCGAACTCGCGGAAGGCGGGCCAGCCGCCGTACAGGATCGAGCCGAGGATGCCGGCGAGCACGAGCAGCACCAGCAGGGCCGCGCCGTACGAGCAGGTCCGGAACAGCGTGTCGAGGCTCCGGCTCGGCGCCTTCCGCGCGGTCGCGGAACGGGTTCGGCCGAGGGCGATCGATTCGGTCAAAGCGGGCATCCGCGGTTCTCTGCGAAGGGGGGCGTGGTAGCGCGGTGCGTTCCCGGAAGCGAGGGAGGAGGTTCTCACCCCCTCCCCGTCACGCTCACATGTTGAGGACAGGCTTGCCGTCCTTGCCCTTCACGTCCTTCCACTCCTGGTGGATCAGTTCGACGACGTTGTCCGGCAGCGGGACGTAGTCGAGGTCGGTGGCGAGCGTGTCGCCGTTCTTGTAGGCCCAGTCGAAGAACTTGAGCACGGCGGCGGACTTGGCCGGGTCGGCGGCGTCCTTGTGGACCAGGATGAAGGTCGCCGCCGTGATCGGCCACGCCGCCTCGCCCGGCTGGTTGGTCAGCGAGATGCCGAAGCCCGGGGTCGCCTTCCAGTCGGCGCTCGCCGCCGCGGCCTGGAACGCCTTGTCGTCGGGCTGCGGGTACTGGCCGGCCTTGTTCTGCAGCAGGGCGTAGGAGAGCTTGTTCTGCTTGGCGTAGGCCGACTCGACGTAGCCGATGGCGTTCGGAACCTGCTTGACGGTGGCGGTCACGCCCTCGTTGCCCTTGCCGCCCTGACCGACCGGCCAGGAGATCGTCGTGGCCGCGCCGTACTCCTTCTTCCAGGGCTCGGAGACCTGGGACAGGTAGGTGGTGAAGATGTTGGTCGTGCCCGACGCGTCGGAGCGGTAGACCGGGGTGATGTTGGCGTCGGGCAGCTTCAGCCCGTCATTGAGCTTGGCGATGCGCGGATCGCTCCACTTCGCGATCTTGCCGGCGTAGATGTCGGCCAGCACGTCGCCGGTGAGCTTCAGCTTGCCGGGCTCGATCCCGGGGATGTTCACCACCGGCACGACGCCGCCCATCACGGTCGGGAACTGGACGAGGCCGTCCTTGGCCAGCTGCTCGGGCTTCAGGGGCGCGTCGGTGGCGCCGAAATCGACCGTCTTGGCCTGGATCTGCTTGATGCCGCCGCCGGAGCCGATCGACTGGTAGTTGAGGCCCGAGCCGGTCTCCTTGCGATAGGCCTCGGCCCACTTCGAGTAGACCGGGAACGGGAAGGTGGCGCCGGCGCCGGTGATATCGGCGGCGAGCGCCGCGGACGCCAGCTGAACCGTCGCGAGGCCGACGGCGAGCGCGTAAGCGAAGGGTCTCAAAGGAATCTCCGTTGCCGTCGGGCTAGAGCCTGCGCTGCCCCGCCGGCGGGCCCGTGCCCGCGGCAGAGCCCTGCGGCCGATCTTCCGAAGAGACCCAGCGCCGGCCGCCCGATGGCCGGGCGGTTACGACAAGTAGATGACACCGGGATGACACGGGGGATGACGGGGGGACGACACGGGGGACGACACCGCACGTCGGCCGGGCGCGGCACGGTTCCGGCCTCTCGCGCGTTCCTCTCCGCCAGGAGCGGCAGCCGGCAGCAGAAGGACGCGCGGATCGTGGGCGGCGACGAGGTGGATGCGGCGACGGAATCCGATCCGGCCTGGCTGGCCCTGCACGCCGAGCGGGAGGCCGTGGAGCGGGCGCTCGCGCTGGCGCAGGCCCGGCAGAAATTCAGCCCCGACCCGGACGCGGCCTCCGCGGCGCGCGTCGAGGAGGCGGAGCTGCTGGTGAGTCTCGACCGCGTGCTGACGCTGATTCGTGCGGCCGAGTACCGTCGCCGGCCGGGGGCGCGCCGCTGGTGAGGCCGCCGTCCCGGGTCAGACCGCCCGGCGCAGCTCCCGCTCCTTCTGGCGCAGGCGCAGGAGCAGCTCGACATGCGTGTCGGTGATCGGCTGCGTGTCGACGCTGCCCTCGTAGACCGTGCGGAGCGTGAGACCGAGCTGGCGGGTGTCGACCGCCCGCTTCAGGGGCTGTCCCGCGGGCAGAGACCCATCGGAGTCGACGACTGACGGCTTCATGGCTCCTCCCGCCCTTCGACCGCCCAACCCTGCCGCGGTACCGGGATGGCAGCATTCTCACGATGAATAGTTAACGAATTGTTACCTTCAACCAACGGTTAAGGTTGACGCCGGTTCACGCGTCGGCGCCCTGGAGGAGTCGCGCGGCCGCCGCCCGGGCCTCGTCGGTGACGGTGGCGCCCGCCAGCATCCGGGCGATCTCCTCGCGGCGCTCGGCGACCGGCAGGCTCGCGACCCGCGTGGCGACGCGGCCGGCCCCTTTCACGGGGGCCTTGGCGATCAGGAAATGCGTCTCCGCCCGCGCGGCGACCTGGGGCGCGTGGGTGACCGCGACCACCTGCACGGTCGCCGCCAGCCGGGCGAGCCGCATCCCGATGGCATCCGCCACCGCGCCGCCCACGCCGGTATCGATCTCGTCGAAGATGAGCGTCGGGGCCGAGCCCTTGTCGGCCAGCACGACCTTCAGCGCCAGCATGAAGCGCGACAGCTCGCCGCCCGAGGCGACCTTCATCATCGGGCCGGGCTTGGTCCCGGGATTGGTCTGGGCCCAGAACTCGACCCGGTCGGTGCCGGCCGGGTCGCGGGAATCCGGGTCCGTGGCGATCTCGGTGATGAAGCGGGCGCGCTCCAGCTTGAGCGGCGGCAGCTCGGCCTTCACGGCCGCGTCGAGCTGCTTGGCCGCCCGGCGCCGCCCGGCGCTGAGCTTCTCGGCCGCCTCGGCGTAGGCGGCCTCCGCCGTCGCGAGCGCCTGCTCCAGCCCGGCCAGCGCCGCCTCGCCGGCATCGATCGCCGCCACGTCGCCGGCGTAGCGCTCCGCCAGGGCGGCGAGGTCGTCGGCCGGGACGTCGTACTTGCGGGACGCGGCGCGCAGGGCGAAGAGCCGCTCCTCGACGCGCTCCAGGTCGCGGGGATCGAACTCCGTCTCGGCCACCGCCGCCTCGAGGACCGCGCGGGCTTCGTCGAGGGCGACCATCGCGGCGTCGAGGACGTTCACGCACGGGTCCACCAGGGCCGGTAGCTGCGCCGCGCGTCGCTCCAGCTTGCGCAGGGCGGCCGAGAGGTGCGGCACGCCGGAATGGGGGCCGCCGACGGCCTCGAGCGCCTCGTTGAGCTCGCGCGCGACCTTCTCGGATTGCTGCATGATCGTGCGGCGCTCGGCGAGCTGGGCCTCCTCACCGGCGAGCGGCGCCAGTGCGGCGAGCTCCTCCACGGCGTGGCGCAGGAAGTCGGATTCCTTGCGGGCCGCCTCCACGCGGGCGCGGTGCTCGGCGAGTTCGGTGCGGGCATGCCGCACGGTCCGCGACGCGGCGGCGACCTTCGCGAGCTGGGTCTGGAGGCCGCCGAAGGCATCGAGGATCGCCCGGTGCGAGGCGGGGTCGGCCAGCGCCCGGTCATCGTGCTGACCGTGGATCTCCACGAGAGCCGCGCCGATCGCCCGCAGGACCTGAACGCCCACCGGCTGGTCGTTGACGAAGGCGCGGGTCCGGCCGTCCGCCATCTGGGTCCGGCGCAGGATCAGGTCGCCCTCGGTGTCGATCTCGGCCTCGGCCGCGATCCGGCGCGCCGGATGATCGAGGGGCAGGTCGAACACGGCCGTGACCGCGCCCTGCGCCTCGCCGTGGCGGACGAGGCGGCCGTCGCCGCGGCCGCCGAGCGCCAGGGCGAAGGCGTCGAGCAGGATCGATTTGCCCGCGCCCGTCTCCCCGGTCAGGACGCTGAGTCCCGATCGGAAATTCAGTTCGAGCCTGTCGATCAGGACGATGTCGCGGATCGCGAGCTGCGCCAGCATGCGGCGACGGGGATTCCTCAGGATGGGACCGCAGACATAAGGCCGCCGCGGCGCGGATTCACCCCAAAAATGCGTCGCACCGCGCGGTCGGTGCAACGCGCCGGGCGCCGCAATGGGAAAGGCCCGGAGCGGCGGCTCCGGGCCTCGACGTTTCGTGGGCGGTCCCCGCGCGGGCGCGGCGGCTTACTGGGCCGAGGCGGTCTTGCCCGTGACGGTCCGGTAGATCTTCGAGAGGAACGAGCTCTTCTCCTCGCGGGGCTCGAGACCGCCCTGCGCCAGCAGCGCGTGGGCGTCCTTGTACCAGGGGCTCTCCGGGAAGTTGTGGCCGAGCACCGCGGCGGCGTTCTGCGCCTCCTGGGTGATGCCGAGCGCCCAGTAGGCCTCGGTCAGGCGCTCGAGCGCCTCCTCGGCGTGCCGGGTGGTCTGATACTTGGCGACCACGTCGCGGAAGCGGTTGATCGCCGCCGGGAAATTGCGCTTCTCGAGGTAGAAGCGGCCGATCTCCATCTCCTTGCCGGCGAGCTGATCGCGGGTGATCTGGATCTTCGCCTTCGCGTCCGCGGCGTATTCGGAGGTCGGGTACTTCTGCACCAGCTCCTGCAGCGCGACGAGGGCCTTCTCGGAGCGCTCCTGATCGCGGGTGACGTCCGGGATCTGCTTATAGTTCGACATCGCCATCAGGTACTGCGCGTAGGCCGCATCCTTGCTGGCCGGATGGCGCTGCAGGTAGCGCTTCGAGGCGCTGATCGCGTCGTCGTACTTCTGGCCCTCGTAATTGGCGTAGGCCGTCATCAGCAGCGCCTTCCGGGACCAATCGGAGTACTGGTACTGCTTGTCCAGGCTGTCGAACTTCTTGACCGCGCCCTCGTAGTCGCTGTCCTCGAGCTTGGCGAGGCCGTCGCTGTACAGCTTGTCGGCCGGAACGTCCGGCACGACCTCGGGCTTGTACTTCTCGGCGAAGATGCTCGTCGGGTCGAAGTCGCAGCCGCCGAGGCCCAGGCCGAGGACGGCCACGAGGGGCGCCGCGAAGGCCGCTGCCCGGCGATGACGAATGGTGACAGGCATCTGGCGCTCTTTCCCGGAACCGGCGCCGTTGCGCGCCGTCATGCCATCGCGTGGGTGGATCCGGCCCGCCCCGGGCCGTGCCCGCCGTTCACGGACCGTTAAACCGTGCCGTTCGATTCGGGCACGAAAGCGGCAAGGCTGCGGCAGTCAGGATCGGTTGGGGGCTGTGGCCCGTCGGTCACAGGGGCTACAGGTCGCCCGCGAAGGCGGCGAGGCCCAGGCCGGCGCCGAGTTCGGACAGCACGGTCTCGCGGCGCGAGCCCTGCGCCTCGACGATGGTGTAGTTCGCACGGTCGGCGAACAGGGCCGACAGCACCCCGACATTCATCCGGTGGCCGCCGCAATAGGAGCGGTAGGCCCCCTGGATCGGCAGGCCGGCCAGGGCGAGGTCGCCGATGGCGTCGAGGATCTTGTGGCGGACGAACTCGTCCTGGAAGCGCAGGCCCTCGGGATTGACCACCGCGGTCTCGCCGACCGCCACGGTGTTCTCCAGGGAGGCGCCGAGGGCGAAGCCCGCCTTCCAGTAGCGCTCCACGTCCCGCATCATCCCGAAGGTGCGGGCGCCGGCGATCTCGCGGCGGTAGGTCGCGGGCGACAGGTCCATCGCCTTGCGGGAACGGCCGATCACCGGGCTCTCGAAGTCGATCTCGACGTCGAGGCGGAAGCCGCGGTCGATCGGGCGCAGTTCCGCGAAGGATGTCCCGGTCTCGATGCGGACGTGGCGGAGGATCTTGAGCCAGCGCCGCGGCGTGTCGCAGGTGGCGATGCCGGTCTGGTCGATCGCCTGGACGAAGGGGAGCGCGGACCCGTCGAGGATCGGCATCTCGGGGCCGTCGATCTCGACCAGAGCGTTGTCGACGCCCAGCCCGTACAGGGCGGACATCAGGTGCTCGACGGTGGCGACCGCGCCGGTCTCGACGTCACCCAGGACGGTGCAGAGTTCGGTGGCGGAGACGAGGGCGTGATGCGCCTTGATCAGGCGGTCGTTGCCGTGGGTGGTGCCGGTGCGGAGGAAGGCGATGCCGTGATTGGCCGGAGCGGGTCGGATGGTGATCTCGGCGGGGTTGCCGGAGTGAACTCCGATCCCCGAGAGAGTCGCCGGCCCTTTGAGGGTCGTCTGTTTATGCGTTCGCATTCCTTAGCCCCCGGGCGCGATCATTTCCGCCACCCCGACTGGGGGTGAGGAGAAACTGACTGATCCGTCCGCTGCTTGATGCCCTAGCCCACGCGATCAGGTTGTGTCCTGCTGCGTGTCGTCTCGATCACATGGTTTCTATAGCTGCGCCGCACAGGGCAGCCAAATCACGGATTCTTACGGTCTGTTACAGACACGCTTAGCGGTTCGTAACCACAAAGCGCTGCTCCACCAAAGGCTTAAAGGTTGGTTAATGCGTGACTAACCCGCGGCCGTTCTGTGGCGCGGATGCACCATGCGCCGCGGCTCGAGAGCCGCGGCGCACAGCCTCGTCGAGCCCTATATCTCACCGCAACAACCATGAGTTGCTTTGCTGCAGCGCGAAGGGGCCGGCGGTTTCCCGCCAGCCCCGGGCCGTGCCGGAGACGCGGCCCGGTCAGTTCGCCTGACGGCGGAGGAAGGCCGGGATCTCGAGCTGATCGTCGTCCATCATCCGCGGCTGGGGCGCGGCCCGTCCCTGACCGTCGAGGTTGCCCTGGGCCGGGCGGTACTGCGGGACCGCGGGGGCGGCCGGAGCGCGCGGGGCCGGCGGCACGTGGGGCTGGGCCATGTGGGGCTGCGCCATGTGCGACTGGGCCATGTGCGACTGGGCCATATGCGGCTGCGGGGCGGCGGGCGAGGCCGGCCGGGCCGCCGGGGCGCCGTCCATGTCCTCGCGGCGGCCGCCGAAGCCCACCGTCGCGAGCCGGCGCAGCAGCGAGGTCCGCTTGGATTCCGGGGCGGCCTCCTCGGCAGCGCGGTTCGCCATGATCTGCGTCTGGGCGATCGGCGGCAGCTCGTGGATCTGCGGCATTCGCGGGGCGCGGGCGAGCGGCGTGCCCGTCGGGGCGGCCGGACGCGGCGGCACGAACGGGCCGGCCTCGACGGCGGGCGCCGCCTCGACGCGCTGTGGCGCGGGGGCCGGGACGAACGGCGCCGCGGCGCGCGCCTGGACCGGGGCGAGCACGACGTCGTCGCGGGTCATCGGCGCAGCGGCCTCGATGCGGCTCTCGATCCGCGACTCGGGGCGCATCTCGGGGGCCGCGAGCGGCGCGGGGGCTGGGGCGGGCATCGGCGCCGGGGCGACCGACTCGGTGCGGATGCTCGGCACCGGCGAGGCGGCGCGCGAGCGGGCCTCGGCGCGCAGGCGCTCGGCAACCTCGGCGATGCGCTGCTCGGTCTCGGCGATGGCCGGGTTGTTGGGCGAGTTCGCCGAGATCAGCGCCGGCTCGATGCCGGTGGCGACCACCGACACGCGGATGATGCCGTCGAGGCTCTCGTCGAAGGTGGCGCCCAGGATGATGTTGGCGTCCTGGTCGACCTCCTCGCGGATGCGGGTGGCGGCCTCGTCGAGCTCGTAGAGGGTCAGGTCGGAGCCGCCGGTGATCGAGATCAGCAGGCCGCGGGCGCCCTTCATCGAGACGTCGTCGAGCAGCGGGTTGGCGATGGCGGCCTCGGCGGCGCGGTTGGCGCGCTTCTCGCCGGACGCCTCGCCGGTGCCCATCATGGCCTTGCCCATGCCGCGCATGATCGCCCGGACGTCGGCGAAGTCGAGGTTGATGAGGCCTTCCTTCACCATCAGGTCGGTGATGCAGGCGACGCCCGAGTAGAGCACCTGGTCGGCCATCGCGAAGGCGTCCGCGAAGGTGGTCTTCTCGTTGGCGACCCGGAACAGGTTCTGGTTCGGGATCACGATCAGGGTGTCGACCGCGGCCTGCAGCTCCTGGATGCCGGACTCGGCGGTCCGCATGCGGCGCATGCCCTCGAACTGGAACGGCTTGGTCACGACCCCGACCGTCAGGATGCCCATGTCGCGGGCGGCGCGGGCGATGACCGGCGCGGCGCCGGTGCCGGTGCCGCCGCCCATGCCGGCGGTGATGAAGCACATGTGGGCGCCGGAGAGCTGGTCGCGGATCTCGTCGATCACCTCGTCGGCGGCGGCCGAGCCGACCTCCGGGTGCGATCCGGCGCCGAGGCCCTGGGTGACGCCCAGGCCCATCTGGATCACCCGCTCGGCCTTCGAGGAGGTGAGCGCCTGCGCGTCGGTGTTGGCCACGACGAACTCGCAGCCGAGGAGGCCCGACTCGATCATGTTGTTGACGGCGTTGCCGCCGGCGCCGCCGACGCCGAAGACGGTGATGCGGGGCTTCAGTTCCCGGATGTCCGGCGCCTGGAGGGTGATGGCCATGGTGTCGAGCCTCTCGCTAACTGTGCTGTCCGTGCGACGCCTGGGCGCCGGATCCCTTCGATCCCCCCGCGCGAGCGGGCGGGCGTGAAACCTAGAAGCTGTCCCGGAGCCAGCGGCCGACCCGGTTCAGGTAGTTGTCGGTCCCGGTCGCCGCGAAGGCGCCGTGCCCCCGCGGCTCGAAATGCTCGGCATGGGCGACCTGCGGGTAGACGAGCAGGCCGACCGCCGCCGAGAAGGCCGGACCCTTGGCGGCTTCCGGCAGGCCCCGGATGCCGAGGGGCCGTCCGATCCGCACCTGACCCTGGAGGACGCGGCGGGCGACCTCGGGCAGACCGACGAGCTGGCTGGCGCCGCCGGTGAGGACGACGCGCCGCCCGGCCTGGGCGGCGAAGCCCGCGTCGCGCAGGCGGTCCCGCACCAGCTCGACCACCTCCTCGACGCGCGGCTTGATGATCCGCACGAGCTGCGAGCGCGGGATGTGGGCCGGCGCCTCGCCCTCGTCCTCGCCGACGCCGTGCACGGCGATCATGTCGCGGTCGTCGGAGGGAGTGGAGAGGGCCGAGCCGTAGAGGGTCTTCAGCCGCTCGGCCGCCGCCATGCGGGTGGAGAGGCCGCGGGCGATGTCCATGGTGACGTGGTGGCCGCCGACCGCCAGGGCGTCCACGTGAACGAGGTGGCCGCCGGAGAACACGCCGACGCTGGTGGTGCCGCCGCCCATGTCGACGACGCAGACGCCCATCTCGGCCTCGTCGTCGACCAGCGCCGAGAGGCCGGCTGCGTAGGGCGTGGCGATCACCGCCTCGACGCCGAGGTGGCAGTGCTCCACCGCCAGCATGACGTTGCGGGCGGCCGCGAGCTCGCTGGTCACCACGTGCAGGTCGACGCTGAGCGCCTCGCCGATCATGCCCGACGGGTCGATGACGGCGCCCTGCCCGTCGAGGGCGTAGCCGGTGGGCAGCGCGTGCAGCACGGCCCGGCCGGGGCTGACGCCGTGGGCGCTGGCGGTCTCGAGCACCCGCTCGACGTCGCTGCCCGTGACGGTGCCCGAGCGGACGTTCACCCGCGCCTGGAAATGCTGCGAGGCGAGCCGGCCGCCCGACATGTTGACGATGACCGACTGGACCTCGACCTTGGCCATCCGCTCGGCGGCGTGGACCGCCTGCCGGATCGCGCTCTCGGCCGCGGCGAGATCGACGATGGCGCCGCCCTTCAGGCCCAGGGAGCGCTGGTGGCCGATGCCGATGATGCGCGCGAGGTGCGTGCGGCCGCGGAGCGTCGTGAGCGCTTCGGCGGGCTGCAGCTCGGCGATGAGGCAGACCACCTTGCTCGTGCCGATGTCGAGCACCGAGAGGGTGGTCGAGCGCCGGGCGGAGAGCGGCTTCAAGCGCGGCGTGAGGCCGTGTTGGCTGTGCATTGACGCTACCGGGCGCGGGATGCGGGACGGGCGGAGATCGACAGGAAGGGCATCAGCTGGCCGCGCCCTTCTTCTTCGCCTTCTGGGCTTCCGCGCGGGCGGCGGCGGCCTCCTCGGTCAGGCGCACCACCAGGCGGTCCGGCATGCGCAGGTCCACCGCGATGACGTCCTTCTCGAGCAGGTGGGCCTCGCGCTCGAACCGGACGAGGCGGGCGAGCGCCGCGGCCGGATCGACCTCGGGCAGGCGCACGTCGATGCCGTCGAACTTGAGGGTCCAGCGCCGGCCCGACACGTAGGTGCCGGCCTTGATCCGCTCGGCGAGCGGCCCCGCGGCGGCGATGAGGGCGAGGTATTCCGGAAGCTTGGTGTTGGCGTCCTCGCCGACCACCAGGGGCAGGCTGGCGTAGCGGTCGTCGCGCATGGCGTCGATGACGGTGCCGTCGGCGGCGATCACGCTGATCTCGCCGTTCTTCTGCCAGAGGGCCGCGGGCTCGCGCTCCACCTGGGTGATGGCGATCTCGTTGGGGTAGATCTTCCGGACCGAGGCCTGCGCGATCAGCGGCACGCGGAGCAGCCGCCCGCGCACGTCGTTGACGTCGAGGAAGGGAACCGAGGAGCGCCAGTCGATCCCGGCGGCCGCCAGGACCTCGCGCTCGTACATGCGGGAGATGCCCGAGATGGTGACGCGCTCGACGCCGAAGCCGGCGACGCGCGCGGCGATGTCGAGGGGGCGGCCCTGCTCGGCCACGAACGCGTCGTAGCGGCCGCTCGCCACGAAACCGGCGAGCGCCACGGCGGCGGCGGAGACGGAGACCGCCACGATCCCGGCGCCGTGGGGCAGGCGCTCGCTCAGGCGCTGACTCGGGCGGGCCCGACGAACCGAGAGCGACCGGGACGTGCCGCGGCCGGTGAGCCGGCCCAGGATCGCGCCGGCGAGGCGCGCGGGACCGCTCCGGCCGGCGGCGTCGCCGCTCAGCGATTCAGGGAAGCGTCCTCCACCATCCATCGGACGAGCTCACCGAAACTCAGGCCCGCATGGGCCGCCATCTCCGGCACAAGGCTCGTCTGGGTCATGCCGGGTTGCGTGTTGACCTCCAGCACCACGAGCAGACCGGTTCCACCCGGTGTGTCGTCGTAGCGAAGGTCGGCACGGCTGACGCCCCGACAGCCCAGTGCTTGATGCGCCGTTAACGACAGTTCTTGGACACGCTGGTAAACATTTGGTTTAAGTTCGGCCGGGAGCACGTGCACCGAGCCCCCCGGGGCGTACTTGGCGTCGTAATCGTACCAATCGCCCGTGGCGGCCTTCACCTCGATCACCCCGAGGGCCTTGTCGCCCATCACGCCGCAGGTGAGTTCGCGGCCAGCAATGTAAGGTTCTGCAAGGACTTGCTCGCCGAACGTCCACTCCTCGGAGGCGAGGATCTGGGGCGGGTGCGAGCGGCCGTCGCGCACGATGATCACACCCACCGATGAGCCTTCCGCGATCGGTTTCACGACGTAGGGTGGCGGCAGGGGGTGTGTCCTGGCGGCCTCACGACGGTTAACGATCCGGCCCTCGGGCACGTCGACGCCGGCGGCGCGCATGACGGTCTTGGCCCGCTCCTTGTTCATGGCGAGCGCCGACGCGAGGACGCCGGAATGGGTGTAGGGGATCTTGAGGATCTCCAGCAGGCCCTGGATGGTGCCGTCCTCGCCGTCCGGCCCGTGGAGCGCGTTGAAGGCCACGTCCGGCCGGAGCGCCGTCAGCACCGCGGCGATGTCAGGGCCGACATCGACCCGGGTGACCCGGTAGCCCTCCCCTTCGAGCGCGTCGGCGCAGGCCTTGCCGGAACTGAGGGAGACCTCGCGCTCGGCGGAGGTGCCGCCCAGCAGGACGGCGACGTGCTTGGACATCAGGGCACCTCGAATAGGTCGGCTTCAATCAGGATCTGAGCGCACCGGTCCGTCCGGAACACCGCTCTCACGTCGTGCCGGCGGGCTGGCCGATGCGCCGGATCTCCCAGCGCAATGCGACCCCGCTGGTCTCCCGGACGCGGCGGCGGACCTCCTCGCCGAGCCCCTCGATATCGGCCGCGCTCGCAGTACCGGTATTGATCAGGAAGTTGCAGTGCATCTCGCTGACCTGGGCGCCGCCCCGCCTCAATCCGCGGCAGCCGGCGGCGTCGACGAGCTGCCACGCCTTGCCGCCGTCCGGGTTGGCGAAGGTCGAGCCGCCGGTCCGCTCGCGGATCGGCTGCGCGGCCTCGCGGGCGGCGGTGACCCGCTCCATCTCGGCCTCGATGGCGACCCGGTCGCCGGGCCGCCCGCGGAAGACGGCGCGCGTGAAGATCACGTCCTCCGGGGCGTCTGAGTGCCGGTAGGAGAAGCCCATGTCGGCGTGGCTGAAGGTGCGCAGCGCGCCCCCGCGGTCGATGCCGCGGGCCTCGACCAGCACGTCGGTGGTCTCGCCACCATGCGCACCCGCGTTCATGCGCAGCGCCCCGCCGATCGAGCCGGGGATGCCCCGGTAGAAGGCGAGCCCGTCGAGCCCGGCCTCGGCGGCCGCCTTGGCGAGGCGCATGTCCGGGACCGCGGTGCCGACGGTCAGCGCGTCGCCGTCGACCGCGATGCTGCCGAAGGCCTTGCCGCCGAGGCGCACGACCACGCCCGGCACGCCGCCGTCCCGCACGATCAGGTTCGAGCCGAGCCCGATCACCGTGACCGGCACGTCCGGATCGAGAGCGGCGAGGAGGCGGGCGAGATCCTCCTCGTCGGCCGGGGTGAACAGCACCTCGGCCGGTCCGCCGACCCGGAACCAAGTGAGGTCGGCGAGCGGCTGGTCGGCGAGCAGGCGCCCGCGGAGGTCGGGCGCGGCGGCCCGGATGCGATCGTGCAGAGAGGCGGTCATCTGTGTGTCTCCCCTCGCCCCGCCCGCGGGGAGAGGGATGCGGCGATCCTGGTGTCGTCGCATCGGGGTGGCAGCGGACGCTGCGAGGCCGGGGTCCGGAGAGTCACCGCCGGGTTCATCCTCGGAGCGCAGCCCGGTGTGGGCGGTCGAGGGTGCCGCCAACCCGAGAGGCCTCCCGGGGCGGGCGCGCGCACCGCGCCTACCTTCCCCGCGCGGCGAGTTCGTCCGGCAGGGCGTAGGCCCACTGGGTGATCGTGCCGGCGCCGAGGCACACCACGTAGTCGCCGGGCTTGGCGAGGTCCGCGATGATACCCGCGAGTTCCTCCGGCCGCTCCAGGGCCCGGGCGTCGCGGTGACCGCGGGAGCGCAGGCCGGCCACGAGGCTGTCGCGGTCGAAGCCCTCGATCGGTTGCTCGCCGGCCGCGTAGACCGGCGCGACGATGACCGTGTCGGCATCGTTGAAGCAGGTGCAGAAATCGTCGAACAGCGACTGCAGCCGGGTGTAGCGGTGCGGCTGCACGACCGCGACGACGCCGTGCTCGGTCGAGGCGCGGGCGGCCTTGAGCACCGCCTTGATCTCCACCGGATGGTGCCCGTAATCGTCGAAGATCGTCGCGCCGTTCCACTCGCCGGTGCGGGTGAAGCGCCGCTTCACGCCGCCGAAGCCCGCGAGCGCCTGGCGGATCGCGTCCGGCTTCACGCCGAGCTCGTGCGCGACGGCGAGCGCCGCGGTGGCGTTGAGGGCGTTGTGCTTGCCGGGCATCGGGAGGACGAGATCCTCCATCTCCATCCGGTAGCCGGGCCGACGGTCGCGGATCATCACCCGGAAGCGGCTCTGGCCGCCGCGCAGGTCCACGTCGATCAGGCGCACGTCGGCCTGCGGGTTCTCGCCGTAGGTGATGATCCGCCGGTCCTCGATATGGCCGACGAGATCCTGGACCACCGGGTGGTCGATGCACATCACCGCGAAGCCGTAGAACGGGATGTTGTCGATGAAGCGCCGGAACGCGTCCTTGATCGCGTCGAACGAGCCGAAATGGTCGAGATGCTCGGGATCGATGTTGGTGACGATCGCGACGTCGGCCGGCAGCTTCAGGAAGGTGCCGTCGGACTCGTCGGCCTCCACCACCATCCACTCGCCCGCCCCCATGCGGGCGTTGGTGCCGTAGGCGTTGATGATGCCGCCGTTGATCACGGTCGGGTCGAGGTTGCCGGCGTCGAGCAGCGTGGCGACGAGCGACGTGGTCGTGGTCTTGCCGTGCGTGCCGGCGATCGCCACGCAGGACTTGAAGCGCATCAGCTCCGCCAGCATCTCGGCCCGTCGCACCACGGGCAGGCGTCGCTCGCGGGCGGCCTGCAACTCGGGGTTGTCGCGCCGGATCGCGGTCGAGACGACGACGAGGGCGGCCTCCTCGACGTTCTTGGCATCGTGGCCCACGAAGGTGCGCATGCCCTTCTCGGCGAGACGGCGGACATTGGCGTTGTCGGAGGCGTCCGAGCCCTGCACCGTGTAGCCGAGGTTGTGCATCACTTCGGCGATGCCGGACATGCCGATGCCGCCGATGCCGATGAAGTGGATGGGGCCGAGCTTGTCGGGCAGCTTCATGGGTCGAACCGTCTGGTGGCGGGACCGCCGGTGCGGAATCCCTCAAGAAATCAGGTGCGGGCGGCCGTCTCGACGACGACCTCGGCCAGCCGCTCGGCGGCGTCGTGGATGCCCGCGCTTCTGGCCGCATCGGCCGCCGCGGTCAATTTTGCCGGCGTCTCGAAGCAGGCGGTCAGCTCCGCGGCGAGCCGTTCGGGCGTGAAATCCGGCTGCTTCACCGCCAGCGCCGCGCCGATGGCGTCGAGGGTCGCGGCGTTGGCGGCCTGGTCCTGGTCGAGGGAGCCCGGCAGCGGCACGAGGATCGACGGGCGGCCGATCGCCGCGAGCTCGGAGACCGTCGAGGCGCCCGAGCGCGAGACCACGAGGTGGCTCGCGGCCATGCGGGCGGGCAGGTCCTTGAAGAACGGCGCCGCCTCGATCCCGGCGAGCCCCATGGCGAGGTAGCGGTTCTGAACGGCCGTCAGGTCCTCGGGGCGGACCTGCTGGACGAGGTGCAGGCGGGCGCGCAGCGCGTCGGGCAGGCGGGCGATCGCCTCCGGCACGACCTCGCCCATGACCCGGGCGCCCTGGCTGCCGCCGAAGACCAGGAGCCGCAGGGCGTCGCCCTCGCCGAAAGCGGGATACGGGACCTTGGCCGCCTCGATCACCGCCGGGCGGAGCGGATTGCCGGTGTGGATCCGCAGGGCCTTGGCCTTGTCGGGCACGCCGCGCACGACCTTGAAGCCGGTGGCGATGGTTCGGGCGCCCCGCGCCAGGAAGGCGTTGGCCCGGCCCATCACGGCGTTCTGTTCGTGCAGGATCGTCGGCACGCGCAGGATCTGGCCGGCGAGCACCGGTGGGACGGTCGGGTAGCCGCCGAAGCCCACGACGGCGGCCGGGTTGATCCGGCGGATCTCCTTCGCGGCGACGCCGAAGCCCCGGCCGAGGGTCAGCACGGCGCCGGCCCGCTTCAGCGGCGAGCGGCCGGACGGCGTCGCCGACGCGATGGTGACGACCTCCGAGGCCGGGAACTCGGACGCGATGGAATCGACCCGGGCGTCGGTGGCGAGCGCCACGCGGATGCCGCGTGCCCGCAGGGCGTGGGCGAGGCTCTCGGCCGGGAACAGGTGGCCGCCGGTTCCGCCCGCGCAGAGCAGGATCGTGGGGGTGAAGACGGTCACCGCATCACCCCGGCAACGGTGGCGGGCGCGGTGCCGGGGGGCTTCTGGCTGAGCATGACGGTGCGGGGGCGCTTGCGGGTCAGGGCGACGAGGAAGCCGGTGCCGAGCGCCAGCGAGATCAGCGAGGAGCCGCCGTAGGAGACGAACGGCAGCGTCATGCCCTTGGCGGGCATCAGCTGGGTGTTTACCGCCATGTTGATGCAGGCTTGCAGGCCGAACAGTGTGGTCAGGCCGGTGATCGCCAGCCGCGAGAAGGTGTCGTCGGTGCGCCGCGCCAGCTTGAGGCCGCGCAGGACGATGAAGGCGAACAGCGCCACGAGGCAGAGGCAGACGATCACGCCGAACTCCTCGCCGGTGACCGAGAAGATGAAGTCGGTATGCGCGTCCGGCAGGTGGCGCTTGGCCACGCCCTCCCCCGGCCCGGTGCCGAACCAGCCGCCCGAGCGGAACGATTCGCGCGACCAGAAATCCTGGAAGCCGCCGCCGGAATCCCGGTCGAGGAACTTGTTGAAGCGCTCGCGCACGTGGTGGAAGAACAGGTAGGCAGCGAACACACCTCCGAGGCCCAGCACGCCGAGGACGGCCACCCAGATCAGGTGGAGGCCGGCCACGAAGAACAGCGCGCACCACACCATGGTAATCAGCATGGTCTGGCCGAAATCGGGCTGGAGCAGCAGCGGCACGATGGTGATCGGCAGGAGCAGCAGCGCCAGGATGCCGCCCGGCATGTCGCGGCGCTGGGCGCCCTCCGAGAAGGCCCAGGCGGCGACGACCACGAAGGCCGGCTTCACGAACTCCGAGGGCTGCAGGCCGAAGGAGCCGAACTGGATCCAGCGATGCGCGCCCTTGATCTCGGGCCCGAACTTGCCGGCGAGCAGGCACAGGATGACGCCAAGGATCCAGGTGACGAGCGCGAGCCGCCGGATGCCGCGCAGCGACAGGAACGAGACCGCGCAGATCAGCAGGATGGTCGGCGCGAGGTACATCGCCTGCCGGTTGAGGAAGTAGAAGGTCGGCAGGCCGATCCGCTCGGCCACGGGCGGGCCGCCGCCCATCAGGAAGACGAGGCCCGCGACCATCAGCGCGAACAGCGCCGCGAGCAGGCCGCGGTCCACCGTCCACCACCAGTCCGTCAGGGGGGTGCGTTCCGCGCGTGACATCATGCCGGGCAACGACTCCAGGCCGCGCGGATGCCGATCCGCGCGGGTCGGCCGGGATCCTCGGCAGGAATGGTAAACGGAGCCTTATGACCGACAGGTCGGGGCGCGTCGGGGCGCGTCGGGGCACGTCAGAACGCGCCGGCCACGCAGCCGGCGGCCCCTGAGATGCTGTATTAGGACGGCGCAATACTAGTAAAAAGACACTCTATGTTAATCTTCCCATTGCAACTTTCGGATGTATCGACCCGGCGGGTCGCGGTGCGCCGCGCCCGATCCGCCCAGCGGAAGCCGACGCGCCATGTTCTCTGCCCTGAACGTCCGTGAAGCGCATGCCAAGCTCGCGGCCCTCGACCGGGTTCAGGGCGTGATCGAGTTCGACCTGGCGGGGCGGATCCTGTCGGCGAACCGGAATTTCCTCGACGTCGTCGGGTACACGCTGCCGGAGATCGTCGGCCAGCACCACAGCATGTTCATGGAGCCGGCCCAGCGGGACGCGCCGGACTACCGGGCCTTCTGGGAACGCCTGCGCTCCGGCACCTTCGAGTCGGGCCAGTTCCAGCGGGTCGGCCGGGGCGGCCGGTCGATCTGGATCCAGGCCTCCTACAACCCGATGCTCGACGTCCGCGGCCGGCCCTACAAGGTGGTGAAGTTCGCCACCGACATCACGCAGCAGCGCACCGAGGAGGCC
This sequence comes from Methylobacterium sp. UNC300MFChir4.1, assembly GCF_900110155.1. Classification (NCBI taxonomy): domain Bacteria; kingdom Pseudomonadati; phylum Pseudomonadota; class Alphaproteobacteria; order Hyphomicrobiales; family Methylobacteriaceae; genus Methylobacterium; species Methylobacterium sp. UNC300MFChir4.1. Next base: position 42,067 of record NZ_FOCS01000012.1, on the reverse strand, counting down.
GACCGCGCCGGGCAGATCGCCGCGATCGATAAGGTGCAGGCGGTCATCGCCTTCGACCTCGACGGCACGGTGATCGCGGTGAACGACAATTTCCTCGCCGCGATGGGCTACAGCCGCGCCGAGGTGCTCGGGCAGCATCACAGCCTGTTCGTGGAGCCCGCCTACCGGGAGAGCGAGGCCTACCGGGCCTTCTGGGCGGCCCTGCGGAACGGCACCTATCAGGCGGCCCAGTTCCGGCGGATCGGCAAGGACGGGCGCGAAGTCTGGATCCAGGCCTCCTACAACCCGATCCTCGACGCCGCCGGCCGGCCCTACAAGGTGGTGAAATTCGCCACCGACATCAGCGACCAGGTCCGGCTGTTCGCCAACCTGCGGACCCTGATCGATCAGAACTTCGGCGAGATCGAGCAGGCGGTGACGCACTCGACCACGGCGGCCTCGCTGGCCTCGTCGGCGGCGGACTCGACCTCCGGGAACGTCCAGACCGTGGCGGCCGCCGCCGAGGAGCTGGCGGCCTCGGTGGCGGAGATGTCCCAGAGCATCGTGCGCTCCCAGAGCGCCACCGACACCGCCTATGCCTGCGTTCAGGACGCGGACGGCCACACCAAGCGGCTGGCCGAGACCGCCACCGCCATGACCGGCATCGTCGGCCTGATCCAGGACATCGCCGGCCAGATCAACTTGCTGGCGCTGAACGCCACCATCGAGGCCGCCCGCGCGGGCGCGGCGGGCCGCGGCTTCGCGGTCGTCGCCTCCGAGGTTAAGGCGCTGGCCGACCAGGCGGCGCGCGCCACCGGTCAGATCAACGGCGAGATCGCCAGCGTGCAGCGCGTCTCGCAGGAGGTCGTGCAGGCTCTCAGCTCGATCGGGTCCTCGGTCTCGGTGATGCGCGAGACCGTGGTGGCCACCGCGGCCGCCATCGAGGAGCAGAGTGCCGTGACCCGGGATCTGGCCGAGAGCATGCAGAGCGCCGCGGGGGCCGTCACGGAGATCACAGGCAACATCGGGGCGATCGTCCAGTCGGTGGCCAACGTCTCGCATGCGGTCGACACCACCCGCGACGCCGCCAAGGTTCTGGCGCGCTGAGGTTCTGGCGCGCTGAGGTTCTGGCGCGCTGAAGTGGCGCTGCCTCAGGGCAGCGCCTGAACCAGCTCGCGGAAGCGGTTGCCGCGGATCTCGAAGTTCCGGAACTGGTCGTAGGACGCGCAGGCCGGCGACAGGAGCACCACCGGCTCCGGTGCGCCCGAGGCGGCGGCGTTCTCGGCGGCCTTCGGGACGGCGTTCTCGAGGGTCTCGCAGCGCGTGTAGGGCACGGCGCCCTCCAGGGTCGCCGCGAAGGCGTCCGACGCCGCGCCGATCAGGTAGGCGTGCGCGACCCGCTCGAAATACGGCACCAGCGGGAAGATCCCGCCCTCCTTGGCCTTGCCGCCGAGGATCCAGTGGATGTCCCGGAAGGCGGTGAGGGCCTTCTCGGTGGAATCCGCGTTCGTCGCCTTGGAATCGTTGACGAACAGCACGTGGCCGCGCCGCCCGACCTCCTCCATCCGGTGCGGCAGGCCCGGGAACGAGGTCAGGCCGGCCTGGATCTGCTCCGGCGACAGGTCGAGGGCCCGCGCGACGGCCACCGCCACCGCGGCGTTCTGCCAGTTATGCGCCCCCCGGAGCGAGCCGATCCCGTTGACGTCGGCGAGGGCCGTCCCGTCCGGCTCCCGGACGATCCCGTCGCGCACCGTCAGCGCGTCGGCGCACAGCACGTCGCCGTGGGGCACGTGGACACGCACGAGGTCGGCGCCGCGGCGGTCCGCGATGGCGCGGCTCGGGGCGTCGTCGACGCCGACCACCGCGAGGCCGGCGCCCTGGATCAGACGCTCCTTGATGGCCGCGTACTGCTCCATCGTGCCGTGCCGGTCGAGATGGTCCGGCGTGATGTTCATCAGCACGCCGACGCTCGGGTCGAGGCTCGGCGTCAGGTCGATCTGGAACGACGACATCTCGATCACGTGGACGCGGTCGGCGGCCGGCGGCTCCAGCGACAGGATCGCGGTGCCGATGTTGCCGCCCATCTGCACGTCGCGGCCCCCCTGCGCGAGCACGTGGGCGATCAGCGCCGTGGTGGTCGATTTGCCGTTGGTCCCGGTGATCGCCACGAACGGCGCCCCCGGCGCCTGCGCCCGCCGCTCCCGGCAGAACAGCTCGATGTCGCCGATGATCTCGACGCCGGCATCCCGGGCGAGCCGGACGCTCCAGTGCGGCTCGGGATGGGTCAGCGGCACGCCCGGGCTCAGCACGAAGGCGGCGAACGCGGACCAGTCGGCCGCGCGCAGGTCCCGCGTCTCGATGCCGGCCTCCCGCGCGCGGGCGAGGCTGTCGGCATTGTCGTCCCAGGCCTGCACGGCCGCGCCACCCGCCTTCAGCGCCAGCGCCGTGGCGAGCCCCGAGCCGCCGAGCCCGAACAGGGCGACGGTCTTGTCCTGGAAGACGGTGACGGGTGTCATGCGGAACTCTGGATGCGGCGGCCGGACCCGGCCGACCCGAACCGGACCCTCGTCCCGGGCGCCCCGCCTCGGCGACCCCGAAGGCTGGCTCCCGGGATCGCGCGGCCGGCCGGGAGCCTCCTTCGAGGCTCCCTTCCGCGGCCGCGCCTCAGGACGAGGGCGAGGATCGGATCGACCTCTCAGGCCGCCCCTCTAGCACGATTTCTCAGCGCAGCTTCAGCGTCGCCAGGCCGGCCATCGCCAGGATCACCGCGATGATCCAGAAGCGGATCACGACCTGCGGCTCCTTCCAGCCCTTCTGCTCGAAATGGTGGTGGATCGGCGCCATGCGGAACACGCGCTTGCCCGTGAGCTTGAACGACGCGACCTGGATGATCACCGACATCATCTCCAGCACGAACAGGCCGCCGACGATCGCCAGGACGATCTCGTGCTTCGTCGCCACCGCGATGGAGCCCAGCAGGCCGCCCAGCGCCAGGGAGCCGGTATCGCCCATGAAGATCTGGGCCGGCGGCGCGTTGAACCAGAGGAAGCCGAGTCCGGCGCCGATGACCGCGCCGCAGACGACGGCGAGCTCGCCCGTGTCGCGGACGTAGTTCACCTGCAGGTAGCTGGCGGTGAACGAGTTGCCGACGAGGTACGCGATGAAGCCGAACGTGCCGCAGGCGATCATCACCGGCACGATCGCGAGGCCGTCGAGGCCGTCGGTCATGTTCACGGAATTGCCCGCCCCGACGATCACGAAGGCGCCGAACAGCGGGTAGAACCAGCCGAGGTTCAGCAGCGCGTCCTTGAACACCGGGAAGGCGAGCTGGTTCTGCAGCGCGGCGGGCGAGTAGACCGCGATGGTCACGCAGGCCGCCATGGCGATCACCGCCTCGAGGGCGAGGCGGAACTTGCCCGAGAAGCCCTTGTGCGACTGCTTCGTGACCTTGAGGTAGTCGTCGTAGAAGCCGATCGCGCCGAAGCCGAGGGTGACGGTCAGCGTCACCCAGACGTAGTGGTTGCGCGGGTTGGCCCAGAGCAGGATCGCCACGACGGCGCCGGCCAGGATCATCAGGCCGCCCATGGTCGGCGTGCCGCGCTTGGTCAGCAGATGGGTCTGCGGCCCGTCCTCGCGGATCGGCTGGCCCTTGCCCTGGCGGATCCGCAGCAGCGAGATGATCCAGGGCCCGAACCAGAACACGAACAGGCCCGCCGTGAACAGCGCGCCGCCGGTGCGGAAGGTGATGTAGCGGAACACGTTGAGCGGCGTGAAGCTGCTGCTCAGGTCCGAGAGAAGGTACAGCATCCGGGCGCTCGGCCCCCTTGTTCAGGCTCAGGTTTCGGGGGACGGCGCCGCACGCGCAGGCGTGCCGGTCACGGGACGGCCTGGGTCCGCCGGGTCGGATCGACCGCGTAGCGGGCTTTCAGCGCCTCGACAATCCGGCCCATGCGGCTGCCGTTCGATCCCTTCACCATGACGGCGTCGCCGGACCGCAGGGTCCGGGCGAGCGGCTCGAGCAGGTCGGCCGCGGTGTCGGCCACCGCGCCGCGGCGGCTCACCGGCAGGGCCTCGAACAGGTGGCGCATCAGCGGACCGGCCGTGAAGACGAGGTCGACCCGGGCCGCCTCGATCGCCTCCGCCAGGCCGCGATGCAGGTCGGGCGCGGCGGCGCCGAGCTCGAGCATGTCGCCCAGCACCGCGATCCGGCGGCCGCGGGGCCCGGTCTCGATCCCCGCCAGGGTCGCCAGCGCCGCGCGGACGGCGACGGGATTGGCGTTGTAGCTCTCGTCCACGAGGTAGGCGGTGCCGCCGCCGATCTCGAGGGCGGTGCGCTCGCCGCGTCCCGCCGGCGGCGTCAGGCCGCCCAGCGACAGGGCCGCGCGGGCGAGGTCGGCCCCGAGGCTGTGGACCACCGCCATGACGCCCAGCGAGTTCAGCGCCGCGTGCCGGCCGGCGGTGCCGAGCTTGTAAGTGACGGGCTGGCCCATCACCACCGCGTCGATCACCGACAGGTCGGGCCGCAGCACGATTCTCAGGGCGCGGACGTCGGCATCCGCGTGCTCGCCGAAGGTCACCACCCGGCCCGCCCGGGAGGCCTGGGCGTGGGCGGCCAGGCGGTCGAAATGCGGGGCGTCGCGGTTCAGGATGGCGACGCCGCCGGGCTGGAGCCCGGAGAAGATCTCGCCCTTCGCGTCCGCGATCGCGGCCAGCGAGGCGAAATGCTCGATATGGGCGGGCGCGATCGTGGTGATCAGCGCGATGTCCGGCCGGACCTGCGCGGTCAGCGGCACGATCTCGGCGCCGTGGTTCATGCCGATCTCGAACACGCCGTAGCGCGCGGAGCGCGGCATCCGCGTCAGGGTCAGGGGCACGCCCCAGTGGTTGTTGTAGGAGGCCGCCGAGGCGTGGGTCTCGCCCTGCTCGGACAGGACGTGGCGCAGGGCCTCCTTGGTCCCGGTTTTGCCGACCGAGCCCGTGACCGCCACGACCTGCGCGCGCGTCCGGTCCCGGGCGGCGGCACCGAGGCGCACCATTGCGGTGAGAACCGGGTCGGCGCCCCCCTCGGGCACCGCCAGGACGGGGCCGTGGACCGCGAGCGCCTCGGCGCGCGCGGCGCTCACCACGGCGGCGCCGGCGCCGCGCCCCAGGGCGTCGGGAACGAAGTCGTGGCCGTCGCGGGTGTCGCCGCGGATCGCGAAGAACAGGTCGCCGGGCTGGAGCGTGCGGGTGTCGATCGAGGCGCCGCCGATCGCGCGCCCGGCGCCGGCCAACCGGCCGCCCGTCGCGGATTCCAGCTCCTCCCGCGTCCAGAGTGCGGTCATCGTCGGTCCCCCGTCGTCCTCAGGCCGCCGCGGCGATCGCGGCGCGCAGGACCGCGTGGTCCGAGAACGGCAGCGTGCGATCTCCCACGATCTGGCCGGTTTCATGACCCTTGCCGGCCACGACCAGCACGTCGCCCGGCCCGAGCCGGTCGACGGCGCTGTGAATCGCCTCCGACCGGTCGCCGATCTCCTCGGCGCCCGGCGCCGCGTCCAGGATGGCCCGGCGGATGGCGGCCGCGTCCTCGGTGCGCGGGTTGTCGTCCGTGACGATGACGACGTCGGCGAGCCGCTGCGCGATGGCGCCCATCAGCGGCCGCTTGCCCCGGTCGCGGTCGCCGCCGCAGCCGAACACCACGATCAGCCGGCCCGAAGCGAAGGGGCGGAGCGCGGCGAGCACGCTCTCCAGGGCCTCGGGCTTGTGGGCGTAGTCGACGAGGCAGAGGCCGCCCCGTGCCTCGCCGATCCGCTCCATGCGGCCGGGGACGCCGGTGAGATGGTCGAGGGCCGCCAGGACGCCGTCGGGATCGGCCGCCCCCGCCGGGGTAGCCAGTGCGAGGCCGGCCGCCACCAGGGCATTCTCGACCTGGAACTCGCCGACGAGCGGCAGGCGCAGCTCCCGGGTCCGGCCCGCGAACAGGATCCGGGCGACCTGCGCGAACCCCTCCGTGCGGACCGCCTCGACCCGCAGGTCCCGGCCGCCCCGCCCGACCGTGCGGACCGGCCGGCCGGCGGCCTCGGCGGCGGCGATGACGCGCTCGGCGTAGGCGCCGTCGGCATTGACGATGGCCGGGCGGCCCGGCGGCAGCAGGTCGGTGAACAGCCGCAGCTTGGCCGCGAGGTACTCCTCGAGGCTCGCGTGATAGTCGAGATGGTCCCGGCCGAGATTGGTGAAGCCCGCCGCGTCGAGGCGCACGCCGTCGAGCCGGCGCTGCTCGATCCCGTGGGAGGACGCCTCCATGGCGAGGTCGGTGACGCCGTCCGCTGCGAGTTGCGCCAGCGTCCGATGCAGCGTCACGGGGTCCGGGGTCGTGAGGGAGCCGTACTGCGCGCCGCGATTGGTGACGATGCCGACGGTGCCGAGGCTCGCGGAGTCGCGGCCGAGGCGCGCCAGGATCTGGCGGACGAAGTCGGCCACCGAGCTCTTCCCGGCGGTGCCGGTGACCGCCACCACGGTCTCGGGCTGCGGGCCCGCGAGGCGGGCCGCCGCGAGGGCGAGCGACCGGCGCGCGTCGGCGACCGGGATCCAGGCGACCGCGTCGGGCAGGTCGGCGGGACGGGTCCCCTCCCCGGCGACAGCGGCGGCGCCGCGCTGCGCGGCCTGCGCGGCGAAACGTCGGCCGTCGGCCTTCGTGCCGGGAACGGCGACGAACACCGTGCCGGTCGCGACCTGCCGGCTGTCGGCCGTGAGGTCCGAGACGGTCAGGTCCGCGGCGGGGCCAGCAGCCTCGGGGAAGAGGTCGGCGAGCCGCGCGCTCATCGCTGCACCCTCATCGATCCGATCTCACGGGCCGCCCAGCTGGTTGACGTGGTAGGCGTTGAGCTTGACCATCTGCGGGAACGGCCTCACCGGCGGCTCGAATTGCGGCGGCAGGCCGAGGATCGGCGCGACGCGCTCGATCACCTTGCCGGTGACCACGCCGGAATTCCAGGCCGCCGTGGCGTAGCCGCCCGATTCCGGCAGGCCCTGCGGCTCGTCCATGATCGTGACGAACAGGTACTTCGGATCGTTCATCGGCGCCGCCGCCATGAAGGTCGTGAACAGGCGGTTGTGGATGTAGCGGCCGCCGATGACCTTCTCGGCGGTGCCGGTCTTGCCGCCCACGAAGTAGTACGGGACCGCCGCCTTCTTGGCCGAGCCCTCGGCGGCGTTGAGCCGCATGATGTAGCGCATCGCCTCGGAGGTCTGGCCCGAGAGGACGTGCGTGGCCCGCGCCCGCGCCGCCTCGGGCGTCGTCTTGAGGAAGGTCGGCGTCATCAGGTCGCCGCCGTTGGCGATGGCCGCCACCGCGGCCGCGGCCTGGATCGGCGCCACCGCGATGCCGTGGCCGAACGCGATGGTGATGGTGTTGATCTCGGTCCAGCGGGACGGGACGATCGGCGCCGCGCTCTCCGGCAGCTCGGTGCGCAGCCGGTCGAGCAGGCCCATCTTCTTCAGGAAGGCCTTGTGGCCGGGGACGCCGACGCCGAGCGCCATCTTGGCGGAGCCGATGTTAGAGGAGTGGGTGAACACCTCCGGCATGGTGATGACGCGGTTCGTGCCGTGGTACTCGTGGATCTTCTGCCGGCCCCAGTTCAGCACGCCGCCCCGGGTGTCGAAGGTCGAGTTGACGTTGTACTTGCCGGAATCGAGCGCCATGGCGAGCGTCATCGCCTTGAAGGTCGAGCCCATCTCGTAGACGCCGACATTCATCCGGTTGATGCGGTCGGGCGAGAGCGCGTCCTTGGGATCGTTCGGGTCGAAATCCGGCATGGAGACGAGCGCGATGACCTCGCCGGTCTTCACGTCGAGGATCATCGAGGCGCCGGCCTTGGCCTTGAAGTGGTCGATGCCCCAGGCCAGCTCGTCGCGCACGGCGAACTGCGCGCGCAGGTCGAGCGAGAGCTGCACCGGCTTCAGGTCGGCCTGCTTGTTGATCAGCCCGAAGCTGTTGAGGGCCTGCAGCCCGGTGGAGTCGATGTACTTCTCCATACCGGCGATGCCGATGCCGTCGAGGTTCGTCGCGCCCAGGATGTGGGCGGCCGCGACGCCGTTCGGGTAGACCCGCTTGTGGTCGGGTAGGAAGCCGATGCCGGGGATGCCGAGCCGGTGGACCTCGGCCTGCTGCTTCGGGGTCAGCTCGCGCTTCACCCAGACGAAGCCCGCGCCCTTCTTGTCCTTGCGCTGCGTGAGCTTGGCGCGCAGCTCGGAGGCGTTGAGTTCCGGCAGGACGGCGGTGAGCAGCTCGACCGCCTCGTCCTTGTCGTAGATGTTGCCCGGCTCGGCGAAGACCGAGACCGTGCGGATGTCGGTGGCCAGGATCTCGCCGTTGCGGTCGATGATGTCGGGCCGGAAGGCGGTCGAGGACGCGGCCGCGACCCGGTGTTCCTGGCTGGGCGGCTCCCCGAAGATCGCCATCATCAGGAGCTTGGCCGAGATCGTCCCGAACACGCCGACGAAGACCAGCCCGACCATCGCGACCCGCAGGTGGGAGCGCTCGATCGCTAGCCGGAACATGCTGCGCAGGAGCGCCTTGGCGCGGTCGGCGCGCGGCTCGGGCTCGCGCGCCTCCTCCTCCAAGGGGCGCGGCGCGCCGGCGGCATGCGCCAGCGCGGCGGCTTCGAGCAGCGCCGCCTCGTGGTCCGACACGGCGGGCTCGACCGCCGGGTCTAGGGTCTCGTCGGCGTGATCGGACACGGGGGTTTACCTCGAAGCCGTCGTCGGGGTGCGGGTCGTGGTGACGGTGCGGGTGATCGAGCCGGTCGTGCGCGGCTCGATCGCGCCCTTGTCCTTGGGCGTCGCCGTGGCGGCGAGCAGACGGCCGATCTCGTCGCCGCGCTCCGGCCGGGCGGGCAGATCCGAGAGGCGCGCCAAGTGGCTGGTGCCGATCGGCTCCAGGGCGAGATGCTTGTCGACGGCCGCCTGGAGCCGGTCGGGCCGCGTCAGGAGCTGCCACTCGGCGCGCAGCACGGCGATCGCCTGCCGCTCCTTGTGCAGGGCGGTCTGGAGCTTCGAGACCTGACCGCCCTGGTAGAGCGTGTCGTACTTGATCGAGTAGGCGTAGATCGCCGAGGCGACGAGGCCGGCCACCGCCAGCAGGTTCAGGAGGCGGATCATCGGCGATGGCCTCCGCGGGCCGCGTCGGGCAGGCTCGCCAGCGCGGTCAGCGCGGCCAGCGGCTCGGGAACGTCGGATTCGGTGCGCTCCGCGGCCCGGAGCTTGGCCGAGCGCGCGCGCGGGTTGCGGGCGGTCTCGGCCTCGCCCGGCAAGACCGGGCCCTTCGTGACGGGGCGGAAGCTGCGGACGGTCTCGACCGGGCCCCCGGGCAGGTGGCGGGAGCCCTGCGCGGAGCGGCCGCTGCGCGCCGCGAAGAACTGCTTGACGATGCGGTCCTCGAGCGAGTGGAACGTCACGACGGCGAGCCGGCCGCCGGGCCTGAGCACGCGCTCGGCCGCGTGCAGGGCACGGACCAGCTCGCCGAGCTCGTCGTTCACGGCGATCCGCAGGCCCTGGAAGGTCCGCGTCGCCGGGTGGATGTGGCTGCCGGGCTCGGTCCGGACCACGCCGGCGACGAGTTCGGCCAGCTGCGCGGTGGTCTCGATCCGCCCGCGGCGCCGCGCCTCGAGGATGGTCCGGGCGACCGCGCGCGAGCGCCGCTCCTCGCCGAAATGGTAGATGATGTCGGCCAGAACGGTCTCGTCGGCCTCGTTCACGAGGTCGGCGGCGCTCGGCCCGTCGCAGGCCATGCGCATGTCGAGGGGGCCGTCGCTGCGGAACGAGAAGCCCCGCTCCGGCGCGTCGAGCTGCATCGACGAGACGCCGATATCGAGGACGACCCGGTCGACCTGCGCGATGCCGGCCTCCGCGAGGAGGCTGTCGAGGTCGCCGAAGCGGCCGGAGAGGAGGCGCAGGCGCCCGCCGGACTCCGCGACGAGCGCCTGTCCGCCCGCGATGGCCGTGGGGTCACGATCGATCGCGACGACCTGCAGGGCCGGATCCGCCGCGAGGAGCGCGCGGGTGTAGCCGCCGGCACCGAACGTGCCGTCGACCGCGATCCCGCCCGCGGTGCCGAGCGCGTCGACGACTTCCGCGAGGAGGACGGGGACGTGCGGCTCAGCCGCCGCATCGCCGCCGCCGTGGCGGGCCGAACTCTCGGGGGAGGAGCGGCGCCGGCTCATGGCCGCCTCGACGCGCCGGCGCGCCGTGGCGCGCGCGGATGGGCGGATTGTCGGCGCGTCCCGGAAACCCGGGCGCGGATGCGGCTCGTGCGTCTCATGGTGCCCTGTGCCGGGCCGCGCGAGCGCGGCGCGCGTGACGGGAACGGCACCGGATGCGGAGCGCGCAAGACGCCGCGCACGGACGGGACCTGCGCGATGGCAGGGTGCGCCCGGCGATCCGATACACGCCGTTGACGGGAGGATGCCGGGTATCATGGGCCTCGGAGGATCGTCAACGCACAAGCTTGGCACTGCCGCGCGGACCGATCTGAACCCGGCAAGGTTAACCGAAGGTTTTTGCCGCCGCGGAATCTTCGGCGCGCCGGCCGCCCGCGCGGGAACGCCGGCGGGGCGATAAAGCCTTGCAGGTGCAAGTCTTATCGGGAAGTGGATCAGCCGGCCTGTAAGCCGGGTTCTGTAGGGCCGGAGCGCTCGCGCGCGCCGGCGTGGCAGCCATTCCTCTGGGACGATCGTCGCCGATCGCCTCGAGCAACCAACCCGGGCGACTGGCCTGGAGAGCCGGCCTGCCCTTCTCGAGAAGGGCGCGCCGCCCCTATTCGGTCTTGCTCCCGGTGGGGTTTGCCGTGCCGTCCGCGTTGCCGCGTCCGCGGTGCGCTCTTACCGCACCCTTTCACCCTGACCCCGGACGGATCCGGGGCGGTCTGCTCTCTGTGGCACTGTCCCTGGGGTCGCCCCCGCCGGAGGTTATCCGGCACCGTCTCTCCATGGAGCCCGGACTTTCCTCCCCGAACGCTCGCGCGTCCGGAGCGGCCGCCCGGCCGGCTGATCCGCGGGCAGATGCGCCCGCGGGGCCGTCCGGGTCAAGGGCGCGGGCCCGCTACCAGGTGCCGGTGTTCTCCATCGACTTCCACGGCTCCTGCGGCTCCTTGGCGCCGCCCTTCTGGAGGATCTCGATGGAGATGCCGTCCGGCGACTTCACGAAGGCCATGTAGCCGTCGCGCGGCGGCCGGTTGATGGTGACGCCCTTCTCCTGCAATTTGGCGCAGAAGCCGTAGATGTCGTCGACCTGATAAGCGAGATGGCCGAAATTGCGCCCGCCCGAGTAGGTTTCCGGATCCCAGTTGTAGGTGAGCTCGATCAGGGGCGACTTGGTCGCCGAGGCCCGCTCGACATCGCCGGGCGCGGCGAGGAAGACGAGGGTGAAGCGGCCCTTCTCGTTCTCGACGCGGCGCACCTCCTTCAGGCCGAACGTGTCGACGTAGAAGGCGAGCGCCCGGTCGAGGTCGGCGACCCGGACCATGGTGTGCAGAAATTCCATCGGATCCTGTCCTGTTCTCTTCGAAGACGGGCCACCGGCCCGCTCCGGCTGACTCGCCCCGCTAGCTAGCGGCCGCTCCGGCGGTGAGAAGGCCGTCCGATACAGACTCGGGACAATCGGGCCCGGGCGTTCGCGCGGTCGGACCCCGTCGAGCCGACCGGGCGGGCGTTTCGGCAGCCCCCGGCATCGTCGGCCCGGCGGCGGGCCTCGCGCCGCGTGCGTCCCGTCGGCCCCGCCGCGAACTCCCGATCCGCCGGAGGAGAGACCCTTCGGCCGAAAGTATGGGCGCGTCTTACCCAGCAAGATGTAGCCCGGCTGCGACGGATTCGTCTTACTCGGTGGGATGATGAGAGCGGTTTCGAACGTCGGGGGCCGTGATGAGGACGCAGGGATCCGAGGGCGGCAGGCATGATGCACAGATGATCGGTCTCGATGCGGCACGATTCCTAGCCGCAATGCTGGTCATGATCTTTCATCTCGGCGCCTACGCGTGGCAGGCGCCCCTCTCGACGGCCGGGCGCGCCTTCGACTCCGCCGCAGCTTACCCCGGCCTGTTCGCCTGGACGTGGTTCGGATGGATCGGGGTCGAGCTGTTCTTCGTCATCTCGGGCTTCGTGATCGCCTACTCGGCCGAGCACGCGACCGCGCGCGCCTTCCTGCGCAGCCGCATCCTGCGCCTCGTGCCGGCGGTCTGGATCTGCGCCACGCTCACCGCCCTGGTCTCGCTCGCCATCGGCCGCATGGGGTCCGGTCGGCACGTGCTGCGGGCCTATCTCGACTGCGTCCTGTTCGTTCCGGTCGAGCCGTGGCTGGACGGCGTCTACTGGACCCTCGGCGTGGAGATCGCCTTCTACGCACTCGTCTTCGCGCTGCTGCGGCTCGGGCGATTCCGGAGCATCGGCCCGGTCTGCGCCGTGGTCGGCGGTGTGAGCACCCTCTTCTGGGTCGCGACCTTGGCCGTGCCGAACCTCCCCGCCCTGGCGGCGAACCGCGTGGCCGAGCTGACGCTCCTGCGCCACGGCTGCTTCTTCGCGCTCGGCGTCTTCCTGTGGTTGTCGCTCGTCAAGGGGCCGACGGCCGGTCGGCTCTGCGTGATCGCCGTCTGCGCCGTCGGGGCGCTCGTCGAGATCGGTGACGCGGCCGGGTCGTTCCTGTTCCAGATGGGCCGCAGCGAGGATCCGCTCCTCCCGCGCCTCGTCTTCGCGGGCTGCGTCCTGATGATCGTGGCCAGCGTGCGCGGCAACGCGTGGCTCCGCGTGCGGCTCGGCGAGCGGGGCTGCGCGCTGGCCCGACGGATCGGACTGATGACCTACCCGCTCTACCTCCTGCACAACGTCAACGGTGCCGCCCTGATCCACCGCCTCGTCGGCGGCGGGGTTCCGCCCTACGCGGCGCTCGTGGCCGCGTGCTGCGCCATGCTCCTGCTGAGCTACGCCGTGATGCGCTGGGCCGAGCCGTTCGTCCGCGCCCGCCTGTCCGCCACGCTCGACAGGGTCGGCCTCGAGCGGCCGCTCCGCGCGGAGGGCCGCCCCGCCCCGGGGCTCTGAGCCGGGCGAGGACCGCGCCACGCCGGCCGTTTCGACGGCTCCGATCGTTGCGCCGCGCGCTCCGAGGGACCAGAACGGGCCCGCCCCGCACCCGGAGTGAGCCGAATGCGCACCGAGACGCCGCCGCTGATCCGCCTCGAGGAATACCGGCCCAGCGACTACCTGATCGATCGCGTCGACCTCGACATCCGTCTCGACCCGCACGCGACCCGCATCGACGCGACGCTGACGCTGCGGCCGAACCCGGCCGGCGTGCCGGCGGCGCCGCTCACCCTCGACGGCGACGATCTCCGGCTGGTATCGGTCGCGCTCGACGGCGCGCCGCTGGCGCCCGACGCCTACGCGGCGACGCCGTCCGGACTGATCCTCCGCGATCCGCCGCAGCGGCCCTTCGTGCTGCGTCTCGTCACGGAGGTGGATCCGACCGCCAACACCAAGCTGATGGGCCTCTACCGGTCGAACGGCGTCTACTGCACCCAGTGCGAAGCGGACGGCTTCCGCCGGATCACCTACTTCCTCGATCGGCCGGACGTGCTGTCAGTTTACACCACGCGCATCGAGGCCGACCGGGCCGAGGCGCCGGTCCTGCTCGGCAATGGCAATCCCGTCGAGACCGGCGCGGCCGGGCCGGACCGCCACTTCGCGATCTGGCACGATCCCCACCCGAAGCCCGCCTACCTGTTCGCCCTCGTGGGCGGCCGGCTCGGGAAGGTCGAGACGCGCTTCACCACGATGGAGGGCCGCCCCGTCACCTGCGCGGTCTACGTCGAGCCCGGCAAGGAGGACCGGGCAGGCTACGCCCTCGACGCCGTCATCCGCTCCATGGCCTGGGACGAGACCGCCTTCGGCCGCGCCTACGACCTCGACGTGTTCAACGTCGTCGCGGTGTCCGACTTCAACATGGGCGCCATGGAGAACAAGGGCCTCAACATCTTCAACGACAAATACGTCCTGGCGAGTCCCGAGACCGCGACCGACGGCGACTACGCGGCGATCGAGGCGATCATCGCGCACGAGTACTTCCACAACTGGTCCGGCAACCGCGTCACGTGCCGGGACTGGTTCCAGCTCTGTCTGAAGGAGGGTCTCACGGTCTTCCGCGACCAGGAATTCTCCTCCGACATGCGCTCCCGGCCGGTGCACCGCATCGCCGAGGTGCGCTCCCTCCGGGCGCGCCAGTTCCCCGAGGATGCCGGGCCGCTGCGTCACCCGGTGCGGCCGCGGGCCTACGCGGAGATCAACAACTTCTACACGGCGACCGTCTACGACAAGGGCGCCGAGATCGTCCGGATGCTGCGGACGCTGATCGGTCCCGAGGCCTTCCGGGCCGGCATGGACCGGTACTACGCCGACAATGACGGCCGCGCCGCCACCGTCGAGGACTTCCTGGCAGCCTTCGCGGCGGTGACCGGGCGCGATCTCGGCGCCTTCGCCCGCTGGTACGAGCGTCCCGGCACGCCCCGCCTCGCCGTCGCGGCCGCGTACGATCCGGCCGCCGCCCGCTACACCCTCCGGCTCGCCCAGAGCCTGCCCGGCGGCGGCGCGGAGCCCGATGGGCCGCCCCTGGTGATCCCCGTGGCCCTCGGTCTCGTCGGGGCGTCCGGGCCGCTGGCGGGCGCGACCTGCCCGAACGTGCGGGACGGCGTCTACGTGCTCGACCGCCCCGAGGCCGAGGTCGTGTTCGACGCGGTCGCCGAGGAGCCGGTCCCCTCGCTCCTGCGCGACTTCTCCGCCCCGGTGCGGCTCGACCTCGCCCTGACCGACGCGGAGCGGATGCGGCTCCTCGCGCAGGACAGCGACCCGTTCAACCGCTGGCAGGCCGCGCAGGACGTCGCTTTGCGGCTGATCCTCGAGCCAGACGCCGATCGGACGGAGGCGTTCGCCGCGGCACTCGGCCAGTTCCTCGAAGACGAGGCCCTGGCCGACCCGGCCTTCGCGGCCCTGGTCCTGGCGCTGCCGAGCGAGGGCGAGGCCGCCGACGCGGTGCCGGCCGACGTGGATCCCGACGCGATCCACCGGGCGCGATTCAACCTGCGGGCGCGTCTGGGCCAGGCCCTGCGGCCGCGGCTCGAATCGATCGACGCGGCGCTCGCGCCGGTGGCCGGTGAGCCCTACAGCCCCGACGCCGCCTCGGCGGGGCGCCGGTCGCTCCGCAACGCGGCCCTCGACCTGGTCGCCGCCGGCGATCCCCGGGAGGGCGCCGCCCGCGCCGCCGCGCGGCTCGCCGAGGCCACCAACATGACTGACCGGCTCGCCGCCCTCGGCACGCTGGCGCTGATCCCGGGGGAGACCCGCGAGGCCGCCTTCGCGGAGTTCGCGGCCCGCTACGCCGACGAGCCCCTGGTCCTCGACAAGTGGTTCGCCCTCCAGGCCCAGATCCCGGAGCCCGGCACCCTCGACCGGATCGCGCGGCTGCAGGAACACCCGGCCTTCACCATGACCAACCCGAACCGCGTGCGGGCGCTGATCGGGAGCTTCGCGTTCGGCAACCCGACCCAGTTCGCCCGACCGGACGGGGCGGGATTCGCCCGCGTGACCGAGACGGTCGCGGCGCTCGATTCGACCAACCCACAGGTGGCCGCACGGCTCCTCACGGCCTTCGGATCCTGGCGCCGGCTGGAAAAATCACGCGGCGCCAAAGCGGTCGAAATGCTGAATGGGATCAAGGCGATCCCGGGGCTTTCCCGGGACACCGCCGACATCCTCGCGCGCACCCTCGGAGGCGGCTAACCGTCTGAATCTGCGGTAGAAATCGATTCTCGGGCTCACAGGCAACACCTGGGTTCCGTCAAGCCCTTATGGTAAAAAATCCGTGGACAAACTGCCCCCCGAAGTGATTGTATTCAGTCAGATTCGGGGGGCCTTCGGGGGCCGGGTGCCCACACCGGATCACAGTTCCCACGGGCGAGGTTCGGCCATGCCGGAGGCGGCTTCCGCTTCCTTCTCCGCGCGTGCGGATTCGAGTCTCACGATCTCGTGGCCCATGCGGAGCCGGGATCCGCGGCTCGGCCAGGCCGAGCGCTGGCTGCGCTACGCCGTGCCGGGAACGCTCGCGGTGTTTCTGGCCTGCCTCGTCGGGCTCGCCACCCTCCATATCCAGGGACAGCGTGCCGAGATCCTGGCGGGCGCGAAGGCCGAGGTCGAAGGCTTCGCCCGTCTGGCCGCGCGGGCGGTGGATCCGGCCGGCACTGTGGCGGAGGACCTGCGCGCCCTGATGCCCGAGAGCGAGCGGCATCCCGGCCGCCGCCTGCTGGTGGTCCGCCCCGACACCCGCATCGTCGCCGCCCATCCGCCGCTGCCGGCCGACCGCACGACCCTCTCGGCGGTGCTCGGCGAGAGCGAGCCGCTCTCCGGCCTCGGCGAGCGCGCCGGCGCGATGGCCCTCGAGCTTCCCGGCGGCGAGAGCGTGCTCGCCGCGGTGCACAGCCTGCCCGGCGGCGCGGGACAGGTGGCGGTGCTCCAGCCCATCGAGCCGCTGCTGCGTGGCTGGAGCGCCCGGACCCGCGACCAGATCGTCCTGATCGCCGCCGCCGCCATCGTGATCGTCGGAGTCGGGCTCGCCTACGGCCTGCAGACCCGCCAGGCCGCCCGCGCCGACCGGGCCCGCGAGCAGATCCGCGGCCGCCTGGAGACCGCCCTGCGCCGGGGCGCCTGCGGGTTGTGGGACTGGGACATCGCGCGCGGCCGGATCTACTGGTCCGATTCGATGTACACGCTGCTCGGCTACAGGCGGCAGCACGAGTACCTCTCGTTCGGGGACGTCAACGGCCTGGTCCATCCCGACGACGGCGACCTGTACAGCCTCGCCCGGGGGCTCGCGGCCAACCAGACGCATATCGATCACGCCTTCCGCATGCGCGGCGCCGACGGGGCCTACGTCTGGCTGCGCGCCCGCGCCGAGGTCGTGGCGGACGCCGCCGACGGCGGCCGCCACCTCGTCGGCATCGCCAACGACATCAGCGAGCAGCGGGCCCTGGAGGAGACCAACGCCGCGGCCGACATGCGCCTGCGCGACGCCGTCGAGGCGATCTCGGAGGCCTTCGTGCTCTGGGATACCGGCAACCGCCTGGTCCTGTGCAATTCGAAATTCCGCCACCTCCACGCCCTGAGCCCCGAGGATGCGCAGGCAGGCCGGAGCTACACGGACGTGATGGGCCGCGGCGTGCTGCCCCAGGTCCGGCGGGAATCGCCCGAGGCCGGGATGGCGCTGACCGACATGGCCGCCCGCACCTTCGAGGCGGAACTCGCCGACGGCCGCTGGCTGCAGATCAGCGAGCGGCGCACGAAGGACGGGGGCTACGTGTCGGTCGGGACCGACATCACCAGCCTGAAGCGCAACCAGGAGCAGCTCCTCGCCTCCGAGCGCGAGCTGATCGAGACCGTCAAGGACCTCAAACGGTCCCGCCGCACCCTCGAACTCCAGACCCAGCAGCTCGCGGATCTCGCCGAGCGCTACCTCGACCAGAAGGCGGCCGCCGAGGCGGCCAACCAGGCCAAGGCGGAGTTCCTGGCCAATATGAGCCACGAGCTGCGCACCCCGCTCAACGCCATCATCGGCTTCGCCGACGTGATGGAGAACGCGGTTCTCGGGCCGCTCGGCACCCCGCGCTACACCGAGTATTGCCGCGACATCCGCGAGAGCGGTTCGCACCTGCTGTCCATGATCGACGACATCCTCGACATGGCCCGGCTGGAGGCCCGGCGCGTGCGCCTGAGCCCCAGGGCGATCTCCGCCGAGACCGCGATCAGCGCGGCCCTCGCGCCCGTCGAGGCGGCCGCCCGCGAGAAGGCGATCACCGTCAGCGTCGACGTCGTGCCCGGCCTCGAGCTGCTGGCCGATCCGCAGGCGATCCGGCAGATCCTCGCCAACCTCGTGCAGAACGCCGTGAAGTTCACGCCCGCCGGCGGCCGCGTCGCCGTCCGGGGCCGCCGCGCCGGCGCGTGCACCCACCTCTATATCGAGGACAACGGCATCGGCATCCCGACCTCCGACCTCGCCCGCCTCGGCCGGCCCTTCACGCAGGTCGAGCGGCAGATGACCCGGTGCCACAAGGGTTCGGGCCTGGGCCTCGCCATCACCCGCTCGATGGTCGAGCTCCACGGCGGCTCGCTCCGGATCCGCTCCGAGGAGACGGTGGGCACCATCGTGCTCGTCCGCCTGCCGGCCACGCCGGCCGAGCGCGAGGCCGGCGTTCCGGCCGGCTCGGCCCCTTCCGCGACGGCCGATTCCACGATTGTCAGGCGCGAGGCGCCGCGGGCGGGCCGTTCCGCCGCCTGAGCGGGACCGTTCACGGACGCGGGTCGAGCCCGCCGCGGCGTGCGAGGCGGCCCTGTTCCGCGTGCCAGCGCGCGTCCGCCACGGCGCGTGCCAGGCGCCGGATGCGCCAGCGCCGGTACAGCGACAGGACCGGGTTGCCGCCGAGACCGGCCTGATGCCGGCTCAGGCGTCGCAGCAGGTCCGGCAGCTGCGCCGAGGCCGCCTCGCCCGTGGCGATGTCGATGGCCCGCATTTCCGCCCGGAGCCCCGCCTTCCAGTCGTCCATGACGCCCGCCTCCGCGATCATCGCCCGCCCCCGCGGCCGGCCGGAATTCCCAACAGCCCGCCCGCCGTCTCGCCCGCGGCATGAGTACACGCCGGAAAACCCTCCGTTCCCGATCCGGGTTTGCCCCGCAGGTGGTCCGCCCGGCGGACCGGACTGGAGAATACGGCCGATGCGATCCAGGACAACGTACCGCTGCACGCTGGCGCTCCTGCTCGGGCTCGCCGCCGGGCCCGCGCTCGCGCAGAGCACGGGCTACGTCACGGGTTTCCCGGGCAAGGATCCCGCGGGCGACGAGGAGATCGGCTGGGGGCCGGCCTACCGGCCCGAGACGAGCTTCGCGCAGCCCGGCACGCCGCCGACCCCCGGCGCGATCGCCGGCCGCGCCTATCGTGCCCGGACCGGGCACGGCGTCTACGATCGGGTGCAGGGCGACGGTCTGTACCGGGGCCGGTAGCGGGCCGCACCGCGGTTTCAGGGCGCCGTGGACCCGCCGCGAGAGGATGGGGTTGAGGCGCGAGAACCTGTCCCGATCGCTCTGGAACGGTTTGATAGGGCGGCGGCTCCGAACGCGACAGCCGCGCCATCGCCCCCTCTCCCGTGCGGGAGAGGGTTGGGGTGAGGGACAAGAGGCTCTCGGTCGAGCGCGCCATTGCCGCTCGGCCAGACTGCGCTTCGTTCGGACAGACCCGATCCCTCACCCTGTCCCTCTCCCGCACGGGAGAGGGGACCAGCGCCGCGTGCGGAACGCGCTGAACCGGCCCTAGCGCCGCCGCAGGGCCCGCTTCGCGGCCGCGCGCGCGTCCCGCTCGAACCGGGCGAGCCGGAGGCGCCGCTCCAGCGAGATCACCTGTCGACCGGGCGGGACCGCGATGATCTCGGCGACCGGAACCCGGTCGCGGTAGAGACCTTCCAGCGCCGATCCTTCCAGCGTCGCCGAGTCGAGCCGGTCGGCGAAGCCGGTCTCGTGGCAGGCCCGCACGATCTCGGCCTCGAGCAGCAGGCCCGGGGCGTGGCCGCGCAGATCCTCGTCGTAGGCGGTCTTCAGCAGGGTCGCGGTGCCGCCGCTGACCAGGGCGAGGCTGACGGCGACAGGCCGGCCGTCGAGGGTCAGCGCGTCGGCCCGGACGGCGACCGGGCCCGGAACCGCGGTGAACAGCGCCCTGGCCAGCGCGGCGCCCTCGGGCCGGCAGGCCATGGCGGTGCCGGCCTGCCCCTTCCAGCCGGCGCGCTCCAGGTCGAGGAAGGCCGCGACGAGGCGGGCGAGGTCCGATCCGCCCGTGGCGCACGCGTGGGCGACGGTTCCGGTCTCCGACAGGCGGCGCGCCCGGCGGCGCAGGTCCTTGAAGCGCGCCCGGCCGGGATGGTCGGCGAGGAACGCCGCGTGGTCGGCGCGCCGGTCCATGACCGGGCGGTCGAAGCCCGCCACCGTGCCGATGGCCCAGCCGCGCGCGCGCATCGCCGCGAGCATCTCCGGCACGGCGCCCTCCCCGGTCGGCAGCAGCGGCCAGCGCCAGGGGCATCCGCCGGAGGCGGCCTCGAGGCCGGCCACCAGGGCCAGCGCGTGCGCGGCCCGGTCCGGACCGTCGGCGACCACGGGGGCCGTGGCGGTCACGTAGGGCGAGAGGAAGGGCCGCAGGACCCGGCCGCCGAGGCCCGTCAGGTCCCGGGCCCCACGGTACGGGAGCAGCCCGACGAGACGGTCGCCCGCGCGGACCGTGACGTAGCGGAGGGCCGCCGGCAGCAGCCCGGCGGTCCGATGGGCCTCGATGACGTGCCGGGAGAAGTGCGGGTGCGCCGCGGCGCCCGCCGCGACCAGCGCGTCCCAGGCCTCCGGCTCCGGCGCGTCGCCGAGGGTGACGACGGCTCCGGACGGCGCGCGCAGGGGGCTCGCGGCGATCATCGGACCGCTCCGGCGGCCCAGACCGGGGTCGGAAGCCCGTGGATCCGCCCCGCGGCGCGCGCGAGCAGGGCGGCCCGGCCCACGCTCGCCACCGCGACCGCCACGGCCGCGCCGAGCGTCCCGAGCGCCGGGACCAGGGCGAGGCACAGGCCGGCGGCGGCGAGGAGACTCCCCGCCGTGATGCCGGCGCAGAGCCGCTCCCCGCCCAGCATGGTCAGCAGATCCTCGCCCGGGCCGAACAGGCTCGCCCCGACGCTGCCGGCGATCAGGATGCACAGGATCGGCACGCTGTCGCCGAAACCCGGCCCGAACATGGCCAGCAGCAGGGGGCTGACGGCCAGGATCGCGCCGCCGACCACGAGCGTCGCGGCCGCCGTCAGGCGGCCCTGGCGCCGGACCAGCTCGGCGAGGAGGAAGCGGTTGGCCTGCGCCTGGGCGGCGCTGTAGCGCTGGAGCGTCGCCGCGCTGACCGCGTAGTGCACGAACACCACGAATTGCTGGATGCGGGTCGCCGCGAAGTAGATCCCGACCTCGGCCGGGCTCACCAGGGCGCCGAGGACGATCACGTCGACGAAGGTGAAGCCGGCATTGGCGAGGTCGATCGCGGCGATCGGCAGGCCCGTGCCGAGCCACGTGCGCCACCGGTAGCGGTGCGGCCCGGCCGGCAGCTCCCGCCGGAGCCGCGCGGCGAGGAGGGCGGCCTGCAGGGCGGTCGCGACCGCGGCGGCGACCAGCATGCAGGCCATCGCGACCTCGGCCCGGGGCGGCGCGCCGAGCAGGATCGCCGCGACCATGCAGGCCATCATCAGGGTCTGGCGCAGCAGGTAGGGCGGCGCGATGGCGAGCCCGACCCAGTTCTGGCTGCGCGCCACACCCTCGAGGTAGTCCTGGAGCGCGAAGAGCGGCATCACGCAGAGCGCGACCAGGATCGGTGCCCAGTAGGCGGGGGCGAACAGGTCCGGCTCGAGCGCGAGCAGCGCCGCGCCGAGGCAGGCGACGGCGAGCGCCGCCCCGCCTGTCACGAGGGCGCCGGCCCGGATGTAGCCGCGCGCGAGGTCGAGGTCGCCCTGCGCCTGGTCGCCCGGCACGAACCGGCAGGCGCCCTGCGAGAGGCCGAGGGTCAGGGTGTGGCCCAGCATCGCGGTCCAGACCCAGACCGACGCGAAGATCCCGTAGGCGTCCCAGCCCATCAGCCGCGCCGCGAGCACCTGGGCGCCGTAGGCGAAGCCGGCCGACCCCACGCGGATCGCGAAGACCGTCAGGGCCGCCCGCTGCGGGCCGCTGCGCAGCGCCCGGAGGTGCCGGAGCGCGAGGACAGGGAGGGCCGTGGCTGACACTACGCGCTCCGCGCCGGTCCCGAACTCGGCGGGAGGCCGATCTCTGGCCGTCCGGTCTAGCCCGGGGCGCGTTGCGGCTCGGTTAAGGGCGGCTGGGCCGGGGCCGCCTTGGGCTCCTTGGGCGCCTCCGTCCGCATCAGCGAGGTGGCGATCGTCAGCGCCACGTGCTCGGCCATGCAGCGCAGGCCGAGGTCGTTGAGCCGGAACTGGCGGCCGAGCATGTGACCCTCGCCCTTGTCGCTGCGGCGCGACAGGTACTGCAGGGCCTCGTAGCGCCGGACCAGCGGCACGCCCTGCTGGGTGGCGACGCTCCGGACGGCCTCGACGATCCGGTTGTAGTCGACGTCGGCCGCCATGCTGGCCGTGTAGATCGGGTCGACCAGCACCACGTCGATCCCGTGGGACCGCATCCAGCCCACGGCCTCGGCCAGCGCGCTCGCGAAGGCGTCCACGTCGACGCGGGCGATGGCGTCGTGGGTGCCGACCTGCCAGACGACGAGGTCGGGCTCGGCCTCGGCCACCATGGTGCGCAGGCGCTCGGCGGCCCCGGAGGCGATCTCGCCCGGCAGGCCGCGGTGGTCGATCACGACGTCGACCTTCGGCAGGGCGTGTTCCAGCGCTGCCTCGAGCTTGGCCGGGTAGGAGGCCGAGGCGCCCGGCGCCGCGCTGCCGCCGATCGCCAGGATCTTGAGCGGACGGTTCTCCGCCAGCGCGGCCTTGACGGCGCCGAGCTGGGCGACGCTGTAGAGCTGCGCCCCCGGGACCCGGCATTCCTGCGACAGGGCCGGATCGTCCGCCACGGGGCCGGCGGCCTGCTCGGCCGCGGCCGCGCCGCCGGCGGGGCCCGACAGCAGGAGCACGGCCAGCGCCGCGGCGAGCCGGGCCCGCGTCATGCGCGGGGTCGCGACGATCTGCTGCGGCTGCGCCATTCGACGAACCATGCCGTAAACCCCAGCCCGACCAGGCCCGAGCCGGCGACCAGCATATCGATCAGCGCGCCGCCGCCCGTCTGGAAACGCACGAGCTGTCCGATCAGGCTCAGGATCGAGCCCATCGAGAAGACAGCCAGTGAATTCCGGCCCATCTGACTCAGATAACCGACGACGCGGCCGATTCGGGGGGCGAGCACCGCGTAAAGCGGTGCAAACGCTAACAATACCCCCAGGAAATGAACCAGTCGCGCCGGGGTCAGGTAAGTCTTCTCGAACGTGAACAGCAGGCGCGGCTCCGGAACGAGCATCGGATCCGGGCGGATCTCCGTCACGGCGAGCACGATCCCGAGGAGAACGATCACGACGCCCGCCGGGATCAGGCGCCGCGACCAGCGGCGCAGGGCGTCGGAGCGGAGGTTCCAGCCCTGCAGGACGAAGCCCAGGACGAGCAGGAGCTGCCAGCAGAGCGGATCGAAGAACCAGTCGCCCTCGCCCGGCCAGGACGGGACGTTCCACCCGAAGACGAGGCTCGCGAGATAGACGCTCACGGACAGGCCCAGGGCTCCGAGCAGGCTGAAGCGGCCGACCAGGACGAAGACGGGCGCGATGCCGATCAGCAGCACGTAGAGCGGCAGGATGTTGAAGTAGCCGAGCTGGTAGGTCAGCAGCGCCATCCCGCAGACCGACTGGATCGGGTCCGCGAAGAAATTGCCGGCATTGTGCCACTCGAGGATCAGCGGGTTGTCGAGCAGCAGCGCCGCCCCCGCGATGATCGCGAGCGCCAGCAGCATCACGGTCAGCTGCGCCCGGTAGACCTCGACGGTGCGGGCGAGGAGCCGCACCACGCTCCGGCCCGGCGGCTCCGGGTTGCCGTCGCGCCCGCGGGTGGCGATCCCGATCGACCAGCCCGCCAGGAACACGAACAGCTCGGCCGCGTCCGAGATGCCGTACTGCGAGAAGGTGTAGCGCTCGAAGGTGTTGCCCGGGATGTGGTTGATGAAGATCGTGATCAGGGCGAAGCCGCGCCAGAAGTCGATCGCGTTGGGGTCCCGCATCGTCGCGGCGGCTCCGAGTTTCGACGCATCAGGATGGCGGCGGCGGGAACGCGGCCCCTGATACGGCGCCGCATCGCTTCTGCAAAGGCGAACAAAGGTGGGGATCGCGCGGCCCGATCGAACCGGACGGTCACACCCGCGTTATGGCCCGGCACGGAGTTCCGCACCCATGACCCGCCCCCTCACCGCCCTCGGCCTCGCGCTCCTCCTGCCGGTCCTGGCGACCGGCCCCGCGCTGGCTCAGGCCCAGACCGGCACCGGCGGCGGCCCCGCCTCCACGGCGACCGCCCCCAACACCTCGTCGGTCGGCCGCGTCATGCCGCCGAGCCGCGGCGCCGGTGCCGAGACGCCGGACGACCGGCGCGTGCGGACGCCGCGCGAGGCGAAGAACGACAAGCTCATGCGCGGCATCTGCATCGGCTGCGCCCCCCGTTAAGGGGGGCGGCGAAGGGGCGGCGACCCCGCGCCGCCGGCGACGCTACTTGCCGCGGCGCAGGCGCAGGTCGTCCTCGCTCTCGCGGGAGAGGCGCAGCAGGTTCTGCCCGTAGGCGGTCTTGGCGAACATCTCGCCGCGGGCCACGAGCTGGTCGCGGGTGATGAACTTCTGCAGGTAGGCGATCTCCTCGAGACACGCCACCTGCAGGCCCTGCCGGTTCTGCAGGGTGCGGACGAACTCGCTCGCCTCCAGCAGGCTGTCGTGGGTCCCGGTGTCGAGCCACGCGTAGCCGCGCGACATGCGTTCCACGTGCAGCTGGCCGCGCTGCAGGTAGGCCTCGTTGACGCTGGTGATCTCCAGCTCGCCCCGGGCCGAGGGCTTCACGTCGGCGGCGATGTCGAGCACCTGGTTGTCGTAGAAGTACAGGCCGGTCACCGCCCAGGTCGATTCCGGGTTCTGCGGCTTCTCGACGATCTTCGTCGGCCGCCCCGACTTGTCGAGGTTGACGACGCCGTAGGCCTGGGGGTTGTCGACGTGGTAGGCGAAGACGGTCGCGCCCTGCTCGCGGCTCGACGCGCGCTCCAGGAGCTCGCCCATGCCGGCGCCGAAGAACAGGTTGTCGCCGAGGATCAGCGCCACGTCGTCGTCGCCGACGAAGTCGCGCCCGATCACGAAGGCCTGGGCGAGGCCCTCCGGCCGCGGCTGCAGGGCGTAGGAGAACTTGAGGCCGAACTGCTCGCCGGTGCCGAACAGGCGCTTGTAGTTGTCGAGGTGCTCCGGCGACGAGATGATCAGGATCTCGCGGATGCCGGCCAGCATCAGTACCGAGACCGGGTAGTAGATCATCGGCTTGTCGTAGACCGGCAGGAGCTGCTTGTTGATCGACAGCGTGGCCGGGTGCAGGCGCGTGCCGGATCCGCCGGCCAGAACGATGCCCTTCATGGCTTGGAAACTCCCTCTGAGACCGGCCCGACGAGCCGGTCCAGGATGTCGTCGAGCGCCGCCTGCCAGGGCCGCGGCGCGATGCCGTAGGCCTCGTTGAGGCTGTCGGTGGACAGGCGCGAATTGGCCGGCCGCCGGGCCGGTGTCGGGTAGGCGGAGGTCGGGATGCCCTTGACCGGCACGGAGCGCCCGCCGCGCCGGGCCGAGCCTGCCACGATCGCTTCGGCGAAGCCGCACCACGTCGTGTCGCCCCGGTTCACGCAGTGGAACGTGCCGGTCGGCGCCTCCGGATCCGCGGCCATGGCCTGCGCGATCGTCGCGAGGGCCGCGGCGAGGTCGGCGGCCGAGGTCGGGCACCCGTGCTGGTCGTTCACCACGGTCAGGGCGTCGCGCTCGGCCGCGAGCCGCAGCATCGTCTTGACGAAGTTGCCCCGGTGCGGGCTCACCACCCAGGCGGTCCGCACGATGGCGTGGCGCGGGTTGCCGGTGCGCACCGCCAGCTCGCCGGCGGCCTTGCTGGCACCGTAGACGCTCTGCGGGTCGATCGGCGCGTCGGGCGCGTAGGCCCCGTCGGGCTTGGTCCCGGCGAAGACGTAGTCGGTCGAGACGTGCACCAGCGGGATTCGCTTGGCGGCGGTCGCGGCCGCCAGGATCGCCGGGGCCAGCGCGTTGAGGCGCCACGCCGCGACCACGTCGGACTCGGCCTTGTCGACCGCCGTGTAGGCGGCGGTGTTGATCACCGCCCGGTAGTCGCGGGCCGCGAGCGCCGCCGCGACGGCGTCCGCGTCGGTGATGTCGAGATCCGCGCGGCCCGGCGCGTGGACGGTGACGCCGTCCGGCCAAGCCAGGGCCTGCAGCTCGGTGCCGACCTGGCCGGCGCCGCCGAGGACGAGGACGTCCATCAGCCGTTGAGCCCCAGGCGCTCGCCCTTGTAGCGGCCCTCGCGGATCGGGCGCCACCAGCCCTCGTTGCCGAGGTACCACGCCACGGTCTCCTCCAGCGCCTGCTCGAAGGTCTTCTGCGGGCGCCAGCCGAGCTCGGTCTCGGCCTTGGTGCAGTCGATCGCGTAGCGCCGGTCATGGCCCGGGCGGTCGGCCACGAAGCTGATCAGCTGATCGTGCGGCGCGCCCTGCGGGCGCAGCCGGTCGAAGGCCGCGCACAGCGCCTTGACCACCGCGAGGTTGTTGCGCACCGCGCGGCCGCCGAGCAGGTAGGTCTCGCCGATCCGGCCGCGCTCCAGCACGGCCACGAGGCCCTTGGCGTGGTCCTCCACGTGGATCCAGTCGCGCTCGTTCAGGCCGTCGCCGTAGACGGGCAGCTTCTTGCCCTCGAGGGCGTTGAGGATCATCAGCGGGATCAGCTTCTCGGGGAAGTGACGCGGCCCGTAATTGTTCGAGCAGTTGGTCACCAGGACCGGCAGGCCGTAGGTCTCGTGCCACGCGCGGGCGAGGTGGTCGGAGGCCGCCTTCGAGGCCGAGTAGGGCGAGCGCGGATCGTAGCAGCTCTCCTCCGTGAAGAACGCGTCCGGCGGCAGCGAGCCGTAGACCTCGTCGGTGGAGACGTGGAGGAAGCGGAAGGTCTTCCTCTCGGCCTCCGGCAGCGTCTCGTAATGGCCGCGGGCGCCGTCCAGCATGGTCTGCGTGCCGATCACGTTGGTGCGCACGAAGGCGCCCGGGTCGGTGATCGAGCGGTCGACGTGGCTCTCGGCGGCCAGGTGCATCACCGCCTCGGGCTTGAAGTCCGCGTAGGCCTTCTGCACGGCAACGCGGTCGCAGATATCGGCCTCGACCAGGCGATGGCGCGGGTTGTCGGCGAGCGGCGCCAGCGAGACCGGGTTGGCCGCGTAGGTCATCGCGTCGAGGGTGCAGACGTCGTGGCCGAGATCGTTGACGAGGTGCAGCACCAGCGCCGAGCCGATGAAGCCGCAGCCTCCGGTCACCAGGATGCGCATGGCGGATTACCTCTTCGGATCGATCGAGAACTGAGAAAGCCGGGGCAGCCTAAGACCGGCCGTC
Source organism: Methylobacterium sp. UNC300MFChir4.1 (assembly GCF_900110155.1). Lineage (NCBI taxonomy): Bacteria > Pseudomonadati > Pseudomonadota > Alphaproteobacteria > Hyphomicrobiales > Methylobacteriaceae > Methylobacterium > Methylobacterium sp. UNC300MFChir4.1. The sequence continues at coordinate 14,864 of NZ_FOCS01000012.1, read as the reverse complement.
GTGACAAAATTGCGGCCGGGCCGCGCTCTTCAGAAGACGCGGCCGAGATCGGCGAGCTTCGGCGCCCGGCGATCCTTGTCGGACAGGATCGCCGCCTCGCCGGAGACCGGCCACGGGATCCCGATCGCCGGATCGTTCCAGAACAGCGCGCGGTCGTGCTCGGGGCTGTAGTAGTCGTCGACCTTGTAGGCGACCATGACGTCGGGGGTCAGGGTGCAGAAGCCGTGCGCGAAGCCGTGCGGGATGTAGAGCTGCTCGCCGTTCTCGGCGTCGAGCGTGACGGCGACGTACTTCCCGAAGGTCGGCGAGTCGCTGCGGATGTCGACCGCGACGTCGAGGATCGCGCCCTGCAGCACGCGGATCAGCTTGGCCTGCGCGCGGGGGGCGATCTGGAAGTGCAGGCCGCGGACCGTCCCCTGCGGGGCCGAGAAGGACTGGTTGTCCTGCACGAACGGCGTGGTGATGCCGGCCCGCGCCAGGGTGTCGGCCCGGAAGGTCTCCGAGAACCAGCCCCGCGCGTCGCCGAAGCGCTTCAGGACGATGCGCTTCACGTCCGGGATCTCGGTCTCGATGACGTCCATGCCAGCGCCCTTCTTGCGGATCCCGTCGCGAGGTCCAGCGGACGTCTCCGCGTCGGTCGTTCCGGGTCGCGCACCCGCCTCGCCGACCACAACCTCGGTGATGCACCGCGACTTCCGGTCATTCGCCGTCCGTGTCAAGGCGTGCGGGCTGCGGTGGCGTGCACGAGGGGAGCCGATGACGGGCGGAGCCGGACCCGCGGTGAACGGCCTGCTGCGTGCCCAGCTGGCCGATCCGGCCTGCACGTGGAGCCTCGGCGGCTACGGAGCCGCCGCCGTGTTCGCGCGGGAACCCGACGAGCCGGCACGGCCCCTCGAGGACGACGCGATCGGGCTCCGCACGGCCCGCGGCGCGCTCGCGGTCCGGGCGCATCCGGATCTCAGGCCGTTCGCCTACGAGACCGGCTTCGCCGACGGCTGGAGCCAGGCGGTCGCGCTCTGCCTTCCCGAGGCCGCCTGCGCGATGGGCCGGCGCACCGTTCTGACCGAACTGGGTCCCGACGGGGCGGCGATCCGGCCGGAGGACCGCGCCGCGCGCCTGTTCGATCTCGGCCTCGGTCTGCGCGCCGCGGATGCCTGCCTCCGGACCGCCGACCCCGCGCGGATCGTCCGCTTGCGGGCGCTGGCGGGCCGACCGCTCCTCGCCGCCGGCGCCGCGGCGATGCCGTCCGCTGTCATCTCGGGTCTGGACCAGATCGTCATCACCCGCATCGGTCGCGTCGAGGTCTTCGCGCCGGAGGCCGATCGGGCGGCCGCGGGGCCCGGGCCGCGGTGCCACCTGCTGCCGCAACTCCTGCGACTCGCACGCACGCACGCGGCCACCGCGCCGATCCCGCCGGGTTGGATACCCTGCGGGACGCTGCATCCGGCCCATCCCGCGCGGGACGGGGCCGGGCGACCGGTCCCGTTCGATGCCGGGCGCCACGCCGCGTTCGGACGCGTCCTCGACCGATGGGGCGATCCCGCGCTGGTGGCCCTGCGCCGCGCCGTGCTGGACGGCCAGGATCCCGATCCGCCGCGCGCGGGCGGACGGTTCGCGCGCTCGGCGATCCGCGCGGCGCGCGCCCAGCAGGGGGCTATCGTCAGGTAGTGCCGTCCCCGATCGCGTCCTGACGGTTCGGAGAGACGGCGATCCCGGTCGAGACAACCGCGCCGTAACCCCCTCTCCCGTGCGGGAGAGGGTCGGGGTGAGGGACGAGAAGCTTCAGGATCAGGCGCGCTCTCGGGTTGCCGACAGGCCGCGACTCGTCCGGATGGCCCTGATCCCTCACCCTGTCCCTCTCCCGCACGGGAGAGGGGACCGGCGCCTCGTGCGGCACCGGCTTGGCGATCACTTCGTCCGAACCCAATCCCGGGACCGAATCCAGGCCTCTCAGGGAATGCCGATCATCTTGTGGGTCTGCAGAGAGAGCCGCCAGCGGGCGTCCCGGCGGCAATAGGCGATCGCCGCCTCGGTGCTGGCGACCCGGTCGGGGCCGTCCATGGGCTGGAGGAAGCGGTGCTGGAAGGCGAGATCCACGAAGGCCGCGGGATCGGCATCCGCCTGCGGGTAGACGAGCTTCAGCTCGTGGCCGGAGACCTGTGCGAGGGCGTTGCTCCCCTTGGGGCTGACGCAGATCCAGTCGATCCCCGGGGGCGCCGGCAGCGTGCCGTTGGTCTCGATGGCGATCTCGAACCCGGCCGCGTGGACGGCCTCGATCAGCGGCGTGTCGAGCTGGAGCAGCGGCTCGCCGCCGGTGAAGACAACGTAGCGGTTCGCGGCGCCGCCCGCCCAGGTGGCGGCGATCGCGTCGGCGAGGGAGGCCGCGTCCGCGAAGCGCCCGCCGCCCTCCCCGTCCATCCCGACGAAATCGGTGTCGCAGAACCGGCAGGCCGCGGCGGCGCGATCGGCCTCGCGCCCGGACCAGAGGTTGCATCCGGCGAACCGGCAGAACACGGCGGCACGGCCCGCCTGCGCGCCCTCGCCCTGGAGCGTGTGGAAGATCTCCTTGACCGCGTAAGCCACAACCGTCCCAGTCACCGTCGCGCGCGATCCGGCTTGCGCGCCCGGCCTGCACATAAGCCGTGCCGCCCTCGCGGGCCACCGACAACCGCGCCGTGCAGACCCGCGATGTGATCTCGCCTTGCTCTTGCCACGGTAGGCTCGTTCATGCCGAGATGCAGTCCGGCGATCGCCTTTCGGCCGTCCGGGTTGCGCCGCTCTCCGGCTGGCCGGCCGGAAATCCGACGCCCCCAGGGCGTCGATCCAGGCGATCCTCTGACGAGTCGGGCTCGAATGTCCTCTTCTCTCTACCGACGCCTCACCGTCGGGCTTGCGGCGCTGACGGGTCTGCTCGGGGCGGGCCTGGTCGGGATCGGCGCCGCGAACGCCGTGACGGTGCCGATCCTCGTGGCCGACGTGGATTCCGGCAAGGTCATCTACGCGCAGGCGCCGACCGATCCCTGGTACCCGGCCTCGATCACGAAGCTGATGACGACCTACGTCGCCCTGGACCTCGTCCGCCAGGGCAAGGTCTCGCTCGACTCGATGATCACCATCTCGGCTGCCGCCGCCGCCGAGCCGCCCTCGAAGATGGGCTTCAAGCCGGGGACGCAGCTCACCCTCGACAACGCCCTGAAGATCATCATGGTCAAGTCGGCGAACGACGTCGCCTACGCGATCGGCGAGTCGCTCGGGGGATCCGTCGAGAACTTCGCCGCGCTGATGAACGAGACCGGGCAGCGGATCGGCATGCACGACAGCCGCTGGTTCAACCCGAACGGCCTGCCCGACCCGCGCCAGTGGACCTCCGCCCGCGACATGGCGGTCCTCGCCCGGGCGCTGATCCGCGACTTCCCGGATTCCCACGACCTGTTCTCGATCTCGGCGATCCAGTTCGGCCGCGCCGTGATGGCGAACCACAACGGGCTGCTCGGGCGCTATCCCGGCACGGACGGGATGAAGACTGGCTTCATCTGCTCGGGCGGCTTCAACGTCGTGGCGACCGCCACGCGCAACGGCCGGCGGATCGTCACCATCGTGATGGGGCAGCCGACCCCGCGCGAGCGCGACGTGAAGACCGCCGACCTGTTCGACTACGCCTTCGGCCAGAGCGCCGGCTGGACCAGCCCGACCCTCGACGCGCTGCCGGCCTCCGCGATCCCGGCGCCGCCGGACATGCGTCCCTTCGTGTGCGGCGGCAAGAAGCCCCCGGCCATCGAGGACGGTCCCGGCGCGCTGAGCGCCCCCGGTTCGGCCGCGCAGCTGATCGGCGGCTCGGCGGCGAACTCGCCGGCGCTGGCGCTCGCCGCGTTCTCCAACCCGGCCCTCCGGGCGCGGTCCCTGCCGCCGCGGGCGCCGCTCCAGCCGATCGCCGTCTGGGTCGGTCGCAACCCGGCCGAGGGCCAGCAGATCCTCGAGGCGCAGGAGGCCGAGCAGAAGGCCGCCGCCGCCAACACCCGCGCCGCCAAGCTCGAGGCCGCCAAGGCCAAGCGCGCGGCGGCCCTCGAGGCGGCCAAGCAGGCGCGCGCGGCGCGCCTGGAGCGGGCCGAGGCCGCGAAGGCGGCCGCCAAATCCGCTCCCAAGGTCGCCGCGAAGCCAGGCCACGGCGTGCCGCGGAACGCCAGCGCCTACACGTCGGACGTCACGCCCGGGATGCCGGAGGCCAAGCCCGGGAAGGGCCTGAGCAAGCCGGCTCCGAAGGCGGCCGCCCACAAGCCGTCGCCCGCCAAGGCCGATACGACGTCCCACAAGGCGGCGGCCAAGGCCCCGGCCAGGAAGCCGGCCGCCAAGAAGGCGGCGGCCGACGAGTAGGCCCGCGCGGGTATCCGTGCGGCCGCCGCGTTGCCGCGGAGGCCGCCACACCCCACTTCGTCGCCCATGTCGCCGCCTCTGTCAGAGTCTTCCGCCCCCGCTTCGGACCCGCGCCGCCCGGAGCCCATCCCGCTGACCGTGCTCACCGGCTTCCTCGGAGCCGGGAAGACCACTCTGCTGAACCGGCTGCTGCGCGATCCCGCGCTCGCCGACACGGTGGTGATCGTCAACGAGTTCGGCGAGATCGGCCTGGACCACCTGCTGATCGAGACCGTCGACGAGGACATGATCCTGCTCGGGGCCGGCTGCCTGTGCTGCACGGTGCGGGGCGACCTGATCGCGACCCTCGAGGATCTGCTGCGCAAGCGCGACAACGGCCGGATCCGGCCGTTCCGGCGAGTCGTGATCGAGACGACGGGCCTCGCCGATCCGGCGCCGATCCTGCACGCGCTGATCTACCATCCCTATCTGGTGCTGCGATACCGTCTCCAGGCCGTGGTGACGGTGGTGGACGCGGCCACCGGCGCCGCGACCCTCGACGCCCATCCGGAGGCCCTGCGGCAGGCCGCGGTCGCCGACCGGATCGTGCTGACCAAGGCCGACCTCGCGGGCGACCTCTCGGGGATCCGCGCGCGCCTCGCGGCGCTCAACCCGGCCGCCCCGATCGTCGCGCCCGACGCCCCCGCGGACACGCTCCTCGGCGGCCTGTTCGGCCTCGACGGCAAGACCGCCGACGTGCGCGCGTGGCTCGGCGACGCGGCGCTGGAGCAGGCGCATCACCGCCACGCCGACGTGAACCGCCACGACGCGTCGATCCGGGCGATCTGCCTGACCAGCGCGGCGCCCGTGCCGCGCCCCGCCTTCGAGATGTTCATGGATCTCCTGCGCTCCGGCCACGGGCCGAAGCTGCTCCGGCTCAAGGGCCTCGTCGCCCTCGCCGACGATCCCGAGCGGCCCCTCGTCGTCCACGGCGTCCAGCACGTGTTCCACGCGCCGGTCACCCTGCCGGCCTGGCCGGATCCCGACCACACCTCGCGCCTCGTCCTGATCCTGCGCGACCTCGATCCGGCCTTCGTGCGCCAGCTCTGGGACGCCTTCCTCGGCCGCCCCCGGGTCGACGCGCCGGATGCCGCCGCCCTGACCGACAATCCCCTGGCGATCCCCGGCCCCTGACGCCGGCAGTCGGCACCGTCCTTGAAGCCCTCGACGCGAAGGGCGCCCCGGAGGCGCCGGATCGTCCCGGATCGGGACGGGTCGTCGAGAGGCAGGACACGCGGATGGCGCGACGCTTCACCGTGATACAGGGCGGGCTCACCGAGCGGCCGGACCGCGCGGCGGATCCGGAAGCCGGAGCCGGTGCCGAGGACGGCGCCGAGGACGGCGCCGAGACCGGGACCTGGCGGGTCGATCTGCGGCGACCCGGTGCCGTCGACGCGGCCTCCGTCGCCGCGTGGCGGGCCATGCTGGTGCGCAACGCGGTGACCGACCCGCTGCGCGACCCGGACCACCTCCTCCCGCTCGCCCAGCACCGCCCGGCCGGTCGTCCCGTCGCCGTCGCCCTCGCCTGGAGCCGCGACGCGCGCGACGGCCACGAGACTCTGCGCGGCGTGGTCCCGCTGGCGATGCCGCATCCGGTCTGGGGCCGCCGCGCCCGGCCCTGGCAGCCCGCCGAGCCCGACGCGGCCGCCCTCGTGGAGCGCGCGGCCGCGGAGGCCGTCGACCGGGCGCTGCGGGAGCGGCTCGGGGCGCTGCGCCGCCCGCTCCGACTCGTCGGCCAGTCCGCACCCGCCCCGGATCCGGAGCCGCGGCGCCCCGTCCTGGCGGCCAGCCGCCCGGCGCGTTCCCGGCCGATCCCGGCCGGGAACCTGCTCGGCGTGCGTCCCGAGGGCTGGGAGCCCGCGGAGACCGAGATGCTCGCCGTCACCGAGCCGGAAGCGGTCCGCGACGCGGTCGAGACCTTCCTCGCCCTCGACGCCCGCACGGCCGCGCGGCCGATCATCGCCGACCCGGCCGAGGCGTCGCTGGTGCGTGTGGTCACCCGGCTGTTCGCCCGCCGCGGCGCGCTGCGGGTCGAGTTCCGCCGTCGGGCCGGCGCGGTGGTCGCCGGGACGCTCCACCTGTGCGCCGGCGCCAACGCGGTGCCCTGGCGCCGCGCCCGGGCCTGAGTGGTCGGTGAGCGGTCAATCCGCCGCGTCCGGGGCGCCTGTCGACGGGGGCGGCGAACCCTAGCTGGCCGACATGACCCGCGACCTGCCCCACGGCGTTCGACCCGCTCCGCGCCGGAAGGCGGCCGCACGGACTGTGCCGCGCTCGCGCGGGGCGGGCGAGGCCGACCGGGTGGCCGCCATCCTCGCGCGCCTCGCCGAGCGGGACCCGGATCCGAAGGTCGGATTCGACCGCACCGACCCGTTCCGCCTGCTCGTGACCGTGCTGCTCTCGGCCCAGTCCACCGGCCCGACCGTCTCGCGGATCGCGGACGCGCTGTTCGCCGAGGCCCGCGATCCCGCCGCCATGGCGGCCCTGGGGGAGGCCCGGATCGCCGAGATCGTCCGGCCGGTCGGGCTCGGGCCCTCCAAGGCGCGCAACATCGTCAGGCTGTCGGCGGTCCTGCTCGCGGAGCACGGCGGCGCCGTCCCGCGCAGCGCCGCGGAGATGCGCCGCCTGCCGGGGATCGGCCGCAAGAGCGCCGAGGTCACGGCGAACTTCGCCTTCCACGAGCCGGTGATCGCGGTCGACACCCACATCTTCCGGATCGCGAACCGGATCCCCCTCGCCCCGGGCGCGACGGTCGACGCGGTGGCCGACGGCCTCGCCCGAATCGTGCCGGACGCGTTCAAGGACAACGCCCATGTCTGGCTGTTCCGGCACGGGCGCGACACCTGCACGGCCCGGAAGCCCGCCTGCCCCCGGTGCCCGGTCTCCGACCTGTGCGCGTGGCCGGGCAAGGCGACGGCCTAGACGCTACTCGTCCTCGCCGAAGCGGTTGGCCAGCAGGGCCTCGATGGCGTCGAGGCAGCTCTCCGCGTCCGGGCCGACGGCGGTGACGGCGATGCGTGTGCCCATGGCGGCGCCGAGCGTCAGCAGGCCCATGATCGAGCGCCCGCCGACCGTCTCGCCGGCCCGGGTGACCGTCACGGCGGCGTCGTAGCGCTCCACGGTCTGCACGAACTTCGCGGAGGCGCGGGCGTGGAGGCCCCGCCTGTTGATGATCGGGAGCTTGCGGATAAGGCCGCCCTCCGGAACCGGCGGATCGTCATCGGTCTCGAAAAGCTCGTCCATCGCCCGTGGTGTTTCCCGCCCGATCGGCGGCCCTGGCGGCCGCTCGTCCCGAACCTAAACCATTGACCGGGCGTGTCGATCCCGCAGCCCCGCGGGCGCGGTGGAACGGGCGGCTGTGTGACCGTGCCGGCTACCACTCGTACTCGGCGCCGACGCCGAGGCTGGTGCGGCCGTCGGTCCCGGCCTCGCCCTTCAGCTTGATCCGGCGGGTGACGTCGAAGTCGACCCCGACGGCGGTGTCGGCGGGCTTCGCTCCGGCCTTCACGCCGACGCTGACCCGATCCGAGATGTAGCGCGAGGCGCCGATCGCCGGCCCGCCGCTCGCGCCGGTGGAGACGTCGAGGCTGTCGAGGCCGAGGCTCTTGCGCGCCTGCTCGAACACGTCCGGACCGGCGGCGCCCCCCGAGAGCTGGGCGACGGCCTGGGCGAGCTGCAGCGCCTGGAACGGCGACAGGCCGGCCGACGCTTTCTTGAACAGGATCCGCGACAGGATCTCGTCCTGCGGCAGGACCGGATCCGAGGTCAGGGAGAATTGCGGCGCGTCCGCGAAGCCCGAGACCGCGATGCGGGCGGTCACGTCGGTGGCCTTGGTCTCGGCGACGAAATCGAGCTCCGGCGTGGTCAGGCTGCCGGCGAAGGTCAGCCGGCCGCGGCTGAAATCCAGGCGCTGGCCGACGAGCTCGAACTGTCCGCGCCGCAGCGAGAACGCGCCGTTGGCGTTGGGCGACGCGGAGGTGCCGGTGACGCGCAGCGCACCGCCGAGTTCCGCGTCGATGCCGCGCCCGCGCACGAAGATGCGGCTCGGCGCGTCGATCGTCACGTCGAGGGTGGCGTCGAACGGGACTGCCGGCTTCCCGCCCCGTCGCCCGGACCGGGTCGCGGCCTTCCGCTCCGCCCGCTGCGCCAGGCGCGCCTTCAGGGCCGGCGGCGTGTTGACGTGGCGGACGCCCGGCAGCGGCCGGATGGTGGCCGGCAGCCGGTCCGGAACCGCGACGTCGATCGACACGACGTTCACCCGGCCGGCGATCCGCGGCGTCCGCGCCAGCGGCCCCGCAAGCGTGATGTCGACGCTCGACACGGCCGTCATCAGAGGGCTCGAGACGAGCTCGGCCTTGTCGGCGACGACGTGGAAATTGCCCGGGAAGTCGGGCGCGAGGGAGACGCGGCCGGTGACGGAGACCTGACCGCCGTTGCGGGCGGTCGCGGTCAGGCGCTCGACCACGACGCTGTCGCCGCGGCCGGTGACGCGACCCTCGATCCCGGTGAAGCGGAGCCCGTTCAGCGGATCGGTGAAGCTCCCGCCGCTCAGCACCGCCGCGCCCTGGGCCCGCGGCGCCGCGAGCGTGCCGGTGACGCCGCCGTCGATGGCGATCTTGCCGGTGACGCTCTGGCCGCCGACGCTCAGGAGGGAATTGGCGAGGGCGGCGTCGAGTGTCCCGCGCGCGCGCAGGTCCAGCGGACCCCCGGCCTCCACGGGCAGCGACCCGGAGACCGTCAGGGCGACGCCGCGCCCGGCCGTGACCCGCCCGTCCAGGCTCGCCTGCCCGTCCGACAGCGTGCCCTTGGCGGTCGCGTCGATCGCCGGCAAGCCGGCCTGCCGCGTCTGCGGGGCGACGAGCTTGGCGACGCTGACCGCGTAGCGCCCCTCCGGCCGCGTCGCGGGGCCGCGGAGATCCGCCTCCCCGTCCAGGGTCCCCGAGAGGGCGAGGCTCGGTGCGGCGATCCGGGCGAGCGACAGGGGCAGCGACCGGATCGCCACCTTGAGGTCGAGATCCCGCCCGGCGCGGCCCGCGACCGTGACGCGGCCGGAGCCCGCCGCGATCGACAGGCCGTCGATCACCGCGCCGCCGTCCCGGAGGGTGATCGCCGCCGGCCCGGTGAGGGCGAAGCGGTCGTTGCCGCGGGCCGCCGACAGGCGCTGGATCTCGATCCGCGTGTCCGCGGCCGGGACGACCCGCGCGGCACCGTCGAGCGTGAAGCCGCGCGCCCGAGCGGTGAGGCTCACGTCGCTGAAGGCGGGCGTGCCGTTCGCGAGGAGCCGGATCGTGTCGACCTGCTGGCCGGCGGCCACGAGCCGGTCGGCCTCGACGCGCCCGTCGAGGACCGGGTGGGCGCGCAGGTCTCGTCCCGAGAGGTCCGCGTCGAGCCGCGCGAGGGCGGTCTCGCCGTAGCGGAGACCGGCCCCGGTGGCGCGGACGGTCACGTCCTGGCGCCCGCCGTCGCGGGCGAGGGTCAGCGCGGCGTCGAGGCGGCCCGCGACCGGTTCCGGGACCAGGGGCGCGATGTCCGTCAGGTCGCCGGCCCGCACGGTGAGCGCGCCGGCCGACAGCCACGTGTCGGCCGCGACCGTCGCCTGGCCGGCGACGGAGACCGAGCCGAGATCGAGGCCGAGCCGGTCGAGGACCCAGTCCCCGCCGACGCGCGCGAGGTGCGCGCCGCCGGTTAGCGGCTTGCCGCCGACATCGCCGCCGAGCCGGACCGTGCCGTCCGGCGCGAGGAGGGCGTCCCGCAGGACCGCCTCGACGCGCAGGTCCCGGATCGGCTTGCCGGCCGCCGTGGCGGAGGGCGCCGTCAGGGTCGCGGTCACGTCCGGATGCTCGAGGGATCCGGTCAGGCGCGCGTCGACGCCCGCCCTGCCGGTGAGGCGCCCGTCGAGATCCGCGAGGCTCTTGAGGTCGATCCTGCCGGTGACGTCCGCGCGGGTCGCCGTCGCCTCGCCCTGCAGGGTCGCGGTGACGCCGGAGCCTTCGAGGCGCAGATGGTCGAAGCCGTACCCGTCGAAGGTCTGGGAGACGCGCCCCTGGAGGCTCGGCGCGCGGCCGAGGGTGCGGTCGGCCGCCCGGATCCCGGTGACGACGCCGCTCGTCGTCACGGCGAGGTCGGCGGCGACGGCCTTGCGCGCCGGATCGCCGCTGAGCCGCGCCTTGGCGTCGAGGCTGCCCGCGAGACCCTGGCCCGCGAGGCCCGAGAAGACGGAGAGGTCCGGCAGCGCCGCGTCCACGGTGCCGGTCAGGGTGTTCTGGCCGACCCGGCCGGCATAGGCGGCCCGCGCCGTGTCGGAATCGAGCTTGAGCGCCGCGATATCGAGAACGCCGTCGGCGCCGGCCGAGGCCCGGAGCGTCACGGTGGCCCGGCTGCCGATCGCCCGGCGCAGGGCCGGGTCGGCGAGCTTCAGGCCGTCGACCCGGCCGTCCGCCGCGATAGCGAAACGCTGCGCCGACGGCTCGCTCTGCGGGTCGATGCCGAGGCTGGCCTCGATCCGGTCCAGGCTGGAATCGCGGCTGCGCAGGGCGGCCGCGTCGAGACGACCCCGGACGGTGGGCGCCGCCAGCGGTCCCTTGAGGCTGCCGTCGAAGACGAGCTTGCCGATCTCGGCCTCGCCGGCCCGGGTGACGTCGCCCTCCGTCGGCAGGGCGCGCGCCTGCAGCGTCAGGTCGGCGACCCCGTCGCGGGTGAGGCTGCCGCCGGCCGTCAGGCGCGCCGTGCGGGAGGTCAGCTCCAGCCGGTCGATCCGGAAGGCGCCGCTATCCGCGAAGGCGAGGCCGCCGTCGAGGTTGGTGGTGCCGGCGAAGACCGCCGCCGCCGGACCGGGCATCAGCCCCTCGATCCGGGCCGCGAGGTCGAGGGCGAGGCGCCGCTCGGCCCCGATGCGGGAGATCTTCGCCCCGCCCCTGGCGCCGATGTCGGGACCGGCCGTGAAGTCGAGCTTGGCCCCCCAGGCATCCAGTGTCCCGGTCCCGTCGAGCTCGAAGTCGATCGGCGGGGTGCCGGGCAGGTTGGCGGCCTTCGAGAGCAGGCCGCCCGCCGGCTCGACCAGGTTCGCCTTGAGTTCCAGCCGCTCGCCGTTCGGCACGAACAGCAGCGACAGCAGGAAGCGGCCCGGCGCGTCGAGGCGCTGCGCCCTCGCCTGCAGGTCGAGCCCCTCGCTGGCGGCGCCGAGCTTCGCCCGGCCCTCCGCCGACAGCCGCGCCGGCTGCCCGGCCACCGCCTCGCCCAGCGTCAGCTCGGCCAGCTTGAACCCCTTGATCTCGACCTTGACCGGCAGGTCCGGGAGGAGCCGCCCGTCGGGCTTGGCCTCGGGCGGCGGCGGTCCGGGGATCGGGCGGCGCAGCACGTCGAGATGCCCGATCTCGAGGCTGTCGACCTCCAGCCGTCCCGACAGGAGGGCCAGCCGCCGCCAGACGATGCGGGCCCGGTCGAGCTTCAGCCAGACGCCGTCGCGGTCGCTGATCGCCACGTCCCGGATGGTCGCGTCCGAGGACAGGGCGCCGTCGATGGCGCCGATCGCCACCCGCGACGAGGGCGTCGACAGGGCGCGGGACAGGAGGCCGCCGAGGACGGACTTGTCGCCCTCGTCGGCGCGCGTCGTCGCGAGGGTCCAGGGCAGCAGGGCGAGGCAGACCAGGACGAGCGCCAGGCTCCACCGGCCGGGACGGGCGGTCGGACGCGCGGTGCGCGGCGTGAGTCCGGTTCGGAACACCATTCAGAACGCCTGCCCCAGGCTGAGATACAGGACGGCGGGACGCACGTGTCCGCCCTTGTAGGGGTCGAGCGGGAAGGCGACGTCCGCGCGGATCGGCCCGATGCCGGTGTAGTAGCGCAGGCCGATGCCCACGGATTTGCGGATCTTCTCGTCGAAATCCGGCGTCGCCGAGGCGAAGGCGGTGCCCGCGTCGAAGAACGGCACCACGCCGATCGTGTCGGTGACCTTGATGCGCGCCTCGAGCGAGGCCTCCAGCAGGCTGCGGCCGCCGATCGGCAGGTTGAAGGGGCCGATCGGCCCGAGGGTCCGGTACGGGTAGCCGCGGACCGAGCCGCCGCCGCCGGCGAAGAACCTGAAATTGTCGGGGATCTCCCCCAGCGGCGCGCCCGAGACCGAGCCGAAGCCGACGCGGCCGGCGAGGATCATGCGGGCCTCGTCGTCGAGGGCGTAGTAGGTGGAGCCCTGCGCCTTGGCCACGACGATGCCGGGCGAGGAGATCGCGCCGGGATAGACCGCCAGCGACGCGATGGCCCGGACGCCCCGGGTCGGGTCGAGGAGGCTGTCGGTGGAATCGTAGGTGACCGAGGCGGGCACGCCGATCAGCCGGTAATTGACCGTGCCGAGGGCGTCCTTCGACCGGCCCGCCTGCGCGTCGAGCCCGATCTGCGCCGAGAACGTGTCCGAGAACCGGTGGCGGATCGCCCCCGAGACGCCCCCGCCATCCACGAGGTAGCTCTGCTGCACCTCTCGGGTGATGAAGGCGTTGGCGAGAAAGTCGTTGCGCGTCCCCCACAGGGCCGGCTGGACGTAGGTCGCAGAGAGGCGGCCGCCGAGGCCGTTCGTGCCGATCCCCGCGAGCTTGCGCTGGTTGGCGAACGGGTCGTTCCCGAGACCCAGGTAGTAGATGTCGGCGTCCACCCTGAAGGACTCGCCGCCACCGAACAGGTTGCGGTTGGCGTAGTAGGCCCGCACGCCCGGCCCGTCGACGGTGGAGTAGCGCGCCGAGACGCCCACGAGGTTGCGCTCGCGCTCGGTGACCGCGACGAACAGCGGCAGGTTCCCGTCGGCGTCGAGGGTCGTGCCCTCGCGGACCCGCACGCCGCCGATCCCCTCGATCCGCGCCACCGACCGGCGGATCGCCGCCACCGCCTGGGGCGAGTACGGGTCGCCCGGCTCGGCGTAGATGAAGGACCGGATGGTCGCCGGGTCGATGCCGGGCGCGCCGCTGACCGTGACCGGGCCGAGTCCGGCCACCGGGCCCGGCGCCACCGTGAAGGTCACGTCCATGACGTGGGCGGAATCGTCCACCACGGGGTCGCGCGCGATCACCTTGGCGAAGGGATGGCCCTGCGCGCGGAACTGGTCGACGATCTGCGCTTCCCGCGCCAGCACCGTGGCCGAGCGCGCGGGATCGTCGTCGTCGACGCGGGTGACCCGCGCGGGCAACTCGGACTCCGGGAACGGGTTGCCCGCCGGATCGCGCACGGTGATCCGGCGCAGCTGGTAGAGGGGCCCGAGATCGACCGCGATCCGCACCGGGACGAGGCCGCGGTTGCGCCACGCCTCCGCGGCACCGACCGCCGACGCCGCCTGGCCCGGCACCGGCGCGCCGTCGATCCGGATCGTGACCGTTCCCTGATAGTAGCCGTAGCCAGACAGGACGTCGGCGAGCTTGGCGCGGTCGGTCTCGGCCCGGCGCAGCAGGCCCTCGCCGTCGGGCGGGGGCTCCTGCCGCAGGCGATAGAGGGTGGACGTGTCCTGCAGGGCTCGCAGCACATCGGAATCGTCCGTGCCGGTGATCCGCAGCGTGTACGGAAGCGCCGTGGCGCTCGGTGGCGGCGGCTCCGGCTCGCTGCCGAACAGGCCGAACAGGTCGAAAGCGCGCGCGGGTTGGCTCCCCGCGGCGACCAGCAGGGCCAGGGCCAGGGCGGTTAGCCTCGGCGGCGATGCGCGACGCATCACCGGGCGGGCCGCACGATGAGAGGGAGCGGAGACGCGCAAACCGCGCTCTTCAGCTCCGATCGAGGTCGGCCGTGCCGCCTGCCTGTGAGATCATTGCCGCTCCCCCCTTACGCCGTATCACGACGTACCCCACCGCATCTTAAGGCTAGGTGCCTGCGAGGCCAACACCGCCAAGGTCGCGGCCCGGGGACCGCGCCCGGGAACCGGTTCGGCCGCTCGCGATGAGGCTGGTCGACGACGGGCTTCGACGCGCGTGATGCAGGCGGCACAGACCGCGAACCCGGGGCGGCGCGGTGCTCGGACTCCCCTCCCCTCGCGGAGGGCAGGCCCTGTCACGGAGCGTGTCCGCGCCACGAGCGGGTCCACGCGACTTACTGCCACAACGCAGAACCCGCCGCGCTGTTGAGCGCGGCGGGTTCTGTGTGTCGGATTTGGTTGCGGGGACAGGATTTGAACCTGTGACCTTCAGGTTATGAGCCTGACGAGCTACCGGGCTGCTCCACCCCGCGCCAAGTCTGTACGGCTGGTCCGGGTCGACGCGGGCTCTGACGAGCGTGCGCCGTGTCCGGGGGCCGGATCGGTGTTCGTGTCGAGGGAAGGTGTGTGTATTGCGATGGGCGGGTCTGGCGGCGACCGACTCTCCCGTGTCTTGAGACACAGTACCATAGGCGCTGGCGTGTTTAACGGCCGAGTTCGAGATGGGATCGGGTTCTGGGCACGCCGCTCAGGCCACCAGACCGGCGCATCGCAATTTGTTTGGCACTGGGCG